>JBJMIH010000261.1:0-10400 GCA_045806985.1 Mycobacteriales bacterium | reverse complement strand
TGGACCGAGCCGACCTCGCGCGGATGGGCCGGGTCGGAGACGTCGTACTGCTTGAGCTCGCCGGTGCCCCAGCAGGAGACGTAGAGCATCTTGTCGTCGACGGACAGGTCGATGTCGGTGACCAGCGGCGGCACGGCGCCGAAGGGGGCCAGCGCCGGCGGCAGGTCGGTGGGGTCGGCCGGCTCGGCGGGGATGGTGATCACCTTGTCCGCCGTCCACTCGCCGCCGTCGCGGTGCCAGCGCCAGATCGAGGCCGACAGGTCGGCGGTGGACACGACGACGCCGACGAACCCCCACGTCGCCTCCGGGTCGTGCGAGGGCCGCAGTTCCAGCACCATTTGCTGCTCGGCGCCGAGGTCCACCGTCTGGAGGTGCCGGCCCGCGGCGAGATCCCAGAAGTGCAGCTGGTGGCCGTACTGGCCGCCCAGCAGCTTCTCCGGGACCAGCCCGTTCTCGACCATCGACGGCGTGCCCCACTCGCTGGAGATCAGCGTGTTCTGGTTGAGGTGCCACCAGGCGTCGTAGTGCAGGTACTGCGGGCCGCGGTCGGTCTCCCACGCCCGCAGCACGTCGAAGGTGGCGTGGTCGAGCAGCGCGATCCCGCCGGGACCCTCGTCGCCGTCGGCAGTGCCCAGGCAGGTGAGGAAGACGCCGTCCGGGCCGCAGTGCAGCGTGTGCGGCCGCGAGTAGCCGGCCTTCTCGGCCAGCTCCTTGGCCTCGATCGTCTTGTGCAGCACCGGGTTCTTCGGGTCCGGGTGGGTGTCGTAGACGTGGATGTTCGAGCTGCGCAGCCCCGGCAGCAGCAGGTAGCGGCGCTGCAGCCCGTCGGCGCCCATGTCGTGGCCCTCGTGCTTGAGCGCGCTGGAGCAGGCGTTCCAGCCGAAGTGGTGCAGCTCGTCGCCGACGGTCGGCAGGTCGGCCCAGCCGACGATCTGCCCGTACGTCGGCGAGTCCGGGTCGGTGTCGACGACGGTGAGCGCGTCCGGCTTCTCCGCGGCCCGGTCGAAGGCGACGACGTAGGCGAGCTCCTCGGTCGGCGCGGCGATCGCCTCGGAGGGGCTGCGGTAGAAGGTCGGATCCATCGTGTGCGTCGACTCGCTCATCGGCCCTCGCTCCTGAATCGCCGGATCGACCGGCACGGATACCCGTCCCGCTCAACCTACTGACGGTGCGGGACGGGCGTCCACGCCTCAGTCCTCCGCGGGGGCGGCCGGGAGCTTCTCGCCGATGAGGTCCATGACGGTGGAGTCGGTCAGCGTCGTCACGTCGCCGAGCTCGCGGTGCTCGGCCACGTCCCGGAGGAGCCGGCGCATGATCTTGCCGCTGCGGGTCTTGGGCAGCTCGGCGACGATCAGCACCTGCCGGGGCTTGGCGATCGGACCGATCTCCCGGGCCACGTGGTTGCGCAGCTCGGTGACCAGCTCCTGCCCTTCGGCCTCCTCCGTCGGGGTCGTCGGCAGCCTCTCGCTGATCAGGTCCATCACGCTGGAGTCGGTCAGGGTCGTCACGTCGCCGAGCTCCCGGTGCTCGGCGACATCCTTGAGCAGCCGCCGCATGATCTTGCCGGACCGCGTCTTCGGCAGGTCGGGCGTGAGCAGGATCTGCCGCGGCCTGGCGATCTTGCCGATCTCGTTGGCGACGTGCTCGCGCAGTTCGGAGACGAGCGCCTCGCCGTCCGAGCCCTCGGCCGATACCTCCGCCTTCACCGTGACGAACGCCACGATCGCCTGGCCGGTGGTCGGGTCGGTGGCGCCGACCACGGCGGCCTCGGCCACCTTCGGGTGCGACACCAGCGCCGACTCCACCTCGGTGGTCGAGATGTTGTGGCCGGAGATCAGCATCACGTCGTCCACCCGGCCGAGCAGCCAGATGTCGCCGTCCTCGTCCCGCTTGGCGCCGTCGCCGGCGAAGTACTTGCCCTCGAACCGCGACCAGTAGGTGTCCTTGTACCGCTCCGGGTCGCCCCAGATGCCGCGCAGCATCGACGGCCACGGCTCGGTGAGCACCAGGAACCCGCCGCCGCCGTTCGGCACCGAGTTGGCCTCGCTGTCCACCACGTCGGCGCTGATGCCGGGCAGCGGGCGCATGGCCGCGCCCGGCTTGCCGGCGGTCACCCCCGGCAGCGGCGAGATCAGGATCGACCCGGTCTCCGTCTGCCACCAGGTGTCCACCACCGGCGCGCTGTCGCCGCCGATGTTCTTGCGGTACCAGATGTAGGCCTCCGGGTTGATCGGCTCGCCGACCGACCCGATGACCCGCAGCGATGACAGGTCGAACTCGGCGGGGATCTGCTCGCCCCACTTCATGAACGTCCTGATCGCGGTGGGCGCGCAGTACAGGATCGTGGCCTTGTACTTCTGCACGATCTCCCACCAGCGGCCCTGGTGCGGGGTGTCCGGTGTGCCCTCGTACATCACCGACGTGGTGCCGTTGGAGAGCGGCCCGTACACGATGTAGCTGTGCCCGGTGACCCAGCCGATGTCGGCGGCGGTCCAGAACACGTCGGTCTCGGGCTTGAGGTCGAACACCGACCAGTGCGTGTACGACACCTGGGTGAGGTAGCCGCCGGTGGTGTGCAGGATGCCCTTGGGCTTGGCGGTGGTGCCCGAGGTGTACATCACGTACAGCGGGTGCTCGGAGTCGTGCGGCTCGTAGGTGTGCTCGGTGGACTGCCGGTCTACGATGTCGTGCCACCAGACGTCGCGATCGTCGTTCCACTCGACGTCCTGGCCGGTGCGGCGGACGACCAGCACCTTGCGGACGTCCGGGCACTCGGTCAGCGCCTCGTCGACGGCCGGCTTGAGCGGGCCCACGTTGCCGCGCCGGTACCCGCCGTCGGCGGTGATCACGACGGTGGCCTCGCAGTCGAGCACGCGGCTGCGCAGCGCCTCGGCGGAGAAACCGCCGAACACCACGGTGTGCGGCGCGCCGAGCCGGGCGCAGGCCAGCATGGCCACCACGGTCTCGGGGATCATCGGCATGTAGATGGCGACCCGGTCGCCCTTGCGGACGCCCAGCTCGATCAGCGCGTTGGTGGCCTGGCAGACCAGATCCTTGAGCTGGGCGTAGGTGATCGTGCGGGTGTCGCCGGGCTCGCCTTCCCAGTGGTAGGCGACCTTGTCACCCAGCCCGGCCTCGACATGCCGGTCCACGCAGTTGTAGGCCACGTTGAGCTGGCCGCCCACGAACCATTTCGCGAACGGCAGCTCCCATTCCAGCGCCCGGTGCCACGGATTGTCCCAGTGCAGGCGGTGGGCCTGCTTCTCCCAGAACGCGATGCGGTCGGCGGCGGCCTCCTCGTACTCCGCTTCCGTCACGTTCGCCTGGGCGGCGAGGTCCGGTGGCGGCGGGAAGCGCCTCGACTCGTGCAGCAGGTTCGAAAGCCCCTGATCGCTCAAGACGAGCTCCTTGCTCACTGGCGGGTGTGTGGTTCTTCACTCGTAGTTGTTGCTGTTATCACGTACCTCACCAGGCCTGGCGGCGGTCGGCAAGAGTGTGTGCGTTCCCACCCCGGCGATTGGTCCAGACCTTTCCACTTTCTAGCCTGTTCGAGTGACTGATCCGCTCGCTCCGTTGCTGGATCTTCCCGGGGTGGCCGAGGCCGCCGAAGAGGCCAGGGTGGCCGTTGACCGGCTGCTCGGGCACCGGGTGCTGCGCCGGCGCTCCGCCGAGGTGAGCGCCGAGTCGGCGGTCCGCGGGGCGTGGGCGTCGGCCGCGCTCGACGGCGCCGGCAGCGCACTTGCCGACGTCCGGTCCGGGGCGGCGACCGACCCGGTCACCCAGGGCGCGCTGCGGGTGGCGACCGGCCTGGGGCCGCTGGTCGACACCTGGGAGCGGGCGCCGCGCCAGGTGCTGGCCCGGCTGCACCTGCTGGCCGCCCGCGACCTCGTCGACCCGGCGGCCCCCGCCGAGGCGCTCGGCCGGCCCGACCCGGCCGCCGCCGACCGGCTCGAACTGCTCAGCCAGGTGCTGGTGGCGAGGACCGCCGCGCCGGCCGTGGTGGTGGCCGCGTTCGTGCACGGAGAGCTGCTGGCCGGCCGGCCGTTCCCGGTCGGGAGCGGGGTGGTGGCCAGGGCCGCGGCGCGGCTGACGCTGGTGACCCGGGGCCTGGATCCGAAGGGCCTGGCAGTGCCCGAGGTGGGTCACCGCGAGCTGGCGGGGGAGTACGCGGAGCTGGCGGCCGGCTACGGGACCCCGGAGGGGGTCGCGGCGTGGATCAGGCACTGCTGCGCGGCGACCGCGCTGGGCGCCCGCGAGGGACTGGCGATCTGCGAGGCGGTGCTGCGCGCCCCGGCCCGGACGTAGAAGTGGCGCCTCACTCGGAGGCGCCACTTACGTCCACGGAGAGCGGGGGTACCAAGCGTGCTCCTCAATTGACGGAGTCCGGGCGTTGCCGCCCGCCTCGTCACCGTGCCTCCCGCGGCTGGTCGCGCGTGGGTTTCCCTGCGTCCGTGCCCGGAGTTCGACGGGGTTGGAGATCCTGTGCCGGCCCCGCTGCCGCCGTCGTCCGTACTTGCACTTTGTACTTGAGTCGGGACGCGTTGTGAAGAGGATCCCCGCGAGTAACTTAGTCTTTTCGTGATCTCAGCGTGATCGCACGTACA
Source organism: Mycobacteriales bacterium (assembly GCA_045806985.1). Taxonomy (GTDB): domain Bacteria; phylum Actinomycetota; class Actinomycetes; order Mycobacteriales; family JBJMIH01; genus JBJMIH01. The sequence goes on along the minus strand of JBJMIH010000261.1, from coordinate 5,796 downwards.
CCATCATGCGGCTGACCTGCGGCGTTGCCGTACCCAGTACACGACTCCGGCGGCGGCGACCCCGGCGACCGCACCGATCAACATCGCGCCGGTCGGGGACAGCTTCGCGCGCAACGCGGTCGGCCGCTCGAACCGCAGCACCGTCCAGCCCCGCTCCAGCGCGACCCGGCGCAGCGCCCGGTCCGGGTTCACCGCCACGGCGTTGCCGACCGCCTCCAGCAGCGGAATGTCGGTGTGCGAGTCCGAGTAGGCGAAGCTGTCGGCCAGGTCGTAGCCCTCGCGGGCGGCCAGCTCCCTGGCGGCCGCCGCCTTGGTCTCGCCGAACGCGTAGAACTCCACCTCGCCGGTGTACCGGCCGTCCGCGATGGACATCCGGGTGGCGATCACCCGGTCGACGCCGAGGAGCTGCCCGATCGGCTCCACCAGCTCCACACCGGACGATGAGACGAGCACCACATCGCGGCCGGCGGCCCGGTGCCCGGCGATCAACTCCACCGCCTCGGCGTACACCATCGGCTCCACCAGCTCGGTCAGCGTCTCGTCGATGACCCGCCTGGCCTGCGCGACGTCCCAGCCGGTGACCAGCGACGCGAAGTACTCGCGCATCCGGTCGAGCTGCGACCGGTCGGCGCCGAACGTGTGGTACATGAGGTGCACGACACCAGTGCGCAACATCTGCCGTCGAGTGATGAGGCCACCACGGTAGAAAGGGCGACCGAACACCGCGGTACTCGACCGCGCGATCACGGTCTTGTCCAGGTCGAAGAAGGCGGCACGGCGCGGGTGCACAGCGCAGAGCATACGCAGGAGAGGTACCTGCGCTGTCCTGTCACCGTTGCGTCACCGCCCGGATACGAACTAGGACTTGTGCGCTCCGGTACCGTGTCAACGGAACGTATTCGTCGTCGCGAAGGGTTTACCGAGCGCGGCACGAAGTGACTACAATGATGATCGAACCGGTCTACTCACATTGATCGGTTCCGCGAGCGGGTTCGGCTCGACCCCCCCGGAGCCGGACCACCTGACGACCCCCGTCCACCCCCCCGGCGGGGGTCGTCCTATACGCGCCGCACGGCGCCTCTCAACTGCGACGCTCCCACCTGCGGTTTCCGCAAAACCCCAGGGACTTTTCCACATCCCCAGGTTTCATCCACAGATTCGGGCTCCGCGGCCCCATGCCGCCCTCCGCCCGGTGAGGCTGGTCCCGGTCACCAATCCCGGCGACCGCCACCACCGCCCGGAGGCCCCGATGCCACACCACCCGCTCGTCCTTACCCAGTCGGATCGCCTGCTCCAGCGGGTCATCACCGCCGCCGACGCGGCCGGCCTGGCCTTCGACGTGGCCGACGAACCCGCGCCCGAACAGTGGGTACGCGCACCACTCGTGGTGGTCGGCGCCGACCAGCTCACCCGCTGCGTGGAGGCCCGCCTGCCGGCCCGCGACGGCGTGCTGGTCGTCACCGACGACGCTGAGAGCGAAAGCCTGTGGTGCCAGGCGTTCCAGCTGGGCGCGCAGGTCACCAGGCTGCCCGGCGGCGAAGACCTGCTGGAGAAACATCTCGCCTACGGCTACGACCGCCCGGTCGGCGGGACACTGCTGGCCGTCGTGGGCGGCCGGGGTGGCGCGGGCGCCAGCGCGTTCGCGGCCAGCCTCGCCCACGTGGCCTCCCGGCGCGGCGCGCACACCCTGCTGCTGGACGCCGACCCGCTCGGCGGCGGCATCGACCTGCTGGTCGGCGCCGAGGAGCTGGACGGCGAGCGGTGGCCGGCGTTCCTGAACACCCGCGGCCCGCTGCCACCGGACACGCTACGCGGCTGCCTGCCCCGGCTCGGCCCGCTGACCGTGCTGTCCCGGCAGGGCGGCGACCCGACCCCCATCCCGATGGCCGCCATGCAGTCCATCCTGGACAGTGGCAGGCGCGAGTACGACCTGGTGGTGGTCGACCTGCCGCGCTGGCCCGACCCTGCCGCCACGCTCGCACTCCGGCTGGCCAGCGCCGCCCTGGTCGTCGTACCCGCCGACATCCGGGCGGTGGCGGCGGCCAGGGGAGTGGTCGAGCAGGCGAGCCGGCACACGGCCGAACTCTCCGTGCTGGTACGCGAGGGCAGCCTCCCCTACCAGGCGGTCGCCGAAACCCTCCACCTGCCGTGCGCCGGCGAACTCCCCTACGAACGACGCCTGGCCGACGACATCGACGCCGGCCGCGGCGTCTCCGGCCGCCACTTCGCCACCCTCCTCCGCTGCGCCGGCGCCTACCTCAACCGCCTCGAGCGCCGGAGGGAGGCGGCATGAACACCGATGACGTCGAGCAGCCGCTGATCGACCGGGTACGGCGTCGGCTGGCCGACGGCGGCGGGACCGCCACGCCGGCCCAGCTCACCGCCGCGATGCGGGCGGAGCGGGCAGGGCCGAGGGCGTACTCCGGCGTCCGCGCCGAGATCGACGGCGCCGGCCCGCTCGCGCCGCTGCTGGACGATCCCGCGGTCACCGATGTGCTGGTGAACGGCCCCGACGACGTGTGGATCGACCGCGGCGGCGGCCTGGAGCGGTCGGCGGTGCGGTTCGACGGCGAGCCGGCGGTGCGGCGCCTCGCCCAGCGTCTCGCCGCCGCGTGCGGCCGCCGGCTGGACGACGCCCAGCCCTGGGTGGATGCCCGCACCCCCGATGGCACCCGGGTACACGCGGTCCTACCGCCGATCTCCGCGGCCGGCACCTGCCTGTCCCTGCGCGTGCTCCGCTCCCGCGCCTTCACGCTGGACGAGCTGGTGGCGGCCGGGACGGTCGACTCGCGCGGCGCGGCCCTGCTCGCCGGCATCGTCGCCGCCCGGCTCGCCTTCCTGGTCACCGGTGGTACCGGCGCGGGCAAGACCACGTTGCTCGCCAGCCTCCTCGGCCTGGTACCGCCCGAGGAACGGATCGTCCTCGTCGAGGACGCCAGCGAGCTCCGCCCGGCCCACCCGCACGTGGTCCGCCTCGAGGCCCGCCGGCCCAACGTCGAGGGCGCCGGCGAGGTCACCCTGCGCGACCTGGTCCGCCAGGCGCTGCGGATGCGTCCGGACCGCCTGGTCGTCGGCGAGGTACGTGGTGCGGAGGTGGTCGACCTCCTCGCCGCGCTCAACACCGGTCACGAGGGCGGTGCCGGCACCCTGCACGCCAACAGCCCCGCCGACGTGCCGGCCCGCCTGGCCGCCCTCGGTGCCCTGGGCGGCCTTCCCCAGGACGCCCTCTCCCACCAGCTCACCGCCGCGGTCCAGGTGGTGATCCACATCCGCCGCCGCCGCGACGGCAGGCGCGTCATCACCGAGATCAGCCTCCTCACCCCCGACCCGCAAGGGCGCCCCCAGCCCCTCCCCGCCTGGCGCCCCGGCACCCGCCCGACCCTCACCCTCGCCCCCACCCCATCGGCCCCCACCCCATCGGCCCCCGACCCGAACGCCGCCACCGTCCACCGCCCCCACCTGCACGCCGCCCCCGACCCGAACCCCCGCGCCGCGGCTGTCCCCGACTCCGACCTGCCGGGCGCGGCCCGGCTCCGCCGCCTCCTCGTCGCCCGCGGAGCACCCCGATGACCCCGCCAACCGCGGCCGTGCTGCTGCTGGCTGCCGCGGGGGCGGTACTGGTGCCGCTGCCAGACCCGGCCCATGTCAGGTTCCGTCGCCTGCAGGGGGGACCGCGGAAGGCACGCCTCCCGCTCTCCCGCGCCGGCGGTACCGGAGCGGTGTTGACAGCTGCCACGCTGGCCCTGCTCACCTGCGGGACGGCGGTCGGGATCGCTGTCGCGGCGGGCGGCTACGGGGTGCTGCGGACGAGGGCCCGGTCGCGCGCCGAACTCGCCGCGGTCGACCGCCGCCAGGCGGCGGTGGAAGTGGTCGCCGCCCTCGCGGCCGAACTTCGCGCCGGCAGGCCGCCGGAGGCCGCCCTGGCCTGCGTCGCCGAAATCCCCGGCCCGTACGGACCCACCCTGACCGAGGCCTCCGCCACCGGCGCGATCCGCCCGACCGGCGATCCACTCCTCGCCCGGCTCGCCGCCGCCTGGCGGGTGAGCGAGAGCAGCGGCGCCCCGCTGGCCGGCGTCCTCGACCAGCTGGAGGAGGAGCTGCGCGCCGCCGCCCGGGCACACCGCCAGCTGCGCGCCCAACTCGCCGGGCCCAAGGCCAGCGCCCGCCTGCTCGCCGTCCTCCCGCTGCTGGGGCTGCTGCTCGGCGCCCAGCTGGGCGCCGATCCTCGCCACCTGTTCGCCGAGCAACCCGCGGCCGCGGTGAGCCTGCTGATCGGCGTGGGGCTCGACTTCGCCGGGCTGGCCTGGATCGACCGGATCACCCGGCCGCCGGAGTGGCCGTGACAGTCCCGTTCCTGCTGCTGGCCGCCGCCCTGGTAGCACTCCCGCGGCCCGATCCCGCCCGCCGCCGGTACCGCCGCCTGTACCCGACTCCGCCACGCGCCCACCCGAACCGCCGCCGGCTGCTGTTCGCCACCGCGGCCGGTCTCGCCACCGCCGTCGTGCTCGGTTGGCCGCTCGGCATCGCCGGCGTCCCGGCGGCCCTGGTCGCCTACCGCTTCCTCGGCCGCTCCAGCCCGCCCGCGCCGCCCGTCCGCGACCTCCCGTTCGCCCTTGACCTCCTGGCCGCGGCGCTCCGTGCCGGCCAACCACCGCACCACGCGGCCGGCCAGGTCGGGGCCGCCCTGCCCGGCCCGGTCGGTGAGGTGCTGGCCAGGATCGCCCGCGCCGGCGAGCTGGGCGCCGATCCCGCCACCGCGTGGGTGCCGCTGACTGCCTTGGCCGGCGCCGCCCCCGGCGTGCGTGCAGTACGCCGGGCCGGCGACTCCGGCACCGCCCTCGCCACCGCCTTCACCCGCCTCGCCGCCGAACTCCGCGCCGACCACCACACCCGCGACGAGGAGTACGCCCGCCGCGCCGGCATCGTCGCCACCCTCCCGCTCGGCCTGTGCTTCCTGCCCGCCTTCCTCGCGATGGCCGTGGTCCCGGTCCTCTTCGCCTTGGCCGCCCACGCCATGCCCTGAGCCCGAATCCGCAGGACGTTATCCACACCCCCAGGTTTCGTCCACAGATCCGGGCTCCTCGCCCCCTCACCGCCCCCAACCGGGCGAGGGTGGATCCACCGCCGGAACTTCCGGCGCTCCAACAGAGGGGACGGTCCGATGTGGAAGGTACGACGTGGCGACAGGGGAATGATCACGGCCGAGTACGCGGTGGGTCTGTTCACCGCCGTGGCCTTCGCCCTCCTGCTCATGAGGGTGGTGAACAGCGGCGCCGTCTACAACGCGCTCAGCGGCATCGTCGAAAGAGCACTGACCTCGCTCGTCATCAGCGGGACAGCGGCATGGTGACCGCCGAGACCGCGATGGCCGTGCCTTCGCTGCTGCTGGTGGCCGCCTTTCTCCTCACCGCCGTCGGCGCCGTCGTCACCAGGGAGCGCTGCCTGGACGCGGCCAGGGAGACCGTACGGGCCGCCGCCAGGGGCGAGCCCGACCCCGACCGGATCGGCCAACGAGTCGCGCCCGCCAACGCCGGCATCACCCTGACCACCGACGGCGACACGATCACCGCCAGGGTCACCGCGCCGGTCAAGCCCTTCGGCGTCCGCCTCCCCGGCCTGAACGTCGAGGAGTCCGCGACCGCCGTCCGCGAGGACACCGGAGATGCGCGGGCGGAGGCGACCAGATGAGCGGCACGATCTGGGCGCACGCCGTCGGCCTCGGCGTGGCGGTCGCCCGCGTAGCCGCCAAAAAACTGGAACGCGCCGACGTCGCCCCCCACCGTGCCCAGACCGCCG
>JBJMIH010000260.1:0-7849 GCA_045806985.1 Mycobacteriales bacterium | reverse complement strand
GACGATCGTCGGGGTGGCGTAGGTGGCGAACTCCACACCGCGGTCGGTGTCGAACCGGTCCACCGACTTGATCAGCCCGATCGTGCCCACCTGCACCAGGTCGTCGTGCGGTTCGCCGCGGTTGCGGAACCGCCTGGCCAGGTACTCCACCAGCGGCAGGTGCATCTCCACCAGCTGGGCACGCAACCGCTGCCGCTCCGGGTCGCCCTCCGGGAGCGCGAGCAGCGTGGCGAAGATCTCCCGTACCCGGGCCGTCTCGATCCGGGTACGGCCCTCGGGAACCGCCTCGGTCACGTCGCGCCCTTGTGCTTCACCAGCCGGATCGCCAGCTCGCCCTGGTCGGTGACGGCCGCGTCCACGTCGCCGGCCAGCGCGGTCAGCACCGTCCAGGCGAACGTGTCGCGCGGCGGCAGTTCCCTGTCCACCGACGGGGTGGAGAGGGTCACCGCGATCCGGCCCGGCGCCACCTCGAACCGGCAGGTCAGCTCGGCGCCCTCGGGCGCGCCCGGCAGCAACATGCCGGAGGCCTCGTCGACCGCGATCCGCAGGTCCTCGATCTCGTCGAGGGTGAAGTCCATGCGGGCGGCCAGCCCGGCGGTCGCGGTGCGGAGCACCGACAGGTACGTCGTCGCGGCGGGCAGCGCGAGCAGTACGTGCTCGTAGCCGCGTGCGGCCTCCGCGCTTCCCGCGGTCTCGGGAGAGGATGTGCTCACGTCGGTCACCGCTTCACCTCGTGGACGGTTCAGGCAGGAGCCTACTGGGGTGGTCACTGGCGTTGCGAGGGCCCGAGGCCGGATCCAGCGTGCCGATGGCAAGGCGGAGGAGGAGAGCGCAGCGGCGCTGCGCGCGACGACGACAACGCGGCCAGCGGTGCGCTGGGCCGGCCGAAGCCCCGCGAACGTCAGTGACCACCCCACTGGTCCACCAGTTTCGTACCCAGATTCCATGCGCGGATCACCGGATTGCCGTGCTCGGTGCCGAGCAGGCACGGGCGGGCCGGGTCGAGCGTGAACAGCCGGCCGCCGTTCACCGCCAGGCCGAGATACCGGGCGGTGACCACCCGCAGGAAGTGACCGTGCGCGACCAGCACCACGTCGCCGCGGTCGAGGGCGGCGACGGCCCGCGCCAGCACCCGGTCGGCCCGCGCGCCCACCCGCTCCTCAGTCTCGCCGCCCGGGACCGGATGGGTCCAGATCGTCCAGCCCGGCACACTTTCCCGGATGGTGGCCGTGGTCACGCCCTCGTACCGCCCGTAGTCCCACTCGTGCAGGTCCGGCTCGGGCACCGCGTCGAGACCGATCAGCCTCGCGGTACACGCCGCCCTGGCCATCGGGCTGGTCAGGGCGAGCGCGATGTCGAGGCCGCGCAGCAGCGGGGCGAGCGCCCGCGCCTGCGCCTCGCCGCGCGGGGTGAGCGGGACGTCGGTACGGCTGGTGTGCCGGCCGGCGCTGCTCCAGACGGTCTCGCCGTGCCGGACCAGCACCAGCTGGCCGTGCCGGGTGCCAGACACCACCGGCCCCGCCGTGGCGGGGCCGGTGGCGACGTCGGTGTCCATGGTCAGGACGCCTTCTTGGTCTCCCAGAAGATCTCCGCGATCTGGTCGATCAGGTCCAGCAGCTTCTGGCCCTCGGCCGGGTCGAGCGAGCCCTTGCCGCCGGTCGCGCCCGCCTGCTTGGTGGCCTGGTTGAACAGCTCGTGCAGCTGCGGGTACTTCTCGAAGTGCGGCGGCTTGAAGTAGTCGGTCCACAGCACCCACAGGTGGTGCTTGACCAGCTCGGCGCGCTGCTCCTTGATGAGGATCGCCCGGGTGCGGAAGACCGGGTCGTCGTTGGCCTGGTACTTCTCCATGATCGCCTTCACCGACTCGGCCTCGATGCGGGCCTGGGCCGGGTCGTACACGCCACACGGCAGGTCGCAGTGTGCGTAGGCGGTGGTACGCGGCGCGAGAATGCGGGGAAGCCGCATCAGTAGACCTCCGATGTGATCTCACCGGCGCTCCGGCCGGTGCTGTTGCCCTTGGCCGATCTCTTTCCGACCCTACCCTCGGCGGATCGGCCCCGCCGGGTGAGGGAGGCAACATGCGGTACCGGACGGTGCAGGTCCGTGGCCCTTCGATGGTGCCGACGCTGCGCGACGGCGACGCCCTGGTGGTGGACACCGGGGCGACCGTGCGGGCGGGCGACATCGTGCTGGCCCGGTTCCCGTCGCTGGCGCACCGGCTGGTGGTGAAGCGCGCGATCCGGCCGGAAGGCGCCGGATGGTGGCTGGAGGGCGACAACGGCGCGGTCCGCGACGACAGCCGGCAGTACGGTCCGGCGGCCGTGCTCGGGGTGGTGTTGGTGCGGTACTGGCCGCCGCTGCGGTGGATGCGTGGTACCTCCCCGCCACCGCGCGTTGACGAATTGTGAAGAACTCCACTGCCACCTTGGCGAACCGGCAGAGCGACCTGTGTCACACTTGAGTGCCTCCACGGGAAACCCCCGGTATCCACAACGGCGTGCGGGAGAGGCCACATCCCCTCGCGCGTGCCGCCCGCGATCAGCCTGCCGCCCGAGGAGGCACCCGTGACAGCAACGTTCGCCCCGCCGTCGCTGGACAGCGACGGCCCCGATCACGATCCCGTCTTCGCCCTGCACAAGGGCGGGAAGATGGAGATCCGGTCCACCGTGCCGGTCGAGGACCGCGAGGACCTCTCGATGGCCTACACGCCCGGCGTTGCCCGCGTCTGCACCGCGATCGCCGAGAACCCGGAGCTGTTCGCCGACTACACCTGGACGCCCAACGTGGTGGCCGTCGTCACCGACGGCACCGCCGTGCTGGGCCTGGGCGACATCGGCCCGCACGCCGCCATGCCCGTGATGGAGGGCAAGGCCGTGCTGTTCAAGCGGTTCGGCGGCGTCGACGCGGTACCGATCTGCCTGGACACGACCGATGTGGACGAGCTGGTCGAGACCGTCGCCAGGCTGGCGCCGTCGTTCGGCGGCATCAACCTGGAGGACATCTCGGCGCCGCGCTGCTTCGAGATCGAGCGCCGGCTGATCGAGCGGCTCGACATCCCGGTCTTCCACGACGACCAGCACGGCACCGCGATCGTCGTGCTGGCCGCGCTCACCAACGCGGCCCGGCTCACCGGCCGTGACCTCGGCGACCTGCGGGTCGTCGTGTCCGGCGCCGGCGCGGCCGGCGTCGCCGTCACCAACATCCTGCTGGAGGCGGGGATCGGCGACATCGCCGTCGCCGACTCGCGCGGGATCGTCCACTCGGGACGTACCGACCTCAACCCGGTGAAGGTGGAGCTGGCGACGGTCACCAACAGGGCCGGCATGACCGGCTCGCTGGTGGACGCGCTGGCCGGCGCCGACGTGTTCATCGGCGTGTCGGCGGGCCGGGTGCCGGACGAGGCGGTGGCCACGATGGCGCCGGACGCGCTGGTGTTCGCGCTGGCCAACCCGAACCCCGAGGTACACCCCGAGGTGGCGGCGCGGTACGCCCGCGTGGTCGCCACCGGCCGGTCGGACTTCCCCAACCAGATCAACAACGTGCTGGCCTTCCCGGGAGTGTTCCGGGGCGCGCTGGCCGTGCGGGCGCGGAAGATCACCGAGGGCATGAAGCTGGCCGCCGCCAGGGCGCTGGCCGGCGTCGTCGCCGACGAGCTGCGCGAGGACCACGTCATCCCGTCCGCGTTCGACACCAGGGTCGCGCCCGCGGTGGCGTCGGCGGTCGCGGACGCTGCCCGCCGCGAGGGCGTCGCCCGGATCTGACCCCTAATGTTGGAGGCATGCGTGCCGCCTACGCCGACAGCATCAACCCTGACCAACCCCTGACCGGCCTGGTCGTCGGGGACGTGGCCGAGCCCGCGGTCCCCGACGGCTGGGTGGTCGTCGACGTCCGGGCCGCCGCGCTCAACCACCACGACCTGTGGTCGCTGCGCGGTGTCGGCCTGTCCGCCGACCGGCTGCCGATGATCCTCGGCTGCGACGCCGCCGGAATCGGCCCGGACGGCGCGCCGGTGATCGTGCACTCGGTCGTCGGCGATCCCGGCGTGGCCGGCGGCGACGAGACCCTGGACCCGCGGCGCAGCCTGCTCTCCGAGCGGTACCCCGGGACGCTGGCCGAGCGGGTCGCGGTGCCGGCGGAGAACCTGGTGCCGAAGCCCGACGGGTTGAGCTTCGCGGAGGCCGCCTGCCTGCCCACGGCGTGGCTGACCGCGTACCGGATGCTGTTCACCAAGGCAGGGCTGGCCGCCGGGGGCAGCGTGCTGGTGCAGGGCGCGGGCGGCGGGGTCGCCTCGGCCGCGGTGGAGCTGGCCGTGGCCAGGGGGCTGCGGGTGTACGCCACCAGCCGGGACGCGGCCAAGCGGGAGCGGGTGGCGGCGCTCGGCGCGACCGCCGTCGAGCCGGGGGCGCGGCTGCCGGAACGGGTGGACGCGGTCATCGAGACGGTCGGCGAGGCCACCTTCGAGCACTCGCTGAAGGCGCTGCGGCCGGGCGGCCGGATCGTCTGCTGCGGCTCGACGTCGGGCCGGTACGCCACCGTCGACCTGCAACGGCTGTTCTTCCTGCAGATGGAGATCCTCGGCTCCACCATGGGCACCCGGGCCGAACTGGCGGAGCTGGCGTCCTGGCTGGCGGACGGCGGGCCGCGGCCGACGATCGACTCCACCTTCGCGCTGGCCGACGCCGCCGACGCGTTCGCGAAAATGGAGCGCGGCGACGTGTTCGGGAAGATCATCATTACCCCGTGATGGACGAACGTGCCCTGGTGAAGGCCAGCAAGCGGCTGTCCCGCGTGCTGCGGCACCAGCCCGAGCGGATCGGCATCGAGCTGGACGAGGCCGGCTGGGTCGAGGTGGACGTGCTGCTCGCCGCGCTGGACCGGCACGGCACGCCGCTCACCCGCGAGCAGCTCGACGAGGTCGTGGCCCGCAACGACAAGCGGCGGTTCGCGATCGAGGACGGCCGGATCCGCGCCAACCAGGGCCATTCGGTACCGGTGGACCTCGGCCTCGACCCGGAACCGCCGCCGCCGGTGCTGTACCACGGTACGCCGAGCCACAGCGTCGCCTCGATCATGGCGGACGGCCTGAGGCGCGGGCGGCGCCACGACGTGCACCTGTCCCCGGACGTCGCCACCGCCCGCCGGGTGGGCGCCCGGCGCGGCGACGCGGTGGTGCTGGAGATCGACGCCGCCGCGATGGCCGCCGACGGCCGCCTCTTCTACCGCTCCGCCAACGGTGTCTGGCTCACGGACCATGTTCCACCTCACTACCTGCGATTATCCTCTGGTACCCCCTAGGGGTATCTGGTACGTTGGCCGGCATGGACACCTTGCACGGCCACGCTGGCCACCCCGCCGTGACCTGGAGCACCGCCGTCACCGCGACCCTGCACTGCCTCACCGGCTGCGCCATCGGCGAGATCCTGGGCATGGTGATCGGCACGGCGTTCGGGCTGCACAACGGCACTACCGTGGCGCTCTCGCTGGCGCTGGCCTTCGTGTTCGGGTACGGCCTCACCGTCGCCGGCGTGCGGCGGGCCGGCGTGCCGTGGCGGTCCGCGGTCCGGCTCGCCGTCGCGTCCGACACCGTCTCCATCGGCGTCATGGAACTCGTGGACAACGCGGTGATCCTGGCCGTGCCGGGCGCGATGGACGCCGGGCTGGGCAGCGCGCTGTTCTGGGGCTCGCTGGTGTTCTCGCTGCTGGTCGCGTTCACGGTCACGCTGCCGGTGAACCGCTGGTTGATCGGCCGGGGCAAGGGCCACGCGGTCGTGCACCAGTTGCACGGACAACGTGGGTAGGGGACAACCCTGAGCCGACCCTGACCCGACATCACCGGCGCGGAGGACGACCGCGACACCGTCCTGTCCGTAGGCTGGCCGCCATGACCACCGTCCCGCTGGTCGAAGCCAAGGCGGTCACCAGGAGCTTCGGGCACGTCACCGCGCTCGCCGATGTCACCGTCACCGTCAGCAGCTTCGCGACCGGCCTGCTCGGCGCGAACGGCGCCGGCAAGTCCACGTTCATGAAGATCGCGCTCGGCCTGCTCGCCCCGAACGGCGGGGACGTGCGGGTGCTCGGGCTCGACGCCCGTACCCAGCGGCCGGAGATCCGCCGCCGGGTGGGGTACATGCCCGAGCACGACTGCCTGCCCCGCGACGTGTCCGGGGTGGACTTCGTGGTCCAGGTCGCCGAGCTGCGCGGGCTGCCGAGGAGGGACGCCATCCGGCGCGCCTCCGAGGTGCTGTTCGCCGTCGGCCTGGAGGAGGAGCGGCGGCGGGCCATCGGCACGTACTCGCTCGGCATGAAGCAGCGCTGCAAGCTCGCCCAGTCGCTGGTACACGGTCCGGACCTGGTGGTGCTGGACGAGCCCACCAACGGGCTCGACCCGTCCGGGCGTACCGAGATGCTGTCGATCGTCCGCCGGCTGTCCCGCGAGCTCGGCATCGGCGTGCTGGTGTCCTCGCACGTGCTGGACGACATCGAGCGGACCTGCAACGAGGTCGTGGTGCTGCACCAGGGCAGGGTGGTGGAGCAGCAGCCGGTGGCGCAGCAGGTCGGGACCGGGCCGGTCAGCGTGCGGGTGACCGGCGACCTCGGCGGCTTCGCCGGGGCGCTGAACGACCGCGGCGTGGCCACCGTGCCGGACCGGTTCGGCGACATCCGGATCGAGCGGGCCGACCAGGCCGTGCTGGACCTGATCCGCGACCTCGCCGTCGAGCGCGACGTCGGCATCCTGCGGATCGTCGAGGACACCCACCGGCTGGAGGAGGTCGTCGTCGGCGCGATGACCACCCCGCCGCCGTCCGGAGGTGCTGACAGTGCCTGACACGACAGCGCGCATCTACGACGTCCGGTACCAGCGGTACGAGGGCGCGACCCGGACGCGGCCGTCGGCCGTCTGGTCGTTCGCCCGGTCCGGCTGGCTGCGGGCGCTCGGCATCCGGCGCGCCGCCACCGCCAAGATCTGGCCGTTCCTGCTGGTCACGCTGGCCTTCGCGCCGGTGATCGTCGCCGTGTCGATTCCGGCGTTCGCCAAGGGGCTGAATGGCGGCAAGGCGCCGACCGAGCTGATGAGCTACGCGCAGTACCTGAACGTCCTGGCGATGGTCGTGGTGGTGTTCGTCGCCTCCACCATCCCCATGCTGCTCACCAAGGACCGCCGCGACCGGGTGCTGTCGCTGTACTTCTCCACGTCGATGAGCCGGCTGGAGTACGTGGTCGGCCGGGCGCTGTCGTCGCTCTGGCTGGTGCTGATGGTGACGCTGCTGCCGATGCTGCTGCTGTTCCTGGGCAGCGTGCTGGTGGTCGACCATCCCGGCACGTACTTCCGCCACCACGTCGGCGTGCTGCCGCGCGTGCTGCTCGCCGGCCTGCTGGTGGCGGTGTACCAGGCGGCGGTCGGGATGGCGGTCGGGGCGATGACCGCGCGGCGGGTGTTCGCGGTGGGCACGTACCTGGCGCTGATGCTGGTCAGCAGCGTGCTCGGTGGCATCCTCGCCGGCACCACCAAGCACGACAACTTCCTGGTGGTGAGCCTGTTCCTCACCCCGTACAACCTGGTCGACAGGGTGCTCGACGACGAGGTCGCCTACACGCCGTGGCTGTCCGGCGTCGCGTACGCGGCGGTGGTGCTGCTCTGCGCGGGTGTCGTCGCGGTGCGGTACGCGCGGAAGGGAGGCCAGGAATGAGCCCGGAGAGCAGCCGTACCGAGACGCTGGTCGAGCTGGCCGACGTGTCGAAGTGGTTCGGGGACACGGTGGCGCTCGCCGACGTGTCGTTCACCCTCGGGCCCGGCGTGACCGGCCTGCTCGGGCACAACGGCGCCGGCAAGACCACGACGCTGTCGCTG
>JBJMIH010000259.1:0-20137 GCA_045806985.1 Mycobacteriales bacterium | reverse complement strand
CGGGCGTACTCGGAGAACCCGATGATCTCCAGCCGGTCCTGCGGGAACTGGGTGGTGATCAGGTGGTGCAGGGCCAGCGCGGTGGACTTGGCGATGCCCCAGGTGCCGCGCAGCGCCATCGAGTACGACAGGTCGACCAGCAGGGCGACAGCCGCCGAGCTGCGGCTCTCGGTCTCGATCACCTCGAAGTCCTCGACCGACAGCGCCAGCGACGGGCCGGGACCGGACCGGCGTACCGCGTTCGACACCGTCCGCACGACGTCGAGCGGCTGCTCGTCGCCGTACTGCCACTGCCGGCTCGCCCCGGTGGGGTCGCCGGCCGCGCCCGCGTCGAACTGGTCGTGGCTGCCGCGCCGGGTGGACTCCAGCCGGGAGAACACCCGCCGCAGCGCGGTCTGCCCCAGCCGGCGGATCGCCTTCGGGGTCAGTTCGAACGCCTCGCCGTGCCGCCGGAGGTACCCCTGCCGCTCCAGCTCGCGCTCGATCCGGCGCAGCGCCGCCAGGTCGTCGACGGCCTGCCGGCCGAGCGCGCGCTGGATCTGCTCCTCGTCGATGTCCTCCAGGCCGGCGCCGGCGTAGTCCTGGCCGAGCGCCTCGTCCAGAGCGTCCAGGTCGGCGAGGTCGGCGAGCGCCCCGGTGGCGTCGCCGAAGCCCATCCCCTCCTCGCCGTCCATCCATTCCTGGCCGTTCCAGCGCAGGTCGGGCCGGGCGGCGCGGAGGTTGCGGCGCAGCGCCTCCATCTCGGCCGCCATCCCCATGTCCGACATGACCTGCTGCATCAGGCCGGACAGCTGCTCGCGCTGCTCGTCGGTGAGCGACTGCATCAGCCGGCTGGCCGCCGCCGCCCGCCGGGCCAGCTGGTCCACCAGCTCGGACAGGTTCGCCGGGTTCTCCGGGAAGAACTCCCCGTGCCGGCGCATGAAGTCCTCGAACTGCTCCTGCGTGTGCTCGCCCCTGGCGTCGGCGGCGAGCATCGCGTTGAGGTCGGCGAGCATGTCCTTGACCCGCTGCATGTCTTCCGGGGCCGCCCCCTCCAGGGCCTGTTTCATGCCCTGGAACTGCGAGTCCAGCACCTCGCGCCGCAGCAGGTCGGAGATTTCGGCGTACTTCTGGGCAGCCTCCGGCGAGCGCCACCGGTAGTCGGCGAGCTGCCGGACCGCCCGCGCGGTGTCCCGCGGCAGCGTGTCCAGCTCGCCCTCGGCGAGCCGGGCGCCGTCGTCCGGGTCGGCGAACAGCGCCCGCCGCTCGGCCTCGAGCGCCTCCTCCAGCAGCTCCCGCACCTCGCTCAGGGTGCCGTCGAGCGTGCCGGACTCGCGCAGCGCCCGCCGCCGGTCCCGTACCTCGCGGCGCAGGTCGTCCAGGCCGCGGAACTGCCGGGACCCGTTGCGCAGCAGGTCCCGCAGTGCCTCGGCCGGGCTGGACCCGTTCAGCACCGCGTCGCCCATCTCGTCCAGCGCGCCGGCGATGTCGTACGGCGGCGCCAGCGGATCCGGCCCGCCCTCCCAAGGCCCGTACTTGTAGCTCATGCGCCCGCCTCGCTTCGCTCACCGGCCGCATGAGGCACGAAGGCACCATGCCCGTGATTCGCTCGCTGACGCTCGCTCATTGGCCGTACACGACCTTGCCGTCGAGTTCGTCCTTGGCGAGGCGGCGGTTGAGGTACAGGCCCTCCAGCACGAACTCCACCGCCGCGGCCGCCAGTTCGGGCGTCTCCGAGCCGCCGTCGCCGAGCCGGTCGAGGATCCGGGTCAGGCCCGGCACGGTGCCGACCTGGCGCAGCAGTTCCCGCGCCGGCACCAGGTCGCCGGTGGTCACCGACAGCCCGTCGTCGAAGCGGTCCTGGAGGCCGGACAGGTCGACCCCGGCGAGCCGGGACCGGAACGTCGCGGCGACCGCGCGCCGCAGCCAGTGCTCGAGGATCTCCTCCTCGCGGCCCTCCTCGGTGGCGTCGAACTCCACCTTGCCGCGGCTGGCCGGCACCACGGAGACCAGGTCGCCGACCCGCGCCACCGCGACCTCCTCGCCGGTGATCGCGGCCCGCCGCACCGCCGAGGCCGCCACCGTCTCGGTCGCCGCGATCGCGAACCGCGCGCTGACCCCCGACCGCGCGTCCACGCCGGGCGCCTCCCGGACGAACCGGGTGTACCGGGCCAGGATCTCGACCACGTGGTCGGGCACCAGCGGTTGGGTCAGCGGCCCGTACGGCCACTCGAGGTCGGCCTCCTGGCGGATCAGCTCGATCTCGTGCGCCAGCTCCTGCGGGTAGTGGGTGCGGATCTCGGCGCCGAAGCGGTCCTTCAGCGGGGTGATGATCCGGCCCCGGTTGGTGTAGTCCTCCGGGTTGGCGCTGGCGACCAGCAGTAGGTCCAGCGGCAGCCGGAGCGAGTACCCGCGGACCTGGATGTCCCGCTCCTCGAGCACGTTGAGCAGCGCCACCTGGATGCGCTCGGCCAGGTCGGGCAGCTCGTTGACGGAGAAGATGCCGCGGTTGGTGCGCGGTACGAGTCCGTAGTGGACGGTCTCGGGGTCGCCGAGGGTGCGCCCCGCCGCCACCTTGATGGGGTCGATGTCGCCGACCAGGTCGCCGACGCTGGTGTCCGGGGTGGCGAGCTTCTCGCCGTACCTGGCGTCGCGGTGCAGCCAGTCCACCGGCGTCTCGCCGCCGCGCTCGGCGACGAGTTGCTGGCAGCGGCGGCAGGCCGGGGCGTACGGGTGGTCGTTGATCTCGCAGCCCTCGACCACCGGCGTCCACTCGTCGAGCAGGCCGGAGAGGGTGCGGATGAGTCTGGTCTTGCCCTGGCCGCGCTCGCCGAGCAGCACCATGTCGTGCCCGGCGAGCAGGGCGCGCTCGAGCTCGGGCACGACGGTGTCGGTGAACCCGACGATGCCGGGCAGGGTGGGTTCGCCGGCCGCGAGGCGGGCCAGCAGGTTCTC
Source organism: Mycobacteriales bacterium (assembly GCA_045806985.1). GTDB lineage: Bacteria > Actinomycetota > Actinomycetes > Mycobacteriales > JBJMIH01 > JBJMIH01. Next base: position 17,203 of record JBJMIH010000259.1, on the reverse strand, counting down.
TCGGATTTCGGCTTTGACCGTGCGGTACTGGTGTCCGGTGGCCCGGAGGGCCGCCAAGGTCGTGGGTCGCGGTGAGTTCGGTCGCGTCACGTGCCGACCGTACGACTCGATTCTGTGTTTCGCACTCGAACTTCACGCCGCTCGGTAGGTGACCAATGACACGGCGACATATTGGGCGGTGAACGCGGCCACCGTGAGCGCGTGGAAGATCTCGTGGAAGCCGAACCAGCGCGGCGACGGGTTCGGCCTGCGCAGCCCGTACACCAGCCCACCGAGGCTGTAGAGCAGGCCGCCGACGATGATCAGCACGAAGGCTGTCAGCCCGGCGCCGTGCAGGAACTGCGGCAGGCCGAACACCGCGACCCAGCCGAGCGCCACGTACAGCGCGGTATACAGCCAGCGTGGCGCGTGCACCCACAGCACCCGGAACAGCACCCCGGCCAGCGCCCCGCCCCAGATCACCGCGAGCACCGTCACCCGCCACGCGCCATGGAGGCAGAGCAGTGTCATCGGCGTGTAGGTGCCGGCGATGATCAGGTAGATGTTGGCGTGGTCGAGCCGCTTGAGCACGCCGAGGGCGCGCGGCGACCAGTTGCCGCGGTGGTACAGCGCGGAGATCCCGAACAGCAGCGAGGCGGTGAGGCCGTACAGCGCCGCCGCGATCCGTGCCTTGGTGGTCGGCGCGAACGCCACCAGCACGATCCCGCCGGTCACCGCGACGGGGAAGGTGGCGGCGTGCAGCCAGCCGCGCAGCTTGGGCTTGACGACGTGCATCAGTTCGGTGAGCTCGTCCATCATCACCTCCCGGACACGTAGGTTACCCTACCGTAGGTTACCAGTCAGTAAAGTACTACCGACGGGAAGGGATCATCAACAGACCGTACCGGGGACGCAGGGTGATCGCGGGGAAAAGATCCACCCGGCAACCCGGCGCCGGCCGCAGCGTCCACTCCCTGGCCAGCGTGGCGAGCACCAGCACCGCCTCGGTCCAGGCGAAGTCCGCGCCCACGCACACCCGGCGGCCCGCGCCGAACGGCAGGTACGCCCCGCGCGGCTGGCCCGGCGCCGCCTCGTCGAACCGTCCAGCCATCAGCCAGCGCCGCGGCCGGAACGCCACCGGCGCCTCCCACCAGCGCGGATCCCGGTGCAGCACCCACGGGCTCAGCGCGCCCATCGCGCCCGCCGGCACCGGGTACCCGCCCAGCGTCACCGGCTCCAGCATCCGCCGGCTCATCACCCAGGCCGGCGGGTACAGCCGCAGGCTCTCCGCCACCACCGCGCGGGTGTAGGGCAGCGCCGGCAGGTCGGCGAACCGCGGCGGGCCCGGCAGCGCGTCCACCTCGGCGTGCAGCGCGGCCACCGCCGACGGCGAGCGGGACAGCAGCAGCGACGCCCAGGTCAGCGCGTTCGCCGTGGTCTCGTGACCGGCCAGCATCAGCGTCAGCACCTCGTCCCGGACCTGCCGGTCCGGCATCGCGGCGAGCAGGGTGGAGATCAGGTCGCCGGTGTCGCCGGAGGCGCGGCGGGTCGCGATCACCGACCCGACCACGTCGTCCAGGGTTGCGATCGCCGCCTCGATCCGGCGCTGGGTCCGCGACCACCTCGCCGGCACGACCGGGAACGGCAGCCAGACCCGCTGGAAGTACCGCATCAGCGTGGCCAGCGCGTCGCCCACCTGCGTCGCCTCGGCCGACAGTTCCGCGCCGAACAGCGCCCTGCCGACCGCCCGGAGCGCCAGCCCGGACATCTCCGCGGACAGGTCCACCGGGGTACCCGGCCGCCAGCCCGCCGCCGTCTCCGTCGCCGCCGCCACCATCTCGGCCGCGTACCCCGCCACCCGGTCGTGGGCGAGCGCCGGCTGGATCAGGCGCCGCTGCCGCCGGTGGTCCTCGCCCTCCGCGGTGAGCAGGCCGTTGCCCAGCACCTGCCGGGCCTTCTCCAGCCCGCGCCCCTTCGCGGTCTGCCGGCCGCGGGTGACCAGCAGCTCCCGGGCCAGCTCGGGGGTGAAAACCACATACACCCGCTCCGGGCCGAGCTTCAGGAACCCGACGTCAGGGGCGACCCGGGCGAGCCGGTCGAGGATGTCGGTGGCCCGCCGGGTCCGCAGCACCTCGGCCAGGGCCACCGGCCCCAGCGAGAATCCGGGCGGGCGTACCGTCGTTGCCACCACACGTCCCAGTCTGAGGCAGGATCAAGGTATGGCGGAACAAGTCGGCAGGCTGGTCACGCTCGACGACATCCGGGCCGCGGCGCGGATGTTGGCCGACGTCGTGCGGGTCACCCCGCTGGAACGGTCCCTGCTGCTGTCCAGCAGGGTCGGCGGCCCGGCGTACCTGAAGTGCGAGAACCTCCAGCGGGCCGGCTCGTTCAAGGTGCGCGGCGCCTACACCAGGATCGCCCGGCTGTCGGACGAGGAACGGGCGCGCGGCGTGGTCGCCGCCTCCGCCGGCAACCACGCCCAGGGCGTCGCCCTCGCGGCCGCCGCGCTCGGCTGCCACGCCACCGTGTTCATGCCGAACGGCGCGCCGCTGCCCAAGGTGGAGGCCACCCGCGGGTACGGCGCCACCGTCGAGCTGGTCGGCCAGGTGGTCGACACCGCGCTCGACGCCGCCCAGCGGTACGCCGACGAGACCGGCGCCGTCTACATCCACCCGTTCGACCACCACGACGTGATCGCCGGGCAGGGCACGGTCGGCCTGGAGATCCTGGAGCAGTGCCCGGAGGTCCGCACGATCATGGTCGCGGTCGGCGGCGGCGGGCTGGTGTCCGGGATCGCCGCCGCGGTGAAGGCGCTGCGGCCGGACGTGCGCGTGGTCGGCGTGCAGGCCGAGGGCGCGGCGGCGATGCGGGCCTCGCTGGACGCCGGCGAGCCGGTCCGGATCGGCCACGTCTCCACCATCGCCGACGGAATCGCGGTCGGCCGTACCGGACCGGTGGCGTACGCGCACGTCGAGCGGCTGGTGGACGAGGTCGTGACGGTCAGCGACGAGGCGATCTCGCGGGCGCTGGTGATGTGCCTGGAGCGGGCCAAGCTGGTCGTCGAGCCGGCCGGCGTGGTCCCGGTGGCCGCGCTGCTCACCGACCCGCACCTGGCCGAGACGCCGGTGGTGTCGGTGCTGTCCGGCGGCAACGTCGACCCGCTGCTGCTCGGCAGGGTCATCCAGCACGGCCTGGTCTCGGCCGGCCGGTACCTGAGCTTCCGGGTACGGATGCCGGACCGGCCCGGTTCGCTGGCCACCCTGCTCCAGTACATCGCCGACCTGGGCGGCAACGTGCTCGACGTCGAGCACCACCGCACCGAGGCGCACCTGAGCGTCGGCGAGGCCGAGGTGTCGGTGTCGGTGGAGGCGCGCGGCCCGAACCACTGCGACGAGCTGCTGAAGGCGCTCCAGGCACATGGGTACACCGTCTTCTGACCAGCTCACCGGGCGGCTGCTGGACCTGATGGTGTCCTCGGCCCCGGTCGGCCTCGCCTTCCTCGACGCCGAGCTGCGGCTGCTGCGGGTGAACCGGACGCTGGCCGGGCTGATGCCGGCCGGACCGTACGCCGGGCGGCGGATCGAGCAGGCCTGGCCGGACGTGGACCCGGCGGTGCCGTCGATGCTCGCGCTGGTCCGCGACACCGGCTTCCCGGTGCCGGACGTGGAGATCGGCGGCGCCGACTGGGCGGCGTCCACCACCTACTACCCGCTGCGCTCGCCGGCCGGCGCGGTGCTCGGCGTCGGGATGCTGCTGGTTGACGTCACCGACCGGCGGCGCGCCGAGGAGGAGCGCGACCGGCTGCTCGCGGCCGAGCGGTCGGCGCGTCAGTCCGCCGAGCGGGCCTGGGCGCGGCTGCGTACCCTCGCCGCCGCCGGCGACGAGCTGGCCGGGTCGCTGGACGTGGAGCCGACCGCGGACACGGTCGCCCGGCTGGTGGTGCCGGCGCTGGCCGACGGCTGCGCGATCGACCTGAAGGAGGGCCGCGGAACGCGCCGGGCCGCCGTCCGCGGCGACACCGGCGCGCCCGAGGTGGCCGCGCTGCCGCTGGTCGCGCGCGGGCAGACGCTGGGCCGGCTGACCGCGTGGGCGCACCCGCGCGCCCACGACGCCGAGCTGCGGCTGGTACTCGAGGAACTCGCCGCCCGCGCCGCGCTCGCCCTCGACAACGCCGCCCTCTACCAGGCCGAACGCGGTGTGGTGGAGACGTTGCAGGCGTCCCTGCTGCCGGACCGGGTGCCGCCGCTGGCCGGCGCGCGGCTGGCCCTGCGGTACCTGCCGTACCGGCTGGACGGCAGCGCCACCGTCGAGGTCGGCGGCGACTTCTACGACATGGTGGTCGGCGAGGACCACTGGATGGTCGCCGTCGGCGACGTGTGGGGCAAGGGCGTGCGCGCGGCGGCGCTGATGGGCCAGTTCCGGGCCGGGCTGCGGGCGTACGCGATCGAGGGGCACCGGCCGGCGGCGCTGGTGGAGCGGCTGGACCGGCTGTTCGGCTCGCTCGCCTCACCGGGCTTCGTGACGTGCGTGCTGGTGGCGTACGAGCCGGCCGAGGGGGTGCTGCGGTGGGCGCGCGCCGGCCACCCGCCGCCGCTGCTGGTCCGGCCGGACGGCGGGTCCTGCTGGCTGGAGGCGGCCGTGTCGCCGCCGGTCGGGGTGGCCGTGCGCCGCGCGGGCGAGGAGGGCGAGGTCCGCGCCGAACCCGGCGACCTGCTGTTCCTCTACACCGACGGGCTGGTGGAGCGGCGCGGCGAGGACATCGACGTCGGCCTGGAACGCCTCCGCGCCGCCGCCGCCGGGTGCGCGGGCCGCGATCCCGAGCAAGCGCTTGCCGCCGTCCTCGCGGCCACGCTGCCCGGCCGCGAGGACGACACTGCCTTGGTGGTGGTCGGGATCAACCCGTGAAGGGCGCGACGTCGACGAGGTCCACCTGGATCTCGCGGCCGTTCGGGGCGGTGTAGGAGACCTTGTCGCCGGCGCCGTGGCCCAGCAGGGCGTGCCCGAGCGGCGACTCGGGGGAGTACACGGTCAGGTCGGTGGTCGCGGCGATCTCGCGGGCGCCGAGCAGGAAGGTCTCGGTCTCGTCGTCGCCGGCGTACCGGATGGTCACCACCGTGCCGGGGGCGGCCTTGCCGTCCGCGCTCGCCGGCGGCTGGCCCACCTGGGCGGTGCGCAGCAGCTCCTGGAGCTGGCGGATGCGCGCCTCCTGCTTGCCCTGCTCCTCCCGGGCGGCGTGGTACCCCCCGTTCTCGCGGAGGTCGCCCTCCTCCCGGCGGTCGTTGATCTCCTTCGCGATCACGGGCCGGTTGGCGATCAGCTCGTCAAGCTCCGCCTTGAGGAGGTCATGCGCCTCCTGGGTGAGCCAGGTGACAGGCGCGTCGGTCGAAGACACGGGCGCTCCTTAAACAACGGTGAGTAGCGGCCAGGAAACGAGGAGATTACCCAAACTAGCACCGGTCCGCGCGCTCGCGCCGGCTCCGTGGGACGCGTGGCTCAGCCGCTGGAGTCCACCGCGCACGAGTAGACCTCCACTACCGTCGGTGTCCGCGGGGTGGGTACGTGCACCTTCGCGGTGTACGTCTTTCCGGTGGCCGGGACCGCCAGCTCGTACCGGCCGATCTCGGCGCCGGCGCGGTCACGGGCGCGCACCACGCAGTGGGCGGCGTCGCCGGACGGCTTGGTGATCCGGACCGTGGCGTCCGCGCCGTGTTCGCTGAAGGCGAACCTGGTCACCTCGCCGCTGGCCCTCCCGGCGGCCGTGTTGTCGTAGATCCGATACATCCCGAGCGCGATCAGGACGCCCGCGACCACGACAACCGCCACCAGGACGGGCAGCACCCAGCGCGGCGAGGGGCGCGCGTACCGCCGCCCGTACCGGTCGGCCAGAAACTGTCGGTCCATCGGGAACAATGGTCTCAGTAGTGCGCGTTCGCAGAAACGTTGCCCCGTCCCCAGAGTTGGCGAGGAAGATTCCGTGACCGAGCAGTTGCGGCTGATGGCCGTCCACGCCCACCCCGACGACGAGTCGAGCAAGGGCGCCGCCACCATGGCCCGTTACGTCCGCGAAGGCGTGGATGTCCTGGTCGTGACCTGCACCGGCGGCGAGCGCGGGGACATCCTCAACCCGGCCATGGACACCCCCGAGGTGCTGGCCAACATGTCCGAGTACCGGAAGAAGGAGATGGAGGCGGCCCGGCAGATCCTCGGCGTCCGCCAGGAGTGGCTCGGCTACGTCGACTCCGGATACCTCGAGAACTACACCACCGCCGACGTGGACAAGCTGCCGGAGGGCTGCTTCGCCCGCGAGCCGGTGGAGGAGGCGGCCGGCCGGCTGGTCCGGCAGATCCGGGCGCAGCGCCCGCACGTCGTGATCACCTACGACGAGAACGGCGGGTACCCGCACGCCGACCACATCATGACCCACCTGGTCTCGGTCGCCGCCTTCGACGCCGCCGGCGACCCGGACAAATACCCGGACGCCGGCGAGCCCTGGCAGCCGCTCAAGCTCTACTACCACGTGGGCTGGCACCGGGAGAAGCTGCTCGCCGAGCACGAGGCGATGCTCGCGGCCGGCATGGAGTCCACCTACACCGAGATCCTGTCGCGGTGGGAGGACAGGGAGGAGCTCACCCGGGTGACCACCCGGGTGCCCTGCGCGGAGTACTTCGCGGTACGTCGGCAGGCCCTGATCGCGCACGCCACCCAGATCGACCCGAACGGTCCCTGGTTCGCCATCCCGATCGAGCTCCAGCAGAAGGCCTGGCCCACCGAGGACTACCAGCTGGCCCGCTCCCTGGTGGACACCGCGCTGCCCGAAGACGACCTGTTCGCCGGAGTCACCGCCGGGCGTACGCTGACCTCGTGACCGCTTACCTCGCCGGGAACCACTTCGGCGACAACTGGGCGCAGGGCCAGTCGGGCCCGCTCGGCCTGCTGATCATCCTGCTCCTGCTGGTGCTGACGGTGCTGCTCATCCGCAACATGGGCAAGCACCTGCGCCGGCTCCCGGAGCGGTTCCCCACCGAGGACACCGCCGAGCCCGTCGATTCCGCGGAGTCCGCCGAGGAGCCCCCCGCCGAGGACGCCAGCGAACAGCCGCAGCCCAAGGTCGATCAGCCCCGCTCGTCGTAGCGCCAGGACCGGTCCCGCTTGCGGGTCGACCGCCGGCGCTTGGCGTCCAGCCGGGCCTCCACCACCGACCGCGGCGTGGCCCGCCGCCGGCGCTTGGCGGCCGGCGGGGCGGCGGCCTCGCGCAGCAGCGCCGCCAGCCGCGCCCTGGCCGCCTCCCGGTTCCGCAGCTGCGAACGGTGCTCGGACGCGACGACCGTGACCACCCCGTTCACCAGCCGCCCGTCCAGCCGGTCCCGGAGCCGGTCCCGCAACCAGTCCGGTACCGCCGCCGACCGCTCCAGATCCCACGAAAGCTCCACCCGGCTGTCGGTGGTGTTCACGCCCTGCCCGCCCGGCCCGGAACTGCGCGAAAACCGCCAACTCAGCTCACCTTCAGGCACGGTGAGCTGCGCGGTCACGATCAGATCGGCCACCCCGTGAGACTAACGATTTACGTCAAACGGTGGAGGACTCCGCCGCCCCGATAGGGCATGATCAATCCGTGGGTCCGGCCGGGTTCCCCCGTGCTCGACCGGGCCCACCCTCTCACTCCCAGAGATCAGCCGACAGCAGGTCGGTGGCCTCGATCGTCGGTAGACCGTCATCAAGCCCGCGCAGCCGCTGGTAGATGCCCCGCATCGTGGCCTTGTCCGGGATGTGCTTACCGCCTGCCGCGCGCTCCAGCACAGTCAGCGTGCTCACCAGCCTGATCGACCCCACTGCGCAGCCCTTGGCCCTGAGCCGTTCGAGCCGTTCGACCTCCAGGGTGGCGATCCGGGCTCCCGCGCCTTCGTCGATGAGGACCGTGACGATCTCGCCCGCTTCGGCCGCGACGACAGCGTGGGCGATGACCATGGTCTCGCCCAGATCCTTGGGGTTCTTGAGCCGTACGCTCATCGGCTGCCGGGTGACGCGCTGGACGACGGCGGCGAGATCGTGTGTCGAGTCGTCGGGCAGGATCTGGATCCAGCCAGAAGAAGTCAACTTCCGCCACGCCTTCTCGGCGGCCCCGAAGCGTCTGTCCTGCCGAGCCTTGCGGCATACCTCCTCCTGCACGGTTTCGGGCGCGCTGAGCGCTCCCAGGACGCCGATCAGAAGGCGTTCCTTGTTGATGGAGAGGAAGTTCAGTCCGGGTCCGGCGTCGATGATCGGCCGGCCGTTCATCCGGCATCGCGATCGGGTGCGTCGAGGGCGTCGTCCAGTGCCGCCAGGTCTACTTCCACGTCTGGCAGTTCCCTCGGGTCGGTCCACCGAACCGGCCGTTCCGCTGGCCTTACGCCGGCCTCCCGGAGTTCAGCCTCGGCGGCCTCGAGGGTGATGCCGCGCAGGGTCGCAATGGCCTGCGCGGACAGGACGCCCTCCGCGTAGCCCTTGATCGCCCGCGCGAGCAGTCGTTGCGGTGCCCTGCGCCGATCGGACTCGGCGACCAGAGCCTGGTACTGATCGCTCCAGCCGAACCGGACCGCCAGCTGAGGCGTGGTGGACGCCATCCACTTCTGCCTGGTGTCGGCGTCGATGTAGTGGGCCTGGTGTAGCGCGATCGCCGCGATCTTCGGCGAGACCAGGAATCGCTGAACCACGGCCGAGAGAGTTGACTCCGTCACGGGTCCCTGGTGCCCGAGGATGTTGTGCAGGCCGTCTGCCGGCAACAGCAGGTGTCGAGCGAAGGCGGTGGCTCGGCTCTCCGCCGGGCTCGGGGCGCTCCAGTCGCCGGCGTTGCCGTCTGCCCAGTCCTCGAACAGCACGTGGGCCAGTTCGTGAGCGAGCGTGCTGCGTTGCCGCATCGGGTGCCGGGTACGGGCGACGCCGATGAACACAGTGCCACGGGTCGGGTCCCGCATCGTCATGCCATGCTCGTCCGGGCCTACGTCGAGCACGGCCACGTCGATCCCGGTTGCCTGCTCTATGACGGCGACGAGATCGCCCAGCGGCTGCACACCGAGGCGGTGGTCCTGGCGGAACCGCTCCGCGGCGGTCCGTCCCTCGACTTCGACGTCCATCCCCCGAGTCCTTGTCAGATCGTCGCCGGGATTGCCTGGTCTTCCAGGTAGTCGTTCAGTTCCAGGAAGTGCAGCAGGGCCTTCCGCATGCCATCCATGTCGGTGTCGTTGGTGCCGCGTGCCGCGCACTGCACCCGCTCGGCGACCGTCCCCAGCCCGGTCAGCTCGGCGACCGTGGCACCTGTCGCCCACGCGATGGCCACTACCTCGGGCATCTTCGCGGGCCGGTCACCCGCGATGACCCGCGAGAGGGTGGGTTGTGAGATGCCTGTCGCGTCCGCGAGGGCACGCTGGCTGAGGCCGGCCGCCACCCGGGCACGCTCGATCAGCGCGCCGACATCCGGCGACGTCATGGGCGACCTCCCTCTCGCTGAATCACGAATGGCCGATGTGATTCAGTGTACGCGGGGGTGGCTCCCGCGGCCAGCCGGGGCAGGGAGCACACTCGGATGTATGACCAACCGGCTTGCTGACGCCACCTCGCCGTATCTGTTGCAGCATGCGGACAATCCGGTGGATTGGTGGCAGTGGGGGGCGGAGGCGTTCGCGGAGGCGCGGCGGCGGGATGTGCCGGTGCTGCTGTCGGTGGGGTATGCGGCGTGTCACTGGTGTCATGTGATGGCGCACGAGTCGTTCGAGGACGCGGATACCGCCGCGCTGATGAACGAGCTGTTCGTCAGCATCAAGGTGGACCGCGAGGAGCGGCCGGACGTCGACGCCGTGTACATGCAGGCGACCCAGGCGCTGACCGGGCAGGGCGGGTGGCCGATGACGGTGTTCTGCACGCCGGACGGGGAGCCCTTCTACGCCGGCACGTACTACCCGCCGTCGCACTTCCCGCAGGTGCTGCGGGCCGTGCACCAGGCGTGGCGGGAGCGCCGCGAGGACGTGCTCACCCAGGGCGCGCAGCTGACCAGCGCGCTGGTCCAGGTGTCCACTCCGGAGCCCGTGCACACCGGGCTGGAGACGAAGGTGCTGGACGTGGCCGCCGACCGGCTGCTGTCCGAGTACGACAGCGAGCGGGGCGGCTTCGGCGGGGCGCCGAAGTTCCCGCCGTCGATGTGCCTGGAGTTCCTGCTCCGGTACGTCGCCCGCACCGGCAGCGCCGACGCCCTGAAGGCGCTCGAGCACACCTGCGCGGCGATGGCCCGCGGCGGCCTGTACGACCAGCTCGCCGGCGGCTTCTCCCGGTACGCGGTGGACGCCGACTGGGTGGTGCCGCACTTCGAGAAGATGCTGTACGACAACGCCCTGCTGCTGCGGGTGTACCTGCATCTGTGGCGGGAGACCGGCTCGGCGCTGGCCCGGCGGGTGGTCGTCGGCACCGCCGAGTTCCTGCGCCGGGACCTGCGTACCGCCGAGGGCGGCTTCGCCTCCGCGCTGGACGCCGACGCGGACGGGGTGGAGGGGTTGACCTACGTCTGGAGCCCGGACGAGCTGGCCGCCGTGCTCGGCGGCGACGCGGCGTGGGCGGCGGCGCTGCTCGGCGTGACCGCCGGCGGGACGTTCGAGCACGGCAGGTCCACGCTCCAGCTCCGGCAGGACCCGGACGACGCGGCCCGCTGGGAGGATGTGCGGGCGCGGCTGCTGGCTGCCAGGGCGGACCGCCCGCAGCCGGCCCGCGACGACAAGGTGGTGGCGGCCTGGAACGGCCTGGCGGTCGCCGCGCTGGCCGAAGCCGGCGCGCTGCTCGACCACCCGGAGTGGATTGCCGACGCCGAGGCCGCCGCGACGCTGCTGCTCGACCTGCACCTGGTGGACGGCCGGCTGCGGCGTACCTCCCGGAACGGCGCGGCCGGCCCGCACGCCGGGGTACTGGAGGACTACGCCAACGTGGCCGACGGCCTGCTGGCGCTGCACCAGGCGACCGCCGAACCCCGCTGGCTGGCCACCGCCGGCACGCTGCTGGACGTGGTGCTGGAGCGGTTCGCCGACGGCGAGGGCGGCTTCTACGACACCGCCGACGACGCCGAGGCGCTGATCCAGCGACCCCGCGACCCGTCGGACAACGCCACCCCGTCCGGGGCGTCGGCGGCGGCCGGAGCGCTGCTCACCTACTCCGCGCTGACCGGCGAGACGCGGTACCGGGAGGCGGCCGCGACCGCGCTGGGCGTGGTGGTGCCGCTGGCCGCCCGGCACCCCCGGTTCGCCGGCTGGGCGTGCGCGGTCGGCGAGGCACTCGCGGCCGGCCCGCTGGAGGTGGCGGTGGTCCCGGCCGAGCCGGCCCTGGTCGGGCTGGCCCGGCGCGGTACCAGCCCGGGCTCGGTGGTGGTGGCCGGCGAGCCGGACGCGCCCGGCGTGCCGCTGCTGGCCGACCGGCCGCCGGTGAACGGCCGGCCCACCGCGTACGTCTGCCGCGGCTTCGTCTGCGACGCCCCCACCACCGACCCGGCCGCGCTGGCCGACACGGTACGGGTGCGGCTCAGCGAGGGCTCGGCGTCACCGTCGCGCTGACCGGCGGTCCCGGCGGTGACGCGGTCGGCTGCGGTCCGCCCGGGGGCGAGGCGGTGGGCTGCGGTCCGCCTGGGGGCGAGGCGGTGGGCTGCGGTCCGCCCGGGGGCGAGGCGGTCGTGGTGGGGTACGACGCCGGGTCCGTACTCATCACGCACTGCGTGAGCTGCCTACCGTCGACGGTCATCCTGATCAGCCTGCCGTCGGGGGCCACCCGGTACATCGTGCCGTCGGCGGCAATCCAGACCCGCTCACCGTTGGGGGCCACTCGGGGCGGCCCGGGCGGCATCCCGGGCGGGCAGGTGGTCGGGCCGCTGGTCGGGTTGGCGCCCGGGGGAACCGAGGAGCTGCCGCCGGCCGCGTGGGTGAGCGCCAGGGCCGGTGCGGCCACCGCGACGACCGTTCCGGCGGCGAGCGTCGCCCTGGTGACGGTGCGGGTGCGGGCGGCCCGGCGGGCGCGGCGCAGCAGCCCGTCCGTGGCGGTGAGCGGCGGCTCGTCCGGGTCGAGCTGCGCGGTGAGCAGGTCGCGGATGTCCATGATCATGTCCTTTCGGTGAGGGTGCCGGCGTCGAGGTCGGTGCCGACCAGGGTGCGGAGCGTGGCGATCGCGCGGTACGCGGTGCTCTTGACCGTCCCGTCGGTGATGCCGAGCAGTTCGGCGGTTTCGGTCACCGACAGGTCCTCCCAGTACCGGAGCACCACGACGGCTCGCTGCCGGCGGGGCAGGCTGGCCAGCGCGCGGCGCATGTCCACCCAGCCGGACGGGTCGGTGGCCGGGGCCGCCCGGTCGGGCGGGTCCGCGAGCGGAACCTCGCTGCTGCGGCGCAGCCGCCGCTCGGCGAGGTAGGCACGGACCAGGACGCGGCGGGCGTACGCGTCGGCGCCCTCCGCCTTGATCCGGGGCCAGGCCAGGTACAGCTTCACGAACGTGGTCTGCATCAGGTCTTCAGCGGCATGCCAGTCGCCGGTGAGCAGGTAGCCGGTTCGCCGCAGCGCGGCGCCGCGTCCCCGGTAGAACGCGACGAAGTCGGCTTCCCAAGCTCGGGCCATGCGATCACTCCCTAGGGCTTCCCTGCCCTTCTGTATGCGGTGGGAGTCCCGTCCGGTTGCTTGCCGGCCGCTGAGCACTTATGTAATGATGTAATCGTCATTACGGAGGTGTACATGAAACGCGAAGAGCAGTACCGGATGGGTGGCCGCGGGCGCGGCCACGGTTTCGGTCGCGGCGGCGGCCGGCGGCACATGCGCGGCGGCTGGCAGGATGCCGAGCTGCCGTCCGTCGAGGACGCGCCGGCCTGGTTCAGCGGGCGGCTGCCCGACGACTGGTTCGTCGGGACGCCCGAGCTGTCGATCGACCGGGACGAGATCCTCGTCCTCGGCTCGCTGCCGCCGGTCGCGTCCGGCGAGGGCGCCGAGCCCGCCAGCGACGCCGACAGGGCAGCCGCCGAGCTGGGCAGGATCCAGCGCTTCCGCGAGCAGACCCGCGAGGAGCGGATGCAGATCGCGGACGAGGCCGAGCTGCGGTACGGCCGCAAGGTGGCCTGGGGCGCCCAGGTGGGCGACAGCCGCGAGATCTTCACCAACCTGTCGATCCCGGTCATGACCCGGCTCCGGCAGCCCGAACGTCACATCCTCGACACGCTCGTCGACGCCGGCGTGGCCCGGTCCCGCTCGGACGCCCTCGCCTGGTGCGTCCGCCTCGTCGGCAAGCACGCCGAGGACTGGCTCGCCGAGCTCCGCACCGCGATGGAGCAGGTGGACAGGCTCCGCAAGCAGGGCCCCGAGGTCTGACCCGAACGCCTCTCCGCCCCGGACCGCGGTCCGGGGCGGCGGGCCTCCCCGCCCGCCGAACCCGCCACCTGACGGGCGAGCGCGACGACACGGTGCACGCCGCCGTGACCCGCTGGACGGCGGGCCGGGGCTACAGGGCCAGGCCGGACTCGAGGTGGGCCAGGGCGGTGTCGACCACGGTCGCGAGGTCCTCGGCGCCGCCGCCCTCCGCCCAGTCCTGGACGGCGACGGTCAGGGCGCCGGCCAGCGCCCCCGCCACCCGGCGTACCGCCGGGTCCCCCGCGGGCCGGCCGGCGCGGGCGCCGAGCACCTCGGCCATCGTGCCGATCAACGCCTGGTGCTCCTGGTAGCCGCGCGCCCGCAGGTCCGGTTCGGTCATCATCAGCCGGGTCCGTTGCAGGATCGCCTCCCGCTCGGCCGGGTGGATCTCGGCCACCGCCGCGGCCATCCCGCGCCGCACGGCGGCCAGCGGGGACAGCTCGGCCGGCTGGTCCAGGATGTGCTGGGTGGCCATCGGGTCGTACTCGTCCTGCAGGACGACGTCCTCCTTGGCCGGGAAGTACCGGAAGAACGTCGACACCGACACCTCGGCCGCCTCGGCGATCTGCTCCACCGAGGTCCGCGAGTACCCCTGCGCCGCGATCAGCCGGAGCGCCTCCCGTTGCAGCGTCTCGCGGGTGCGCTGTTTCTTGCGTTCTCGCAGGCCGGGCATCTTTTGATAGTAGCGCCCAAAAGACAGTTCCGATCAATTCTCTGTCAAGGGGTATCGCGACGCCCCGTGCTCGGGCAAGGTCGGAACATGCGCGCCGCCATCTACGAGGGTCCGGGCAACATCCGCGTCATCGACGTCCCCGACGCCTCGGTCGAGGTACCCACCGATGCTGTCGTCCGGGTGACGCACGCCGCGATCTGCGGATCCGACCTGTGGTCCTACCGCGGGTACGGCACCCGCCCCCCGGGCACCCGGATCGGCCACGAGTTCGTCGGCGAGGTCGTGGACGTCGGCAGCGACGTGCGCTCGGTGCGCCGTGGCGACCTGGTCGTCGCGCCGGCCGCGTTCTCCGACGGCGTCTGCGAGTACTGCCGCCGCGGCCTGCCGTCCTCCTGCGAGGACGGCGGCATGTTCTCCGAACCCGGGCACGACGGCGCGTTCGGCGAGGCGGTGCGGGTGCCGTACGCCGACGGCACGCTGGTCGTGGTGCCGCCCGCCCTGCTCGGCGTGGAGACGAAGCTGCTGCCGCTGTCCGAGGTGCTGGCCGCCGGCCACCACGCCGCCGTGCGCGGCACCATCAAGGCCGGCTGCACGGTCGCCGTGATCGGCGACGGCGGTGTCGGCCTGTCCGCGGTGCTGGCCGCGCGCCGGCTCGGCGCCGACCAGATCGTCGCCGTCGGCCACCACGACGAGCGGCTCGCGCTGGCCAGCCAGTTCGGCGCCACCGACGTGGTCACCGCCGCCGGCGAGGAGGGCCTGGAGGAGGTCATGGCCGCCACCGGCGGTGTCGACGTGGTGCTCGAGTGCGTCGGCACCCAGCGGTCCTGGGAGGCCGCGATGCAGGTGGTCCGGGACGGCGGCACGATCTCCTACGTCGGCGTTCCGCACCACCCCGGTGTCGAGCTGTCCCGCCTGTTCAGCAGGAACGTGGAGGTCAGGGGCGGGATCTGCCCGGTCAGGGCGTACCTGCCGGAACTGCTCACCGAGGTCGAGAACGGCCGGCTGGACGCCAGCCCGATCTTCGACTACGCGGTCAGCCTGGACGACGTGCTGGACGGCTTCAAGGCGATGGACACCAGGGCCGCCCTGAAGGTACTGGTACGTCCGTAGTTCTCCGGAGAACCTGGAGGTCAAGGACCACGTCCCATACCGTGGGATAAGGTCGTGCCCTCAGTTCCGCCGGCGCCGGGTCGATGATGCCCCGGCAGGAGGAGAACCCATCGTGGCGTATGAACTTCATGCCAGGTCGGTGGAGTGGAACCCCACTCCCGAACGGCTCAGGGAACTCACCGAGCGAATGCCGAACGCGTCGCTCACGGAGTTCGGGAACGTCAACGTCAAGACGCGGGTGGACGCGCGGAGCAAGAGCTCCACGTTCGTGGTGGAGGACTCCACGAACGCCACGTCGCAGACCATCACGCGGGCAGAGTACGAGCGGGTCGCCGCGGCCCAGGACGCCTACATCGCCGAACACGACATGGTCGTGGTGGACGGCTACATCGGCTCCGATCCGGCCTTCCGGACCCGCGCGCGGCTGATCATCGAGGCCGCCAACGCCAACGTGGCCGGGATGCAGCAGCAGCTGTACTACCCGCTGGAGCCCGGTGACGACAGCGCGCCGGTCACCACCGTCGTCTACACCCCCAACCTCGAGGCCCCCGGCTACCCGAACGACCGGCTGATCGCCGTGGACCTCAACAGCAACATCACGCGGGTGCTCAACTCGGACTACTTCGGGGAGTCCAAGAAGGGCGGCCTGCGGATGTGGAACAACATCGTCTACGAGCGCGGCGGCCTGGCCCTGCACGCCGGCTGCAAGGCGATCCCGGTCGGCGGCGAGCACAAGACGATGCTGATCGTCGGCCTGTCCGGCACCGGCAAGACCACCACCACGTTCACCAAGCAGCTCGGCAGCCAGCCCGTGCAGGACGACTTCGTCGCGCTGATGCCCGGCGGCAAGGTGTACACCACCGAGAACGGGTGCTTCGCGAAGACGTTCGGGCTCGACCCGCGGTACGAGCCGGCGATCTACGCCGCCACCACCAAGCCGGACGCGTACCTGGAGAACCTGTCCGTCGACGAGCACGGCAAGGCCGACTTCTTCGACACCTCGTTCACCCGCAACGGCCGGACCACCTGGCCGTTCAAGTACGTCGACCCGTACGACCCCGACCTGCTCCAGCCGGCCGAGTTCCTGCTGATCCTGAACCGCAACTCCAACATCGTGCCGGGCGTGGCGCGGCTGGACCGGGCGCAGGCGGCGGCGTAC
This sequence comes from Mycobacteriales bacterium, assembly GCA_045806985.1. Classification (GTDB taxonomy): domain Bacteria; phylum Actinomycetota; class Actinomycetes; order Mycobacteriales; family JBJMIH01; genus JBJMIH01. Next base: position 891 of record JBJMIH010000259.1, on the reverse strand, counting down.
TTCATGCTCGGCGAGACCACCGGCACCTCGGCCGGCGGCAAGGACGAGGAGGGCAAGTTCCTCCGGGTGCCGGGGACGAACCCGTTCTTCCCGCGCGACATGGCCGACATGGGCAACCGGTTCCTGGAGCTGCTCGACTCGCACGAGCTGAAGGTGTTCGTGCTGAACACCGGCTCGGTCGGCGGCCCGGACGGCGACGAGCGGGCCAAGAAGATCACGATCCCGTACTCCTCGGCGATGGTGGAGGGGATCGCGACCGACGCGATCGGCTGGGAGACCGACCCCGACTTCGGGTACGAGGTCGCCACCTCGGTGCCGGGCATCGACGACCCGGAGATCCTCCAGCCGCGCAGGCTGTACGAGCGGCAGGGCCGGCTGGACGAGTACACCCGCCACGTGGAGCAGCTGAAGGCCGAGCGCAAGGCGTTCCTGGCCACGTTCCCCGCGCTGGATGAGGCGATCGTCAAGTCGATCGGCTGACGGCCGCAGCCGGCCCCGTCGCGGTCAAGCCGCCGCGGTGGGGCCGGCGTCGGCGGTCGGCGGCAGGGTGCGCTCCTCCACCTTGGAGCGCACCGTGGTGGCGGCCCTGCGCACGGCGGCCAGCGGCGAGGCGATGTCCTCCAGCGACTTCCGCTCGGCGTCCACGCCCAGGTACCAGGCGACCAGGCCGCCGGTGAACATCAGGGCCGCGCCGAGCAGGTACCCGATGAACAGCGGCGTGGTCTGCTTGCCGTCGCCGATCAGCTTGCCGAACAGCCACGGCGCGAACACCCCGCCGCAGAACTGCGAGATCGCGAAGAAGAACGAGATCGCCTGCGACCGCAGCTCCAGCGGGAAGATCTCGCTCACGGTGATGTAGTGATAGGATGAGCGTGGTGTTGGGATTTAGTT
>JBJMIH010000258.1:0-69589 GCA_045806985.1 Mycobacteriales bacterium | reverse complement strand
CGTGGTGCGCGCCCCCGACGTGCTGGGCGAGGTGGCGCTGCTGGACCGCTCGCCCCGCTCGGCCTCGATCGAGGCGCTGGAGGACATCACCGCGCTCGCCCTGTCCCGGCAGGCGTTCATCGAACTGGCGTACCGGAACCCGAAGGTGCTGGACACGGTGCTGGCCGCGCTGGGGGCGCTGGTGCGCCGGCTCACCGACCAGACCGCCGACCACGTCTTCCTGGACCTGCCGGGCCGGGTGGCCAAGGCGCTGGTACGGCTGGCCGAGCACTCCGAGGACCACACCGTGGAGCTGACCCAGAGCCAGCTCGCGGACATGGTGGGCGGCTCGCGGCAGAGCGTGAACCAGGCGCTGTCGGCGTTCGCCGCACAAGACACCTACCGCGACTTCCACGCCGGAGTGCCAGTGTGATCGTCGGGGACGCCGTCCAGCAGGGAGCGGCTCATACACCAGACGCAGGCCGTCCGGAGGGCCAAGCCCGCCGCGAGCTGGGATGGAACGGGCGGGTGGCCGTAGGCAGCAACCGGCACGGCTCTCGATGTCACGAACACCCGCGCTGGCGACGCGCTGGCTCGCTATGGTTCCTTGCATGGTTGACAACGAACTGGTGTTGCTTGACCAGGTGCTGCGACAGCGACAGGCGGAGCGATCAACACCGCTGCGAGACGACGATGCCTTCGAGCTATTTGCCTGTGAGCAGGTCCTGCGCGACCGTGACTTGTCCGTCGAAGAGGTTGCACTGGGAGTGGTCGGAGGGGGCAATGACGGTGCCATCGACGGCGTGTACGTCTTCTTGGGAGGTGATCTCCTTTCCGAGGACAGTGATGTGTTTCAGGAGGGATTCGCGGTCGGCAAAGTGGCGGCTGGGACCCGCCTGAGCCTATGGTTAGTCCAAGCGAAGCGCGAGATGTCTTTCACTGAGACAGCGCTTGATAAGGTTGCTAACTCGACTCGGCGGCTGCTGAGTTTGGCTGAGAGCGATGCCGATCTGGTGGAGCTCTACTCGCCTGCGGTCGTGGCGCGCACGGGTCTTTTCCGTGCCGTCCTGCAGATTCTCGCCACCCGCCACCTGCAGGTAGAGGTCCACTTCAGTTACGTCTCGCGGGGTAGAACAGACCAGATCAACGCCAAGGTCGAGATTAAGGCAACCGACCTTGAACGGCAACTCTCTGCTGTTGTGACAGGTGCCACAGCTCATGTCGAGTTCCTCGGCGCTGCCGAGTTGTGGAGACGAGTAAATACGGTGCCTTCCTACACCACCGAGCTTGTCTATCAGGAGAATGCGACGAGTGGCAACAGTCACGTAGCGCTGGTCAAATTGCGGGACTATCTGAAGTTCATTACAGATGATGAGGGAAATCTTCGGCGACACATCTTCGAGCTGAACGTCCGCGACTATCAAGGTGATGTCGAGGTCAACAAGGAGATCAAGGAATCCTTAGAGGACCCGGAAGCTCCAGAGTTCTGGTGGCTCAACAATGGTGTCACTATCGTGTGCTCCAAGACCTCTATCATCAGCAAGACCTACGTGCTGGATGATGTACAAATTGTAAATGGTCTGCAAACCTCCTATACTCTGCATAGAGTGCTAGGTAATTTTGCCGATGACCATCCCGCCCTCGATCGTTCGGTGTTGGTGCGTATCTTGGCGACAAGTGACGACCCAGCGATACGTGACCGGGTGATTCGAGCTACGAATAGGCAGACGTCCGTACCCGCCGCATCGTTACGCGCTACAGACGGCATCCAGCGCAACATAGAATCTTTCTTTCTGGCGCATGGTTGGTTCTATGATCGTCGAAAGAACTTTTATCGCAACAATGGAAAGAGTCCCGAGCGCATTGTTGGTATTCCCCTTCTTGCTCAAGCGGTGATGGCAATGGGGCTTAGTCGCCCCGATGACTCGCGAGCCAGACCTTCCAGTCTTCTGAAGCGCGACGACGATTACAAGGAGATCTTCTCTCACTCGGTCCCTCTGCCGGTGTATCTTTGGCTTGCCAAGTCGCAAAAGAAGATCGATGCTTTCCTGCTATCAGAGGAGGCTGATGTCACCACGCAGGAACGTACCAACCTACGCTTTCACTTGGCCATGATTGCGGCTGCAAAGCTGCTTGGGCAGCCCGTTCGCTCCCCAGGACAACTCAAGACGATCGCCGCCGATGATCGTGGCATCGAGTCGGTCGACTTGACAGAGTGCCTTCGGGAAGGGCGCGAGAGCTTCGAACTTTTCGCGGCCAGCACTGGAGACGCTGCGGACAAGATCGCGAAGGGCTCCGAATTCGTTGGCTTCTTACTGAAACGAGCGCTGCCACCGTCAGTCGGGGCCCCTTGAGACGGGCTTGTTCTTCTGAAACGCACCGACATGCCGCTCTGCGGGCGCGCTGGTGCCGGGGATATCGCGGTGTCCTTCTCTGTTGCCAGACTTGCCCCGTGATTGCTTCCGCGCAGCGGCGCCAGGTGATCCGCCATGTCTTGCGCCGGATCCCCGCTGATGGTCACGCGTGTCCACGGTCGCTGTCGACGGTCCGGACGGGTCCGGGAAGAGTATTTTCGGCGACGAGCTTGCCTCGGCAGTCCGGGCTCTGGACCGGCCCGTGGTACGGGTTTCGCTCGATGACTTCCACAATGTGCAGGCGGTGCGCTACCGGCAGGGACGCGAGTCCCCGGAGGGTTTCTGGCAGGACTCGTTCAACTACCTGCGTTTCCACAGCGACGTGCTGCAGCCGTTCGCGGCGGGCGGCTCGCGGCGGTACCGGCCGGCCGCGCACGACCTGGCCAGCGACACAGTGCTCGAGCCGGGACCCCGCACTGCGGAGCCGGGGACTGTACTTATCGTTGACGGCCTCTTTCTTCACCGGGACGAGGCTGTCGGCGCCTGGGATCTTTCCGTGTTCCTGGATGTCCCGTCCGAGGTGACCGCGAGGTGGATGGCACTTCGGGACGGCACGAATCCCGACCCCCAGCATCCCAGCATGAGACGCTATGTCGAGGCTCAGCGCCTGTACTTCAAGGCATGCTCACCGCATCAGCGCGCCGACATCCTGATCGACAACGGGGACCTCCCTGCTCCTCGTATCCTCTGAGGATGACAGGCGAGATGAGCGCGGCCTGACCATTTAACGCCCCAGATCACTGAGATGACTGGGCCCGCCGTGAATCTCATCTACCGAGGCACAGCGGCATAGCGTGCCCCGCGCCTCATTTCGAGGGAGACAGGACACCATCGCTGAGGATCTGAAGGCGCTCGAGACGACATGTTCGTCGAACTCCTGCTGACACGACCCTTATCGTGCTTAAGAACCGACGCGATCCAGAACGAACTGGCCCATGTCCTGTTGAGCCCATGAGGCATTGAACGATGCGGAATGAACACGTCCGGATCTGCCGCGGTCCGCGCAAATTCGGAATGAGTCGACTGAGCGGTGACGCCGGTGGCAATTCGTTTCAGTTCCCATCCGGACGCCGGCCGGAGCGTCGATCAACGGTGGCTAGCGACGGACAATAATGGCGTCCACCGCTCGCTAAACGTCGCATATTCAAATCGCTCAGACTGGATGCCGTTGTCCGACAGATAGGTGGAGAGTCTGAAGTAGGAGCACTACTACACAGCTGGTAAGCCAGGCCCATACCTCTGGCTCTGTGATGTGGGTGTGGGGATTGGTCTCCGCCAACATAGTAGAACGAATTTCGGCTGCTACCACTAGGGCCAGCGAGGTGTATGGAAAAGCAAGATGCCCGATCTTCTCAGGTCTCGTGTCGCCGTTCGGCCGCCCCACATTCATGCGCCTACTGATTACCCAGACCGCCAAACATAGAACCAGAGGTAGGACTGGTAGTGGATAGGCGATAATTTCTAACCGATGTGAGAAGGCAGTACGCTGAGGCTGATATACGGCCGGGCTGTGGGCGCGACGCCACGGGGCAAATGCGACATCCTCGGCACCCAGCATAAGAAACAATACAGCCAGGGGCGGGCCAAGCAATGCGACGATGAAGCATACGTGGCTAGCCGTTCTTGGTGCTCCGTAGTGGGAGACAAGGCGGACTACTGCGTAAAGCAGGAGGAGCGCCGAGAAGGCGAATGCTACTCCACCTAGAAATTCTTCAGATGCGGCGCGACCCTCAACCAATGAGCATCCGCGCTCACCGGCTAGGACTGCGAATTCAAGCGTGGTTACAAGCAGGCTCATGAATGCCGCGACAAGCGCTAGTATGATGTTTACTTCGTCCCTTTCATTATCCGCGGCATCCTGGTTGCGGCGGTACGACTCTTTGGACAGCACTAAAGTTATGGCGCCAAAGGCAAACCCAGCGAGAACCCCCGTCATTTGCGAATATAATCCGGCCGTGCCGGAGAAGTCAAAGGTCAATTCATCGATGTTGCAGGCCATGATAGTCTCCGGGTGCCTACACCAACGTGCCTCGTCGCTCTGCACTAGGCGGTTCCAGGGTTGGTGCTGCACATTGAACTGAAGTCTGCGACTGTGGTCGACTGACAAAAGCCCTACTCTTCTACGTCGTATAGATGAGGACCCGCGAGACCGCCGTTCACATTCATATCTGTAGTAACGCTGGTATCGCCGATGTCGGCTACCTGACCTCCGGAGCCGTGCTGAACGGCTTCTCTGCCGGCGGGTACACTGCTGACAAGGGATCACTCTTATGGGCGCTCACCATCTCGGCTCCTCCGCTGCCCTCTGCACAGCCAGACCGTCCGGATATGCCGCGTCGTGCGCGCGGAGGCGCTGGGATCGCCCACTACTCGCCCGCAGGTCAGCGGCTTGCGCCTGCCTGGATGCAGGCCTTCCGGTGATCGGTTGACCGTGCCGTTGGCACCCGTGCAGATTGCGAGCACCGCCCGGCGCCGTTCCGCAGGGCAGCCCGTGTCGGCGTGCTGCCGGCCCGGAATATCGGCTACGTCCTCGTGTGACCAAGAGCCACCGCGCCACCGCGCCATCGCGCCATCGCGCCATCGCGCCATCGCGCAATAGTCTGGCTGGCCAGCCTCACCCTCGCCGGGCACCAATTCCACCCGCCTGTCGGTCAGCGATGGCTGACCACGTTGACCACGTTGCCGTCTGGGTCGCGAACGAAGAAGCGCCGGACGCCCCACTGCTCGTCGGAAATCGGGTGCACGATCTCTGCGCCCGTCGCGCGTACCGCCTCGTAGGCGGCGTCGACGTCGTCGACCTCGACGCTGAGGTCCGGGTTTACCGCTGCCGCCGCATCTTTGGTGATGAGGATGACCTGGGCGCTGGGATTGGACGGTGAGACCAAGTTGACCACCCAACCCAGGTTCATCTCCACGCGGAAGCCGAGAAGCTGGTAAAAGCCGCTGGTCACGGTCGGGTCGGCGGTGGTGATATCGGGCACGGCACGGCGAATCGTCATGTCGGATTCTGGCATGCGAAACATGACTCTGCCGGGGAGCGACGCGACGCCACGGTGCAGGCCCCCCTATGCACCAGGGCGCGTTGCGGAGCGCTCGGACGATGACGTGCCCCGGCATCCGCACATGCCGCGATGAGCGCGTGTGGGTGAGGTTGCTGTGATGGTGCCGATGGTGCAGCTCGGTCGATGTCGGTCTGAGCTGACCTGCGTCCGCAGTACACGACTTCGTTCAGGAGGGCTGTTGCTCGGGGCTGCTGAGGCGGTTCTGCCTCTGCGGCCTCGGATCGATCGCGGGTTTGTGCCGATGTAGGCCGGGTCTCGGGGCTCTGCTGTTTGAGCCTCCTACCAGCGGAAACCGTCTGTGTGGTCAGTGCGAGCCCGTTTGAGGAGGTCGGTGGGGGAGAAAGCCTCTGGACGCATCCTGAAGGCGGTCACGGACGGTTGCGGCGGCTTGGCGATGTCCCGATAGAAGTCAGCGTTTCGCTCGGGATGGTGCAGGTGAAACGCCTGGCAGCGCGGCGCTTTGGGGTGGGACAGACAACTGCTACCGCAACTACGCCCAAGTCAACGCAGAGGAGCTCGCAGACCTCCTGGGCCAGGCCACAGCGGCGCAACCCACCCACTCCAAAGAGCTCGACGAACTCCCTCAAGCGATGGCGAGCGGCGTGCGGCCAGGACGTACCCGGCCGCACCCCGTCCTCGCGCTCGGTACGACGGCGGCTACAGCTTCAGCTGCTTGTCCAGCACGATCGCGCCGTTCTGGACCTTGTAGAGCCACACCACGACCGAGCTCTTGTCGAGTTCGCCGTGGGAGTCGAACTTGAAGTGCTTGGTCTCGCCCTGACCCTGGTAGCCGTTGACGTAGGTCAGCATCTTCGGGCGGGTGGTCTTCCCGGCGTCGATCCCCTTGAGGAAGATGTTCGCGGCGTCGAAGGCCTCCGCGCTGTAGATGCCGGGGTCCTTGCCCCACTTGGCCTTGTAGTCGGTGGCGAACTTGTCACCGGTCTTGACCGCGCACGGGCAGGTCGTCAGGGCACCCTCGGTGGCGGAGGCGCCACCGGCCTTGATGAGCCCCTCGTCCCGGGAGCCGTCACCGCTGATGAACGTCGCGGTCACGCCGGCGGCCTTGAGCTGGCTGAGCATCGGGCCGGCCTCGGCGTAGTAACCGCCGTAGAACAGGACCGTCGCGCCGCTGCTCTTCACCTTGCCGACCGCGGCGGAGAAGTCGGTGTCCTTCTGCTTCACATGGTCGGTGCCGATGACCAGGCTGCCCAGGCCCTGCTTCACCACGTCGGCCAGGCCGGCGCCGTACGCCGACTGGTCGTCGATGACATAGACCTTCTGGGCCTTCAGGTCGTCCTTGATGTACTTGGCGGCCGCCGTGCCTTGCTGCGCGTCGTTACCCAGCCCGCGGTGGAAGACCTTCCAGCCCTTCTGGCCCAGGCTGGTGCGGGTCGCCGAGGCGGTGATGACCGGCAGGCCGGCCGAGTTGAACGCCGGCAGCACGGCCTCGGACTCACCGGAGAAGGCCGGACCCACCACGCCGACCAGCTTGCGGTCCTGGATCACCGTCGGCGCCAGCGTCGAGGCCTGCCCCGGGTCACCCTGCGAGTCGAACTTCTTCAGGTTGACCTTGCAGTTCTTGTGCTTGGCGTTGTGCTGGTCAACGGCGAGCTTCGCGCCGTTGTAGATGTTCACACCCAGTTCGGGGCTGTTCTGTCCGGAGAGAACGCCGAAGTAGCCCAATTCGACGCCGCCGCACGAGCCGCCCGAACTGCTGTTTGACTTGCTACATGCGGGCAGTGCGACTAGAGCGACCGCCACCGGCAGCACTCCGAACGCCCGTACCACCTTGTGCCTCAAGGTCTCGTGCCCTTCTCGATCGTCACGCGGCAGCCCCGACAGGCCACGGCGCCGGATGATCCCGGCTTCCCCGCTCAGGACGGGTCCGCAGCCGTGTACTGGAGACTGTGACGGCGCCCTGACCGGCCGAGACCGAAATGTTACCCATGGAGTCTAATCAGGCTTTTTACCGTCACGTCCGTCCTTTCCGACCAGATCGGCGAGGATGCGGGCGGCGGATTTCGGGAGTGTTCGGGCCCAAGAGGTCGGTGACGTCCTACATGCGGGGCACACCTGCTCAACGAACGTCTTCACCGGACAGTCGACGGCAGGCCCGGGTTGGCGCGATCAGGAGGCCATGCATCGGCTGGGACCGGCGGCGTCCAGCAGGGTCGCGACGATTTCCGGTCCGCGCTCACGGCGATATGCCCGTGGGTAGGCCAACAGCCAGTGACCGTACCTGCGGGCCAGGCGCGCGGTGCGGGTGTCGTCGGGCACGTGGGTCCCTTCGGTGGTCCGGGGTTGGCCGGCGCGATGCCATCCGGGCCGGTTGGGCGGGCCCAGGGGCGCCGGCGGGACCGGCCTCGCGCAGCCGCCGGATGACCATCCGTTCGTCACGGCTCGTCTGCTCGGCCTCGGCGGCCAGTGCGGAGGCGCCCGGACCGGTGAGCCGGCAGTACCGACGGAGCCTGCCATCGACAGTCTCCTCGCGGTCTACCCTCGACCAGGCCCTCGTCGCTGAGCCGGTCGAGGGCCGCGTACAGCGTGCCGGCGGCGAGCTGCACCCGATCGGCCGACAGCCGCGACACCTCCTTGATCACCGCGTACCCGTGCAGGGGACCCGCGGCGAGCGCCGACAGGACCCGCCTGAGCCCAACATCCACCGAGGAGGGCAAGTCCTCGAACGCCTTCCGAACGATCGAGGTCGGCGAGCCGGCCGGATCTGGCGGAACCCGAACTTCCACGCCCACCGTTCGGTGAAGGTGAAAGGTAAGATTATGTACGTCATACCATCGGCTGTGCTTGGTGCGGGGCATCGGCCGTGCCGGGTTGATGGAGGAGTCTCGGTGGCGCGTTACGACAAGGAGCACAAGCAGGCGACGCGGCGGCGGATCCTCGACACGGCCGGCCATCGGTTCAAGATCGACGGCATCGACGGCTCCGGCGTGGCCACGTTGATGGCGGATGCGGGGTTGACCAACGGCGCGTTCTACGCCCATTTCTCGTCCAAGGACGATCTCGTCGCCAACGTGGTCGCCGATCAGTTGCGCTCCCAGGCGCGGAGTTTCAGCGAGCTGGCGCCCGGCCGGGCCGGCCTGGAGGAGTTTCTGCGCGAGTACCTGTCGCCTCGGCACCGGGACAACCCCGGCGCCGGATGTCCCTCCGCCGCCCTGCTCGACGAGATCGGGCGCTGCACGACCGCAACCAGGGATGCCTACACCGACGGTGCGCGGTCCATCGTGGACGAGATCGCCGTCCGCCTGGCTCCCGAGGATCCGCGGTCCGCGTACGGGAAGGCGCTCGCGCTGTACACGATGGCGGTGGGCACGTTGCAGCTGTCCCGCGCCCTGTCCGACCCGAAGTTCGCCGACGAGGTCCTCGAACAGGGCCTCCAGAACGCCCTCGCGTTCCTTCGCTGAGCATCGTGGCGTAGCAGTGGCAAGCCATCAGCCGCCCAGCACCACGGTGTGGCGCTCAGCCAGGATGGGTGCGACCTGATGCCACATCACGCGGCGCGAGCCCGCACTACGACCGGCGATGCGAACGCCGTCGAGGTCGAGCGCACCGCCGGTTCGTGACGCGTTTCCCTTCCGCGCGGGTTACGCCGGATGCGCCCGGTGTGCCCCCAATTCAGTTCAGTGCCGGCCCGCCTTCTCCGCTCTCGCCGCCGCGTCACTTGCTTGCGCTCCCTCCCGTACCGCGCCCCATCAGATTGAGAGTATGGTCATAATTTAATCTCGCCCAGCCCCTTGCCGCAGTCCGTACCCCCACCATATGGTCGTATGACCGTAATCCAAAGGTCAGGCAAGGGGTGTCGTCGTGAAACCCGGTTCGCAGGCGCAACAGTTCGGGCGGTTCCTGGAAAGCGTGCGTGCCAAGTCGTCCACCCCGGGCCTCGACCTGGGCATCCTGCGCGACATCGTCGAGAGACACCACCTGGCGTCCACCGAGCCGGAAGGCGTCACGTACGCCGGCCTCTGGTGCATCCCTGAGGGCGCCGACCCCGACCGGGCGCTGCCGCACCTCCACTTCGGTGGCTCGGTCACCGCCTCGATGCACTCCGACCGCAAGGCCGCCGGCCACATCGCGAAGGCCGTCGCCCACCGGCGAAACAAGCCGTGCAGCGGGCGTACTCGTCACATCAGCGCCCGGCCGGGCGCACCGACTTCCGGAGAATGACATGACTCAGCTCGTCGACCAGACCATCCTCGTCACCGGCGCCAACCGCGGCATCGGCCGTGAATTCGTCCATCAGCTCCTCGACCGTGGGGTCGCGAAGGTCTATGCCGCTGCCCGCGACCCGCACACGATCGTCGCCGACGACCCCCGCGTTGTCCCGCTGCAGCTCGACGTCACGGACGCCGGCTCGGTGGCCCGCGCCGCCGAGATCGCGCAGGACGTGAGCATCGTGGTGAACAACGCCGGCATCGCCCGCGGCGCTTCGGTTCTCGACTCCGACACCTCCACCCTGCGCAGCGAACTCGAGACGAACCTCTTCGGCACCCTCGCCGTGGCCTCGGCCTTCGCGGACCGCCTGGCGCAGCGTTCCGGCGTCGTCATCAACGTCGCCTCGGTGGCGTCCTGGCTCCCCGTGGGCGGCACCTATGGAGTTTCCAAGGCGGCCGTGTGGAGCGCCACCGACTCCATGCGCCTGGAACTCCAACCCCGAGGCGTCCAGGTCGTCGGAGTCCACGTCGGCTACGTCGACACCGACATGACCGTCGGCGTAGACGCCGCCAAGTCGAAGCCCGCCGACGTGGTCCGCCAGGTCCTCGACGGTGTCGAGAAGGGCGACATGGAGATCCTGGCCGACGACCTCACCCGCGCGGTCCGCGCCAACCTCCACCAGCCGATCGAAACCCGACTCGCCCCGTTCCTGCCCTAGCGTCAGGACAGCAGAGCAGGTCCGACCGGCGGCGAAACCGTGCCATCTGTTCGGCCAGCGCCAGCCGCCTGCACTGGTCACGGCATCGGCCTGGCTACCCGGGATGAATGCGGTAAACACCGAGCACGCCACCGGTCCGCAGCTGGCGAAAGCCGGCTGGGCGTGCACGCCAGACCGTCCAGGCCCGCCAAGGGCTGCACAAGGGCGGCATCCGCGGCCAGGCAGTCCTCAGCAATTCCTGACCCGTGCTCACGACCAGCGGTAACGTCAACAAACGTACAAGGAGGCTCGTCATGAGCACGGACAACGACTCGAACGTCATCACGTCCTATGCCCAAGCACCGGCCCGAACCATCACCGCCGGTGGCGTCAGCTACGCCTACCGCGAGTTGGGCCCGAGGGGCGGGATTCCGGTCGTCTTCCTCATCCATCTCGCCGCGACCCTCGACAACTGGGATCCTCGGATCATCGACCCCGTCGCCAAGCACCACCATGTCATCGCGTCCGACAACCGCGGCGTCGGAGCCTCCAGCGGGCAGGTGCCCGACAGCATCGAGGCGATGGCCGACGACGCCTTCACCTTCATCAAGGCGCTCGGTTTCGACAAGATCGACATCTTCTCGTTCTCCCTCGGCGGCATGATCGCCCAGGCCCTCGTGGTCAAGCACCCCGATCTGGTCCGCAAGCTGATCCTCACCGGCACCGGCCCCAAGGGCGGCAAAGACATGGACAAGATCGCCCGCACCACCTACTACGACATACTGCGGGCAACGCTGACCCGGTCGGATCCGAAGGAGTTCCTGTTCTTCAACCGCAACACCACCGGCAAGCTCGCCGCGAAGGCCTTCGTGAAGCGCCTGCAGGAACGCACCGTTGGCCGCGACGCGGAAATCAAGCTGACGGCGCTCCGGACCCAGTTGAAGGCCATCAAGAAGTGGGGACGCGGCACACCCGAGGACCTGTCGACCATCACCCAGCCCACCCTGATCGCCAACGGCGACAACGACCGCATGGTGCCCTCGGTCCTTTCCGAGGACCTGCACCGTCGTATCAAGGACTCGGAGCTGATCATCTACCCCGACTCGGGCCATGGCGGGATCTTCCAGTTCCACAACGAGTTCGCACCCGTCGCGGTGGAGTTCCTCGCGCGATGACTACTCGAAAACCAGCAGGGCGGCCAGTGGCGGAGGCACCGCGCTACGCCAAGAAAACTTTCACCTCGTCGATCCTGCTGTGGATGCGCACCGACCAGTCCCGCCAGTAGGAGTACCGCCAGATTCATCTGGCCGATACCAATCCCGGGACGGCGATTCCGGCCGAGCGCAAGACTGATGGAGTCCTTCAAGTCAGTCCGGCGCACCCTGCTCTACGCAGGGCCGCCGAACTCGGCCCGGTGGTACGACGTCGCGGGCCCCGGCGAAACGGCGGGAGCCCGGACCCTGATCTACCTCCGCAGAGGAGACGACGTCCACACCCTGGCTCGCCTCGGCCGTTCACGCCTACGCCCGTGAGGACAGCAGCTTGGCAGGTCGCGCTCGTAACAGGCGCGTCCTCCGGCATCGGCAAAGCGGCCGCGACACCGCGCGGGTCACGGCGCCCGCCGGAGTGACTTACATCGACCTCGACGTGACCAGCGACGAATCGGTCGCCTCCGTGGTCAAGCAGCCACTGCCGCTCTACACGTCGGGACGGCGCACCTTCGACGAGGTGCTGGCGAAAAACGCCAGCGGCGGCGACGCCCCCGCCGTCGTGGCCAAAGTGATCGTCGCGGCGGCCACCGACCGGAGCCCGAAACTGCGGCGCACCGCGGGCTCGAAGGCCGCAAGCATCAGCGCGCTACACCGCGTTCTTCCGGCGCGGATCTTCGACCGCATCGTCCGCAGATTCAACCGGATGCCGAACTGACGCTCACCCAGCCGCTCGACGGCCGGCACACTGACTCGGCCAAGGCGGTATCCGCTGGCTGCGGCGGAGGAACCCATGGTGCGGTACGCGAGAGAACACAAGCAGCAGACAAGGCAGCGGATCATTGCGACGGCCGGTCGCCGGCTCAAGCGGGACGGCATCGACGGCTCCGGAGTCGCGACGCTCATGAAGGACGCGGGCCTGCTGAACGCGAACATCGTCGCGCAGGCGGAGCCCGGCCCGGCCGGCCTCGAACAGATCGGGCGCTGCGCGGACGCAATCAGGCAGGCATACGCCGACGGCGTGCTGGTTGTCGTCGACGGCCTCGCCGCCCGCATGGCACCCGAAGATCCGCCCTCGGCCCGCGTGAGGGCACTCAGCCTCCTCGGCCTGATGGCCGGGACGTTCGGAGGCGGTCACGGACGGTAGCGGTGGCTGGGCGATGTCCCGATGGGAGTTGGGATTTCGCTCGACGTGGAGCTGGTGAAGTCAGCCGTCGACCCATCTGCGGATGTACACAGGCGGCACGTCGTGTGGGCCTCATCGGCAGGCCAGTGCCAGAACGATCTCTACGACGCAGTGCATTGACCGCTGTGATAGGGACGCAGTTCAAGGCCCTGTTCGGGATTGGATCGGTACTGCCGGAGTGCCGTCCAGTGGTTCGTGGTGGCGGGTGATCAGGGTGGCCCATCCGGCGACCCAGCCGAAGGTGGTGAGTGCGCCGAGGCAGCCGATGAGGAGGCCGAGCCGGACGCCCAACAGTTGGCCGGCGAGGCCGCCGGCGGCGGCGCCGAGGGTGATGGTTCCGTAGGAGACCATGCGGGTCGCGGCGTTGACGCGGCCGCGCAGGTCGTCGGGGGTGCGCGTTTGCCGAACGGTGGTGACCAGGACGGTGTCCAGGCCGACGGCGTACCCGTTGACGGCGAAGGTGGCGCCGAGGGCGGTGACGAGGGCTGGCACGCCCCACCCGGGCACCGCCGCCGGGAGGGCGAACAGGACGACGGGATCCACCGCGGCGGTGAAGAGGATCGTGCGCAGCACTCCGAGGCGGCGTGCGACCGCCGGGGCGGTGGCGGCGCCGAGGAGCGTGCCGACCGCGCCGATCGCGAGTACCACGCCGACCTGCCCGGTGGTCAGGTCAAGTCGCCGGACGGCGTCGACGATGAAGAGCAGGAGGATCCACTGCGCGAAGGGGTTGGAGATCGCGGAGAAGCCGAGCAGGCCGGCAAGTACCCGGTCGTGCCGCAGGAACCGCAGGCCCTCCATCAGATCGCGCGCTACCGGCTTCCTCCGGTGGGTGGCCGGCGTGAAGGACTCCGGGATCCGCGACAGGGAGACCGCGGACATGAAGGACCCACCTGCCGTGACGGCGAGGGTCGGCAGGGCCCCGAGCAGCTGCACCAGCAGGCCACCGAGGCCCGGCCCTGCCACCAGCGCGGTCGCCTCGGTCGCCTGCAGCCGGCTGTTCGCGACGCCGAGTCGTTCCCGCGGCACGACGGAGGGCAGGAAGGACTGGTAGGCGACCTCGAACACGACCGCGCCGCAACCGATGACGACCACGAGCAGCAGGAGCGCCGGCAGGGTCAGGACACCGGCGACGCCGAGAAGGATGATCGCGGTCGTGCCGAGCACGCGGATCCACTCCGCCGCCATCAGCAACGGACGGCGGCGGCGCCGGTCGACAAGCACGCCGACCGGCAGCGCGATCAGCAGGAACGGCAGCCACTGTGCGGCGCCGATCAGCCCCACCTGCCCGGACGAGGCGTGCAGCGACACCACGGCCAGCAGCGGCACGGCCAGTTGCGCGATCTGCACGCCGAGGGCGGTGGCGCCCGTCGCGAACCAGATCCGGCCGAAGCCGCCTCCCAGACCGCCTCCGACGCTCACCAACCAACTCCTCTCACCAGGCGGTGTTCAACCCGGCCGGTACTCGCCGGGCATCGCGGCGCTCATCTCCTCCCGCGCGTCCGCCGACCACCCCCGATCACGAGAACGCGATGAACAGGTCCAGCTCACTCCTCGAGGCGAGCACCGAGCGGCGCTCCAGCATCGACCCATCGACCACACCCTGAACGCCCGTACCCACACCACGCCAGGACAAAGGACGCCAAGCCAGTATCACCCGGCACAGCACAACAACCCATCCGGCGAACCGCAGGCCAGCCTCAGCCCACAGCGTCGGCCGGTGCCGACCGACAGCGTGTTGAAGGACCGCCGGCCCGCCGCTGACAGTCGTGCTCAGGTCGCGCCAGGCGAGGTGGGCATCCCGTCGGCCTTCTGGAGCCACTCGTCGAGAAGGGCGTAGTCGGCGTCGGTGAGTCCGGTACGAGGGTCGACCCGGTGGAGTAGGAAGTCCGCTGGGTGGTGAGCGGACACCCAGGTCCGATCGGCGGCGGTGATCTCATCATCGACCCAGGCGAACGGCCGCCCAGCCGCCCAACTGAGGAGCGCACGGGTCTTCCAGTGCAGGCCGTTACGCTCGTCCTGCTCATCAAGCTCGGAGGGCTCCGGCCAGACCACCACCGGCAGCAGCGGCAGGCCGAGCAGCGGCGCGATGCAGTCATTCGCGCCGGCTCTCCACCCCGTTGCCCAGACCAGCTCGCACGGCAGTGCCGTCAACCGGGAGCCGTGGTCTGGGTTGAGCCTGGCCAGCAGCGGGTTCGAGCCGGCACCCTTCAGTTCGCGGTCGGTCCAGTAGCTCTGGTACTGCTCCGGCGGCGCACCGAACGGGATGAGCGGACCATCGACATCGAGAAACAGCAGCGGACGTTGCCCAGAACCAGCCACGGCCGCACCATAGCCGCTTACCCCGGCCTACCGGTCGGATGAGGAGCTCGCAGAGCGACAGGGACAGCTCGCCAAATGGAGCTCTTCGTCGGATCGGGTGGCGGTCAGGCGGCCGGGTCCCGGCGGTGGAGTACGAGGACGGCGAGCGCGGTGGCCACGGCGATCGTGGCGAGCTGGGACACGGTCCCGATGGCGAGGTCGGCGTTGCCGTGCGGGTCGAACAGGTGTGTCCAGTTCTGCCAGTAGTGCACGGGCAGCATCACGGTGACGGCGTGCAGGGCGGGCTGGCCGTTGAGGATGCTGGCCGCGATCACGAACGCGAGGGCCGCGCCGAGGGCTTCGGCGCCGCGGGGCAGCAGTAGTGCGAGGGCGAACGCGATCGCGGCGATGCTCAGCATGCACAGCAGCGTGTAGCCACTCGCCGCCAGTACGCGACCGATCGCGTCGGCGGTACTCAGGGTGGGCGCGCCGATGCGGTGGAACGGGTGCCACCCGAACGTCACCAGGCCGGTGAGCAGGCCGGCCACCAGTACGCACAGGGTGGCCGCGGTGGTGGCGACCGCCACGGCGGCGAGCTTGCCGGCCAGCAGCCGGGACCGGCCGACCGGGGCGACGTACAGGTAGCGCAGCGTGCCCCAGTCGCGGTCGGCGGAGCCGATCGCGGTGGCCAGCAGGGCCACCACGACCGGGAGCAGCAGCGGTCCGATGAACTCCAGGGTCGCCATCGTGTGGTTGAGCGCGGAGTAGGTGGCCGCGCCGAACAGTCCGCCCTCGGTGCCGTGGCGGTGCCCGGCGTCGGAGGCGGTCGCCAGCCCGGCGACCGCGGGGACGGCGGCCAGGCAGGCGAGCGCGACGAGCGTGCGTATCCGGAGCAGCTGGGTGGTCAGTTCAACGCGCAGCACGCGGGTCGCCTCCTTCGGTGATGGCGAGGAACGCCTCTTCGAGGGACCGGCTCGCCCGGTGGACGGCCGTGACGCCGATACCGGCCGTGACCAGCGCCTCGACGAGGTCGCGGGACGGTATGTCGGGGGCGGTGACGACGAGTTCGCCGCCGTCGGCGGTGACCGCCGCGACCCCGGTCAGGCCACGCAGGACCGTGGTCGCCCGCGCGGGGTCCTCGACCTGGAGCCGGTAGGCGGGGGTGTCGTCGCCGAGCAGGTCGGCGAGCGCGCCGGCGGTGACCAGGCTGCCGTGGTTCATCACCACGACATGAGTCGCGAGCTGCTGTACCTCGGCGAGCTGGTGGCTGGACACCAGCACCGTGGCGCCGCGCCCGGCCAGCGTCGCGAGATGTTCGCGGAGCCTGCGCACCTCGGCGGGGTCCAGCCCGTTGGCCGGCTCGTCCAGGATCAGCACGTCCGGCTTCCGCATCAGAGCCTGGGCCAGGACGAGTCGCTGCTTCATGCCCATCGAGTAGCCCTTGACCCTGCGGCCGACGGCCGCGCCCAGGCCGGCCAGGTCGAGCGCGTCGTCCAGCCCCGGGGGCGGCCAGGCGCGGCCGGTCGCCGACCACAGCAGCTTGAGGTTGGCCGTGCCGCTCAGGTGCGGGACGAACGCCGGGCCGTCGATCAGGACGCCGACCCGGGCCAGCACGCCGGCGCCGAGGCCGACCGGCTGGCCGAGGATCCGGGCACCGCCGTAGTCGGGAGCGGACAGGCCGACCAGCATCCGCATCGTGGAGGTCTTGCCGGCGCCGTTCGGGCCGAGCAGGGCGCAGACCTGTCCGGCTGACACGGTGAAAGTGAGCCGGTCGACGGCCTGCGTCCGCCCGTACCGTTTGGACAGTTCATGCGCGCGGATGGTCGCTTCCATCGCCTGCCTCTCGTACTGAGTCATCGGGTGTGAGGGGTGCGGGCGGCGAGCAGCCCCGCGGTGGCCAGCGCCGCGACCAGGCCGGCGCCGAGGGTGAGGGTGGCCAGGACCGGCACGGTGCTGACCGGTCCGGTCGCGATCAGGCGGTGCAGCCCGTCACGGAACGCGGTGGCGACCTGGACCGCGACGCACCCGGTGACGGTCGAGGCCTCGGCGACCCGGCGCCGGCGGCCCCGGGGTGGGCGGGCGACGAAGCCGGCGACCGCGTTGCTGACCACACAGAACGCGAGGTGGGAGGCTGTCACGACGACCAGCGCCCAGGCGATCAGCAGTGGGTTCGTCCACCGCTCGCCGATGGCCAGGCCACCCACCAGCACGGTCGCGCTCAGCGCGCTCAGCGCCAGGAACACCGTCATGGCACGCCGCCGTACCAGGCCGGCGAGTGCCGGGGTGGCCCACCGCCGGAGCACCGGAATCCGCTCGCAGACCAGGACGGCGTCGCCCAGCCAGTCGTGCCGCCACCGGCCGGCCGAGCCGCGCGGGTGGCGGCGGCGGGCGAGCTGGGCGGCCACGGCGAGCGTCGCCACCGAGGTCACGGCCAGCCCGCCGACCAGTACCGCCGTCCAGCCGTTCCAGGTCGGGCGGTGGGCCCGGACGGCGACCGCCGCCCACTCGAAGGCCAGCGTGAGCGCGACCAGCGCGGTCATCGTTCCGGCCGCGCGGAGGGTCTGCTGCTCGCGGTCCGGGCCGCCGGGCGCCCGCCAGGCGGCCAGCCGCAGCGCGATCGCCAGCGCGAGCATCGGCACCGCGAACGCGGCGAGCGTCAGGGCCACGTCGTACGGGTCCTCCTGCCACGGGCTGGCCCTTCTGACGGTCTTGACCTGGCTCGCCATCAGCGCCAGCACCTCGAACAGGGCCGCCGTGCCCAGGCCCGCCATGATCGCGGCCAGTGCCGGCCGCCGCTTGCCGTACCCAGGTTCCATGGCGGCCATAGTACGCGTCTCGTACTACGTGACAAGTAGCATCGTGGCGCGTACTCTCGGGACCGTGCACAGCAACGACGCCCAGATGCTCGTGCTCACGGTCCTCGCGGACGGGCCGCTGCACGGGTACGCGATCAACGTGGCGATCGAGGAACTCACCGGCCGCAAGCTCGGTCCCGGCAGCCTCTACGGGGCGCTGTCCCGGCTGGAGGCGCGCGGGCTGATCGCGCCCGCTGGCGAGGCGGTCGAGTCACCGGAGCGGCACCGCACGATGCGGATCACCGACACCGGCCGGGACACGCTGCGCGCCGAACTCGAGCAGATGGCCCGCGTCTCGCGGGCGGGGCTGCGCGCGCTGGGGAGCTCGCCGGCATGAGAGCCGCCGCGTCCACGCTGGTCACCGGGCTGTACCCGCCGGCCATCCGGGACCGGTGGGGTGCCGAGATCAGCCGCCAGGTGGCCGAGACGGGCCTCCGCTCGTGGCCGGACACGGTCGCCGGCGCCGTGCGGCTGTGGCTGCACCCCAGTGACTGGCCGGAGACGTTCCCCGGGCAGACCCGCCGCGTGCTGTCCATCGCGCTGGCCGCGGTCGCCGCCGTGACCGCGCTCCTGCTGCGCGCCACCCCGCCGTCGGCATTCCTGACCGCCGACCCGCACCGCCCGGTCACCAGCCTGTGGCTCGTCCCGATCCTGCTCGCCGCGGCGGTCGCCGTACCGGTACCGCCGCACCTGGCTGACCTCCGCCGCCTGCTACTCCGCCTGGCACTCGACGCGGTCCGCACGCTCGCCGCACCGGCCGCCGCGGTCACCGCCATGGTCCTCATCGCCCGCAGCGGCGCGGTACACGACGCGACCGGGCGCGCCTCGCCCGTCCTCGTCGCCTACTACTGGGGCACGCTCGCCCTCACCGCGCGCCGGCTGTGCGCGCTGGCCGCCCGCGTCGTCCACACGATCCCGGCGGCACCCACCCGCCGGCTCCGCGCATCCCTCCTACTCCTCGGTACCGGCCTGGCCCTCGCCGCGGCCCAGAACCTCCCCGCCGCCCAGGACCCCACATCCGTGGCCAGCACCCTGGCCCTCGCCACCCTGGCAGCCGCCACCCTGCACACCGCCCGCGACCTGGTCACCACCGCCTGACCAGCACCACCCAGTATCGTCCGCCACCTATGCGCAGCTGCGGTACTACGACCGCGGATCTTGGCGAGCGGGTCAGGCGCCGCTTGAGGGTGGGCCTATACTGCACCGATGGGTGCAGTATCGGTGACGCTTGACGCGACGTTCTTCGCGCTGTCGGACCCGAAGCGGCGGGGGATTCTGGAGCGGTTGGGCCGTGGCCCGGCGTCGTTGAGCCAGCTGGCGGGGCCGTCGGGCCTGACGCTGAACGGGATCAAGAAGCATGTCGGGATCCTGGAGCTGGCCGGTCTGGTGGAGACCGAGAAGGTGGGCCGGGTGCGGGAGTGCCGGCTGGGCCCGGCCACGGCGCTGGGCGAGGCGCTGGGTGAGGCGGGCGAGTGGATCGAGGCCCATCGCCGCGCCTGGGAGGGCCGGTTGGACCGTTTCGGGCGTTTCGTGGAGGGCGCGGAGTGAGTCGTGAGCTGCGCTACGAGCGGCTGATCCGGGCCTCGCCGGCGCGCGTGTTCGACCTGTTCACCAGTCCGGCCGGCCAGCGCGAGTTCTACGGTAACGACGCGCCGGGCTGGGTCGTCGACTCGCGTTGCGAGCTGCGTGTCGGCGGGGTGTGGGAGATCACCTTCGGCCCGTCGCCGGGCGAGCTGTACCGGCACCGGCACGTGTTCGAGGCGATCGAGCGCCCCCGCCGGCTGCTGCTGGCCACCACCGAGACCCGCCTGGACGGGTCGAGGTTCACCTTCAGCACCGAGTTCACGTTCGCACCCCGGGACGGGGCGACCCTGATGGCGATGGTCCAGTGGGGCTTCCCGTCCGAGCAGCTGCGCGAGGAGCACGGCCGCGGTCTCCGGCACGCCTTCGACCGGCTGGAACGGGCGCTGCGGCCCCTGAAGGAAGGAAACCGCATGGCGAAGTCGGTCCTGTACATGTCGATGTCGCTGGATGGGTTCATCACCGGCCCGGACGACGGCCCCAGCAACGGGCTGGGGACCGGTGGCGACCGGCTGCACGAGTGGCTGGGTGACCCCGTCGCCCAGCTACCGTACTTCGACCCGCCGGGGCCAAGTGGGCAGGTGTTCGCCGAGCTGATGGCGACGGGCGCGGTCGTCGTCGGCCGCAAGACCTTCGACTACGCCAGTCGCTGGCACGGTGACCACCACGGCGTACCGATCTACGTGCCCACCCGCGGCACCCCGCCGGAACCGGACAGCGGCTGGGTCCACTACGTGCCCGACGCCGCGACCGCGATGCGGCAGGCCAAGGCGGCCGCCGGCGAGCGGGACGTGATGGTGCACGGCGCCGACCTCGCACAGTCGCTGCTGCGCGAGGGCCTGCTGGATGAGCTGGAGATCCACCTGATCCCGGTCGTGCTCGGCCACGGGTGGCGACTGTTCGGCGCCGACCCCGTCGACCTGGAGGTGACGCGCGTGCTCGACGCGCCCGGCGTCACCCACCTGCACTACCGGGTGCTGCACCAGTGAGCGGCCGTCGCACCGGGAACAAGACCGGCGCCCACCTCATCGAGGCCCTTTCGTTCCCCAGCGGCGTCGTCGTGCATATCTACCGGCCGCGGCACACCTGAGTAGGGAGGCACCATGGGCAAGGTGGTGGCGCAGGCGATCATGTCCCTCGACGGGTACGTCGCCAAGCAGGACAACACCATCGGCCGGTTGTTCGACTGGCTGCAGAACGGCGAAATCGAGATCCCGACTCCCGCCGGCGACTTCGCCGTCCACCTGACCCCGCCGAGCTCGGAACACTGGCGGCGGTGGGTGTCCTCAATCGGCGCGCTGGTGTGCGGTCGGACGCTGTTCGACGTCACCGAGGGCTGGCAGGGTCGCCACACGCTGGACGTTCCCGTCGTCGTGGTGACGCACCGCATCCCTTCAGATTGGGTCGACGCACACCCCGGGGCGCCGTTCACCTTCGTGACAGGCGGTGTCGCGGCCGCGGTCACTCACGCGCGGACGCTCGCTGGCGACCGCGTCGTCGCGGTCACCGGTGGCACCATCGCCCGGCAGTGCCTCGAACTGGGGCTGCTCGACGAGGTGGCCGTCGACCTCGTCCCGGTCGTGATGGGCGCGGGCAACCGCCCGTTCTTCGGCGACCTGTCCACAGAGGACGTCCTACTTGGCAACCCCACCGTCTGCGTCCAGGGGGACCGGGTCACCCACCTCGTATTCCCGGTGGTGCGGTGACCGTCACAGCCGGAGCTCCCGGCTACCGCCTGCCGGCGTGGCCGGGTGGGGCGGTGGAGTCGCGGACCACGAGTTGGGTGGCGAGTTCGACGTGGTGTGATTCGATCTTCTCGCCGTTGGCCAGGCGCAGGGCGGTGCGGAGCGCGACGGCGCCCATCTCGCGCAGCGGCTGGCGTACGGCGGTCAGTGATGGTGAGGCCATCCGCGCGAGGAGCGTGTCGTCGAAGCCGACGATGCTGAGATCTTCGGGGATGGGCCGGCCGCGGGTGCGGGCCGTTTCGATGACGCCGAGGGCGATTTCGTCGTTGCCGGCGAATATCGCCGTGGGTGGTTCGGCGAGATCCAGCAGTGCCGCGGCGCCCTGCAGTCCGGACTGGTAGGTGAATTCGCCGTGGCGGACATAGCTGGCCGGTATCGGCATGCTCTCCGCCTCCATGGCGGCGCGGTACCCGTGCATGCGGGCCTGGTTGCATGCGGCCATGGCGGGGCCGCCGAGGTAGGCGATGCGCTGGTGACCGAGGGAGAGCAGGTGCTGGGTGGCGGCCAGGCCGCCGGCGAAGTTGGTGGCGCCGACGCTGGTGACACCGGTGTGCGGGAGGTGCAGCGGGTCGAGCACGACCAGGGGAAGGCCGGCCCGGTCCAGGGCGTCCAGGTGCGCGGCGGTGTAGACGGTGGTGACCGCGATGAGTGCGCGGCGTCCGGCCAGGACCAGGTCCCGGGCCCAGTGCGGACCGTGGTCGGGTTTGCTGATGACGACCGAGACCCCCAGTTCGGCGGCGGCCTCGAGGATGCCTTCGAGGGCCTCGGCGGCGTAGGACCTGAACTCGCCTTCGAACTGGAGCTCGATGGTGGGGCGCTGCGGCGTTTCGGTGCGGCGCAGGACGGGGGCGACGTAGTCGTGCTGGTCCAGCAGCTCCTGTACGCGCACGCGGGTGCGTGGCGAGACGTCGCTGCGGCCGTTGAGCACCTTGGAGACCGTCGCGATGGAGACCCCGGCGGAGCGGGCCACGCTGGCCAGGGTGGCCCGCTTGGCGACGCGGTTAGTCTTCGCTGGCATCTGCTTTCCCTCGCCGTACGTGCACGGGGGTGGTCAGCCGCCGGTGGTGGCCGACCACCCGGGTGGCGCCGGTCAACCGTAGCGTGACCCGGCAGGGGAGGTGGGCCGAGGAGGTGCCGACGACCAGCTCGATGTCGCCGGGTTCAACGATTCGGCGCAGGTCGCGGCCGGTGAACGCGGTCCGGTCGGCGTGCACCTGGAAGCGTGCGCGGGCGCTCTCACCCGGCTCCAGCCGGATCCGGGCGAACCCGATCAGCTGCCGGACCGGTCGGGTCACCGAGGCCACCATGTCGCTCAGGTACAGCTGGACGACCTCGTCACCGGACCGGGTGCCGGTGTTGCGTACCCGGACCGACACGGCGAACTCGCCGTCGGTGGGCACCTCGGTCGCGCTGACCTCCAGGTCGTCCAGGTGGAATGTGGTGTAGGACGTGCCGTGGCCGAACGGGAACAGCGGTGTCGGGTCGATGGCGCTGATGCCGTGGGTGTTGCCGCCGAGCGGCGGGTGCAGGTACGTGCCGGGTTGCCCGCCCGGGCGGCGGGGAATCTGGACCGGCAGCTTGCCGCCCGGCTGGAGCCGGCCGGACAGGACGCCGGCGATGGCCGCCGATCCTTCCTGGCCTGGCAGGAACGCCTGGATCAGGCCGGCGGCGCGCGGATGCACCTCGCCCAGGGCGTAGGGGCGGCCGGAGACGACCACCACGACCACCGGGGTGCCGGTGTCGAACAGGTCGGCGAGCAGGTCGGCCTGCACGCCGGGCAGCCGCAGGTCCTCCGCGTCGCAGCCCTCCCCGGAGGTGCCGTTGCCGAACATGCCGGCCCGGTCGCCGACGACGGCGACGCACAGGTCCGCCCGCCGGGCCGCCTCGGTCGCCGCGGCGAACCCGGTACGGTCCTCGCCTCGCACGTCGCAGCCGGGCTCGTGAACGATGTCGGTGTCCGGCAGCTCGCCACGCAGCGCGTCGACCACCGTCGGAACCTCGACGCCGAGGGCCATGCCGGGGTGGCGGGGCAGCACGTGGTTGGGGAAGGCGTAGCAGCCCATCAGCGTGCGGGGGTCGGCCGCGCACGGCCCCACCACGGCGATCCGGCCCGGCTCCGTACGCCCGGCGCCCAGCAGCGGCAGGGCGCTGCCCGCGTCGAGCAGCACGATGGACCGCTCGGCCAACTCCCTCGCCAGGGCACGGTTGGCCGGCGAGTCCAGGTCGAGGTCGGCGGCGCCGGTGACGGAGGTTTCGGGAGTCCAGCCGGGATCGAGCAGGCCCAGCTGGACCTTCTGGGTGAGCAGCCGGCGCACCGCCCGGTCCACGGTGGACTCCGCGAGCTCGCCGTCACGGACGCGCTGCGCGAGGTGCTGGCCGAAGCCGAGCGTGTCGGGTAGCTCCACGTCGATGCCCGCGCCGAGTGCCAGCACGCCGGCCTGGTCGGTGTCGGCCGCCACCTTGTGCATGGTGGCGAGGAACGCGACCGCGTTGTAGTCGGAGACGACGGTGCCGGTGAATCCCCAGTCGTCGCGCAGCAGGTCGGTCAGTAGCCAGGAGTCGGCGCCGGCGGGCACGCCGTCCACGTCGCAGTACGCGTTCATCACCGAACGCGCGCCGCCCACGGCGATCGCGGTCTCGAACGGCGGCAGGATGACGTCCATCAGCTCGCGGCGGCCCATCGGCACGGGTGCGTGGTTGCGGGCCGCCCGGGAGGCGGAGTAGCCGGCGAAGTGCTTGAGGGTGGCGATGACTCCGGCGCTTTCCAGCCCGCTGACATAGGCGGCGCCGAGCATCGCGACCAGGTACGGGTCCTCGCCCATGGTCTCCTCGACCCGCCCCCACCGGTAGTCGCGGACCACGTCGAGGACCGGGGCGAGGCCCTGGTGCACGCCGGCGGCCCGCAGGTCGCCGCCGATCGCCGCGCCCAACCGGCGCACCAGGCCCGGGTCGAAGGTGGCGGCCCAGGCGAGCGGCGCGGGGTACACGGTGGCGCCGTAGGTGGTGAACCCGGTGAGGCATTCCTCGTGGACCAGTGCGGGGATGCCGAGCCGGGAGGCGCGCACGACGGTGTCCTGCATCCGGACCAGTTGCGCCGCGCCCTCCTGGACGGTGACCGGCCGGCTGCCGTACGCGCGGGTCAGGTGGCCAAGGCCGTGGCGGCTGGCCTCCGGCAGCGAAGCCCCGTCGGGTGCCGCGAACGCCTCCTCCACCGGCGCCACCCGCAGGTCTCCGGCCGGCGATCCCTCCGCCTCCGGGCCGTCCGCCTCGGCGGTGGGCGCCATGTCGTTGCCGACCCAGCGGCTGCCCAGCTGGCCGACCTTCTCCGCCAGCGTCATCTCGGCGAGGAGGGCGTCCACCCGGTCCGCTACCGGCAATGCCGGGTCCCGCCACCGCGGCAGCGCCTCGGACACGGGCGGCGCCGGGTCGGTCCTCGCCATCGCATTCTCCCTCGCCACGCCAGGTGCTCGAAAAAGTTTCGAACCGCCGCGCCGATGCTCCTGCGGCCAGTTTCGACCTCACCGTACGGTCCGGCGAGGTGGGCGGGCAATGCCAGCAGTGAGCCTTGACAGCCTCAGAGCTGAAACCTAGCGTAAAATCCGACATTCATATCGAAAAGTTTTCGAGACGGTCCGCGGGGAGGCCGCCGGCGTTAGAGCAGGCGGAAGCACTCGAGTACGGAGAACACCGTGGACGCTAAATTCTCTCGGCGTACTGTCCTCGGCCTCGCCGCCGGCGTGCCGGTCTCGGCGGCGCTGGCGGCCTGCGGCTCGTCGGGTCCCGGCAGCGGCGGCACGAAGGCCAGCTACTGGTACCTGAGCGGCCCGCCCGGTGAGGCGGTGCGCACGGCCACCGTGAAGCGCTTCAACAAGGCCAACCCGAACGGGCGCATCGCGCCGACGACATTCCAGAACGACGCGTACAAGACGAAGATCAAGACCGCCATCGGCGCCGGGCAGGCGCCCACCATCATCTGGGGCTGGGGCGGTGGGACGCTGCGCACCTACGTGAAGGCCGGCCAGGTCGAGGACCTCACGTCGTGGTTCGACCAGCACCCCGCGGTGAGGAAGCGGCTGTTCCCGTCCTCGTTCGGCGCGGCCACCATCAACGGCAGGATCTACGCGATGCCGTGCGAGACGGTGCAGCCGATCGTCCTGTACTACAACAAGAAGGTCTTCGAAAAGGCCGGCGCGCAGCCACCGCAGTCCTGGGACGACCTCATGGCCCTGGTCGCGAAGTTCAACGCGAAGGGCATCGCGCCGTTCTCGCTGGGCGGGCAGTCCCGGTGGACGAACATGATGTGGCTGGAGTTCCTCTTCGACCGCATCGGTGGCCCCGAGGTGTTCCAGGCCGTCTTCAACGGCGAGAAGAACGCCTGGTCCAACCCGGCCGCCATCAGCGCGTTGACCAAGGTGCAGGACCTGGTCAAGGCCAACGGGTTCATCAAGGGCTTCTCCTCGATCACCGCGGACTCCAACGCCGACCAGGCGCTGCTGTACACCGGGAAGGCCGCGATGATGCTGCACGGCGCCTGGTCCTACGGCATCCAGGAGGAGCAGGGCGGCGACTTCATCCCCAGCGGCGGGCTGGGATTCATGAACTTCCCGCCGGTGGAGGGTGGCAAGGGCGACCCGAGCGACACCGTCGGCAACCCGGGGCAGTACCTGTCCATCTCCGCCAAGGCCAGCGCCAAGCAGCAGGAGATCGCCAAGAAGTTCTTCGCCACCACCGTGCTCGACGGCGCCGAGGTGAAGCAGTGGATCGGCACGGGCGGAGTGCCGATCGTGCTGGGCACGCAGGGCCAGCTGGCCGCGTCCAGGAACGCCGCATTCCTCCAGTTCATCTACGACACCTCCAGCAAGGCCAAGACCTTCGGCCAGTCGTGGGACCAGGCGCTGAGCCCGACCGCGGCCGAGACGCTGCTGGACAACATCGCCAAGCTGTTCCAGCTGTCCATCTCGCCGCAGCAGTTCGCCGCCAACCTCAACGCCGTCATCGGCAAATGACCACGGCCAACGATCACCTCTCCCGGCGCGGCCACGGTGGCATCCTGCCGTGGCTGGCCGTCCCGGCGCTGGTGTTCTTCGTCGGCTTCGCGGTCATTCCGCTCCTGGGGGTCGTCGCCCTGAGCTTCACGACGTGGGACGGGATCGGCGCCATCCACGCGTCGGGCCTGACCAGTTGGCGCGCCGTACTCACCGATCCCGGGCTGCCGCACGCCCTGCGCGTGACGTTCCTGGTGATGGCCGCGTCGTGGGCGGTTCAGACACCGGTGAGCGTGCTGCTCGGCACGTTCCTGGCCGGGCGCCAGCGGTACCGGGCGGTGCTCGCGGTCGTCTACTTCGTCCCGTTGCTGCTCAGCTCCGCCGCCATCGCGATCGCCTACAAGGCGCTGCTGGACCCGAACTTCGGGCTCGGCGCCGGGCTGAAGATCGGGTGGCTCAGCCAGGACTGGCTCGGCCGGCCCAGGCTCGCCTTCGGCGTGGTCGTCTTCGCCGTGTCCTGGCAGTTCATCCCGTTCCATACGCTGATCTACCAGGCCGGCGTCCGGCAGATCCCCCAGTCCGTCCACGAGGCGGCACTGCTGGACGGCGCCGGGCGGGTACGGGAGTTCCTGCGCATCACGCTGCCACAGCTGAAGTACACGATCATCACCTCGTCGACGCTGATGGTGATCGGATCGCTGACCTTCTTCGACCTCATCTTCGTGCTGACCGAGGGCGGCCCCGCCGACGCCACCCGGGTGCTCGCGCTGGACATGTACAAGCGGGGCTTCCAGGCCAACCTGATGGGGCCGGCCAGCGCCATCGCGGTCATCCTGGTGCTGCTGGGCCTCGCGCTCGCCCTGCTGCTGCGCCGGCTCGGCGGCCGCGACGCCACGCGGAGTCAGCTGGAGGGCGCCTGACATGAGCGCCACCCTGACCACGCCACGCCGCGAGACGACCATCGAGCGGCAGCGGCAACACCGCGCCGGACCGGCCACCCGGCAGCGCAACTGGCTCGGTGCGCTGGCCGGATGGCTGTGGCTCGCGATCGTCGTCATCCCGCTCTACTGGATGGTCATCACCAGCCTCAAGGTGCAGAGCAACTACTACGCGAGCAACCCGCTCGTGCCGCCCGGCCACCCCACGCTGGACAGCTACCGGATGGTCATCCACGCCCACTTCATCCGCTACTTCGCCAACAGCGCGATCGTCACCGTCGGCGCGGTGGTCCCCGCGGTCACGGTCTCGTTCATGGCCGCGTACGCCATCGTGCGGGGCTGGCGCCACCGGTTCCTGCGAGTGGTCAACGGGCTGTTCCTGATGGGCCTGGCCATCCCGCTCCAGGCGGCCATCATCCCGATCTACCTGATCATCATCCGGTTGCACCTGTACAACAGCCTGCTGGCGCTGATCCTGCCGTCGATCGCGTTCGCCATCCCGCTGTCGGTGCTGGTGCTGACCAACTTCATCCGCGACGTGCCGAAGGAACTGTTCGACTCGATGCGGGTCGACGGCGCCAGCGAGTGGAAGACGCTGTGGCGGCTGGCCGCGCCGCTGACCCGGCCGGCCATCCTCACCGTGACCGTCTACAACGCACTGACCATCTGGAACGGATTCCTGCTGCCGCTGGTCCTCACCCAGAGCCCCAGCCGGCGTACCCTGCCGCTGGCGCTGTGGAGCTTCCAGGGCCAGTACAGCGTCAACGTGCCCGCCGTGCTCGCCTCCGTCGTCCTCACCACGCTGCCCATCCTGGCCCTGTACGCGGCCGGCCGCCGCCAGCTGCTCGGCGGCCTGACCGCCGGCTTCAGCCGGTGACCCCGCACCGGCTGTGCGTGAGTTCGGCGGCGAGTGACCGCGCTGCCGTCTCGTCGAGCGGCGCGTGGCCGACCAGGAGCCGGTAGTAGAGCACGCCGTAGGCCATGTCCACCAGCATGTCGAGGTCCGCGTGGGCCGCGAGTTCGCCGCTGGTCCGTCCGCGCTCGAACAGGGCGCGCAGCGCCGCCCGCCGGACGGCGGTGAAGTCCGCGAGTACGCGCGCGACATGCTCATCGTGCTGCGCTTCGGCGACGATCTGCCGGAGCCTGCCTGCGTAGCCCTCGTTTTCCAGGCCCGCGAAGCTGTCGGTGAGGAACGCGGCCAGGTCTCCGACGAACGAACCGGTGTCCCGTTGGGGGACGACCTCCCGCGCGTACCGCGCCAGGGCATCGGCGACCACCGCGCCCTTCGACGGCCACCAGCGGTAGATCGTCTGCCGCCCCACGCCGGCCTCGGCGGCGATCGCCTCGATCGTCATGCCGTCCGTTCCGGGCGTGCTGAGGAGGCGGAAAGCGGCATCGAGTATGGCGTCCTTCGCCGCGTCGTTGCGCCGCCGGCCGGTGTGCGGGCGGCGGGGACTGTCACCCATGGCGGTCACCATACCAACTTGACGAGACTGGTAGTACCGGCAACACTTGTGGAGACACTCAGTCTCGGCAAATGAGGAGCCAGGCATCATGCCATTCGACGGGCAGCGGGTAGTGATCATCGGCGCCAGCGCCGGGATAGGCGAAGCGGCCGCCAGGGCCTTCGCGGCAAGGGGCGCGGCGGTGACCATCACCGGGCGATCGAAGGAACGCCTGGACCAGGCCGCGCGGCGGATCGGCCACCCCGTCCTCGTCGCCGAGCTCGACGCGACCAGCCGCGGGGCGCTGGACGCCCTCTTCACCACCACCGGAACGGTTGATCATCTCGTGCTGAGCGCCAGTCCCGGTGCCGTGGGCGCGGGCCCGATCGCCACCCTGGACGAGGCCGCGCTCCGGCAGGCGTTCGACGGCAAGTTCTTCGCGCACGTGAAGGCGATCCAGGCGGCGCTGCCGTACCTGCGCCGGGACGGCTCGGTGACGGTCATCACCGCGGCCTCCGCCCGCGCGGCCTTCCCCGGCACCGCCGGGCTGGCCGCAGTCAACGGGGCGCTGGAAACCGTGGTCGCCCCTCTCGCGGTGGAACTCGCGCCGCTCCGGGTCAACGCCGTCTCGCCCGGCGTTATCGACACCCACTGGTGGAACGCCCTGCCGGACGATCAGCGGCGGGCCTACTTCGACTCGGCGGCGGCCGCCAGCCCGGTGCGCCGGATCGGCACGCCCGATGATGTCGCCGAGGCAATCGTCTACCTGGCCGGCGCCGGCTTCGTCACCGGCACCGTCCTGGAGTGCACCGGCGGGTCCAACCTCACCGGTGCCGTGGCCTTCACCAGTTGAACCGACCGCCCACCGCCCTGACCGGTACGCGGAAAACAGACGAAAGCCCTTGAGAGGAGCACCGATGCCTGACAGGCGGGTCGCCCTGGTCACCGGAGCCACCGCGGGCCTGGGCCAGGCGACCGCGGCCGCCCTCGCGGAGCAGGGGATGCACGTCCTCGTACACGGCCGCGACGCCGGGCGCGCGGCCGCCGTCGTCAACCAGATCACCAGGTCCGGCGGCAGCGCCCAGGCCGTGCTCGCCGACCTGGCCTCGCTCGAACAGGCCCGCGACCTGGCGGACCGGGTGAGCGCCGACCACGGCGCCCTCGCGCTGCTGATCAACAATGCCGGAATCGGCGCAGGCAGGCCGCCCTACCGCAGGCGGCGGCTCAGCGCCGACGGCCACGAGCTGCGCCTCGCTGTCAACTACCTCGCGCCGGTGCTGGTCGCCCGACGGCTGATCCCCGCTCTCAAGAACGGGAGACCCGCCCGGGTCGTCAATGTCGGCTCGGTCGGACAGGCCCCCGTCGACTTCGCCGACCTGCGCATGGACAGCCGCTACACCGGTATCCAGGCTTACTACCGCAGCAAGTTCGCCCTCGCCGCGTTCACCTTCGACCTCGCCGAAGAGCTCGCGGGTACCGGGATCACCGTCAACTGCCTGCACCCGGCATCCCTGATGAACACCCGCATGGTCCGGCGATCGATGATCCCGCCCATGTCCAGCGTGGCCACCGGCGTCCGGGCGGTCATGAACCTCGCGACCGGGCCGGCCGGCGGCACGGTCACCGGACGCTACTTCGATGGCATGAACGAAGCCAGAGCACACGAGGAGACCTACCGGCCGGCGACCCGATCCCGGCTACGCACCGTCACCACCGAGCTGCTGGCGCCCTTCCTGGCCTCCAGCAACCGATACCCGCCCTGAGGGTGGCGGGCCTCCAGTCCCGCGAGCCGAGAGGCCGGCCTGGGGCGGAGCGGCATAATGCGCCCATGGATCAGGTGGCCGCGCGGACGTTCGTCGAGTCCTGGGTGACGGCGTGGAACGCGCACGACTTGGACGCTCTGCTGACGCATTTCACCGACGACGTGAGGTTCCGGTCCCCGGTGGCCGCGCAACTCCTCGGCGGTGACGGGGTCATCCGCGGCAAGGACGCGCTGCGCGCCTACTGGGCGGAGGGGCTGCGGCGCATCCCCGACCTGCGGTTCGAGGTGGTTGGCACCTACGTCGGCGTGAACTGCCTGGTCATCAACTACCGCAATCAGAAGGGCGGCCTGGTGAACGAGGTGCTGATCTTCGACGGCCCGCTGGTCGCTGAGGGATACGGCACCTACCTCGGCGAGGACCCCAACCCGGCCGGAACCCGCTGATTCGGCGCTCCATGGCGAGGGCGACAAAACGGTGTGGCCGGCCGGCCGGAGCGGGATACGTGGCGTGCCTCGCTCCGGCCGGGTCGGAGGTCAGGGCTGGGTGAGGCAGAGTGCTTCCCATTGGTGGCCGTCGAGGTCGAGGAAGCCGAGTTGGTAGCGTCCGTCTTCCTCGCGGGCGGGTCCGGTGGAGGCGGCGCCGGCCTGGAGGGCCTTCTGGACCATCGCGTCGACCTGGGCGCGGTCTTCGAGGGCGAGTACCAGGATCACCGGGGAACCGGTGGTCGGGTTCGCCGACGGCCGGCTGCTGTACCGCGCGAACGTCGGTTCGGTCAGCAGCATGACCTGGGTCCGCTCGTTGATCACGACCGACACGATCTCGGCGGTCTCGCCGAAGAACGTGAAGCCGAGCCTGGTGAAGAAGTCCTTGGACCGCTCCAGATCCTTGACGGGGAGGTTGACGAACAGTGTGGTGGACATGATGGTTCCTTTCGGTTCGCTGGTGGAGGCTTCGGGGCCTCTGCTGTACAAGCGTCGTCGGCCGGTGCCGAACGGCCATCCGTGGTGACCACTGACTCGACACGGGTTCGCGGTACGGATGAGGATGGGGAATGGCCTCGCCCTTCCTGAGCTTGGTTTCGACCCGCGAGGCCGAGGTTTTGGCCCTGGTGGGGAGCCGCTTGTCGAATTCCGAGATCGCGCGTGAGCTGGTGATCTCGGTGCGTACGGTGGAAAGCCACGTGGCGTCCCTGCTGCGCAAGTGCGGAGTGTCCGATCGACGTGAGCTGGCCGCGCTCTCCGCCGCCGGTCTGGTGCGTCGCGGTGTCGAGGAACCCCGGCGTGGCGGTGTGGTGGGGCTTCCGGCGCCGCGTACCAGCTTCGTGGGCCGCCGCGCCGAACGGCAGCGGGTGGCGGCCGCGCTGGACGGGTCGCGGTTGCTGACGCTGGTCGGGCCTGGTGGCGTGGGCAAGACCCGGCTCGCGGCGGAGATCGCCGCCGCCGTGGCGGAACGCTTCCCGGCCGGTGCGGCCTTCGTCGACCTGGTCCCGGTGCGGGATGGTTTCGTCGTCACGGCGGTGGCGGCGGTACTTGCCGTCCCGGCGGGTCCACAGCAACCGCTGGTGGAGGCGGTGGTGACCCGGCTCGGCGAGGGCAGGTCGCTGTTGGTGCTGGACAACTGCGAGCACCTGGTCGAGGAGGTGAGCGGGTTCGTCGACCGGGTCCTGTCGGAGTGTCCGGGGACGACCGTCCTGACGACGAGCCGGGAGCGGCTCGGACTGCCCGGCGAGCGTGTCGTGCCGGTGGAGCCGCTGCCGCTGGGATCGGATGCGGAGGCGCTGTTCCGGGTCCGTGCCGGCGAGGTGGATCCCGGCTTTGCCGCCGACGCCGGCATCGTGTCGGAGGTCTGCGCCCGGCTTGACGGGCTTCCGCTCGCGATCGAGCTCGCCGCCGCGCGTACCGCCTCTCTTGGAATGAGCAATCTGCTCGCCCCGCTGTCGGAACGTCTACGGTTGCTGTCCGGGAGTAGGGCGGCGGACCGGCGGCACCGGTCGCTGCGCGCCCTGCTGGACTGGAGTTATGAGCTGCTCGACGGCGAGGAACGGGAGCTGTTCCGCCGCCTCGGCGTCTTCGCGGGACCGTTCGACCTGACCGCGGCGGTGGCGGTGACCGGCTGCGGCACCGCGGCGGTGGTTGCCGATCTGCTCGGCCGGCTCGCCGACAAGAACCTGATCGCGCGGGTGCGGGATGCCGGCAGGTGGCGGCTGCTCGAAACGCTGCGCGGCTACGCCCTCGATCGGCTCACCGCCGAGGAACTGGCTGGACTGCACGCCCGTCATCGGGACTGGGCTGTCACGGTCGCCAGTGGCCTGGAGGACCGGCTGGGCGGGCGGTGGCAGGAGGACTTCGACGCGGTTGCCGACGACCTCCGGTCCGCGCTGTCCACGGCGACCGGACCGGATGCGGTACCGCACCGGCTGGCGCGGGCGCTCGGCCACCTCACCTTCGCCCGCCGCTTCCGAGCGGAGGCGATCGACCATTACCTGCGCGCCGCCGAGCTGACTCCCAGCGCGGCCGAGGCGGCCGACGACCTGCGAACGGCAGCCGCCTGCGCCCACGTCGCCGCTCGTTCCGACCAAGCGCTCGAGCTGCTGCTCGCGGCGGCCGAGCGGGCCGCCGGCGGCAACGTCACCGCGATCACGCTCGCGCAGGCGGTGGAGATGATCCACCGGTTTCCCGCCTTCCGCACCCGCCCGGTCTCCTCAGAACGCCTCCGCGGCCTGCTGGCCGCGGCTCGTACCGCCGGTGATCCCACCGATCCGGCGGTCACGGCGGCGCTGGCCCTGGCCACCGCGTGGAGCACCGAGGCGGAGTCGGCCACGCCGCACCCGGCCCTGGCCACGGCGGCGGTCGAGGCCGCCGAAGCCACCGGTGACCCGGTCACCGTCAGCGCCGCCCTCGACGCCGCCAGCGTCGCTGCCGACAACTCCGGACAGCTCCGGGTGGCGCATCACCTCACCTCGCGCCGGCTGGCCCTGGCCACCTCGATGGACGACTACGACCCGCGCCAGGCCGTCGAGATCGAAGACGCCTTCTACACCAGCTACCTGGACGCCCTCGCACGCGGCGAACCGCGGGCCGCGATGGCCGCGGCCGGCCGCGACCTGCGCGGCGAGCTACTCGACAACCACCCGTACGTGTCCGCCGGCAAGTTGATACCCGTCCTCGTCCTGACCGGAAACCTGACCGACGCACTCCGCCACGCCACCGTCATGTGGACGGCCTGGGAACGGGCTGGACGACCGCCCGCCGCCTGGATGTCGCCGATCGTCTCCGCCGTCGCACTCGCCCACGGCCTGCTCGGCGACCAGACCGCCTTCGCCACCTGGCGGGCTCGTGCCGCCAAGCTGGCCAGCCCGGCCGCTCCCCGGTACCTCGCGGGCTTCGACACCTTCGTCGACGCGCGGGTCGCCGTCCACCTGGGACTGTTCGAGGACGCCGGCACCATCGTGGAACGGGCCTTCACCGAACGGCCCTACCGGCGCTACCAGCCCTACGCGCACGCCGCCGCCGCGGAACTGGCAGTCGTCGCCCGGCTCGACACGGCCACCGACCACCTCACCGCCGCCACTGCCGCCGCCGAGGAGAACGCCTGGGCCGCCGCCTGCCTCACCCGCGCGAACGGCCGGCTGCACGGGGACCTCGACGCCCTCGCCAACTCGGCGGAAAGCTGGGCGCGGATCGGAGCGCGCGGCGAACACGCCTTCACCCTGCTGCTCATCCCCGGCCAGGAAATCCACGCCCGCGACGAACTCGCCGCGCTCGGAATCACCACCGGACCCATCCCCACACCTCCACCCCGCCGGTGACCGGCTGACCCGGCATGCCGGGTCAGCCGGCGAATATCGGCTGGGCAGGATCAGGTGCCGGCGGGCGCGATGTCTCCGCGCCAGCCGCCGGTCTCCTGGCCGCGGCTCTCGATGAAAGTCTTGAACCGCTGGAGATCCGCCTTGACCTGCCGGTCGTCGGCCTTGACGGCACTGCCGGCGTGCTCGGTCATCCCGTCCGGCTGCCACTCGAGCTGGACCGTCACCCTGGTTTGCTGGTCGCCGAGGCGGTGGAAGGTCACCACACCGGCGTGCTGCGGCCCGGCCGTGCTCTTCCAGGCGACCCGCTCGTCCGGGTGCTGCTCGGTGATCTCGGCGTCGAACTCCCGTACCGCGGGCCCGATCTTCGTCCGCCAGTGCAGGTGCCGGGCGTCCGTCTGGGTGATCGACTCCACGCCCTCCATGAACCTGGGGAACGACTCGAACTGCGTCCACTGGTTGTAAGCCGTCCGCACCGGCACAGCGACGTCAATCGACTTCGTCACCGTCGTCATGAAGGAACCTCCTGGGTCGACGAATCGGGTACACCTCCACCGTGGGACAGCCCGGCCGGACACGCCACTTCTCCCCTGCGCCGTAGGCCGCCATCGAACGCTCGACCTACGTCCCGGCCCGACTTCGTGCCCCTCGTGTTCGGCGGGAGCGCCGGACCATAGTGGAGGCGGACGGCGCGGCGGCAGGGAGGTCGGCGATGGCTCGGGACTTCGCGTGGACGGTGCACCCGGAGGCGGAGGCTTTCGTGGACGGCCTGGTCGCGGAGGCGGTACGGCGCAGCCCGTTCGTCGCGGGACTGGCGGAGCGGCTGCGGACGGACACCTCGACCCGGCTGCTGGACTGGTTGGACCATGTGGCCGGTCCGGTCGAGGTGGGGCGGCTGGCCGGCATCGGGTACGCCGAGGAGCCGACCGGCGTGTGGCGGCATCCCGGGGCCCAGCTTCCCGCCGTCGTGCCCGCCGCCGGGACCGTGCTGGCGTTGCGGGTGGATGACTGCGCCGCCGCGGCGGGCGCGTTCACCGCGCCGGAGCCGGTGGCGGGGTCGCCGCTGTCCGGCCTGCGCCGGGTGGTGCTGTCCCGCGAGGCCGGAGTGACAGTCGCCGCCGTGGAGCGGCGGTCCTGGTCGGCGGGGGTGGTACCGCAGGAGCTCACCGACGACCAGACCGTGCGGGCGGTGCGGGCGTGGCAGCTGTGGGCGGAGCGGCGGCGCGGTTTCGACGGCGCCGCCGGT
This sequence comes from Mycobacteriales bacterium, assembly GCA_045806985.1. Lineage (GTDB taxonomy): Bacteria > Actinomycetota > Actinomycetes > Mycobacteriales > JBJMIH01 > JBJMIH01. The sequence goes on along the minus strand of JBJMIH010000258.1, from coordinate 34,215 downwards.
GTGGCCGCCACCGTCGCGGTGGCCGAGCGGATGGTCGAGCTGGTCGGGACCGACCTGGCGGCGTCGTACGCGATGGAGCTGGAGCGGCGGTACTGGCAGCGGCGCAACACCGCCGCGGTGCTCCAGCACGCCCGCCAGGACCGGCTCGGGCTGGGCTGGGGCAACCACGACCACCACACCTTCCGCAGCGGGCGGGCCTCGTTCCGGCCGCTGCTGCGAATCATGGAGGCCCTGGGCTTCGCGTTCCGGGAGCGGTTCTACGCCGGTGACGAGGGCGGTTGGGGAGCGCAGGTGCTGGAGCACCGGGGCTGTGGGGCGGTGGTGTTCGCCGACGTCGACCTGTCGCCGGAGGAGGCCGGGGTGGACTTCGCCGCGATGACCCTGCCCGCCACCGGCGAGTTGGGCACTGTCGGCCTGTGGTGCGCGCTGCACGGGGAGTCGGTGCTGGCCGCGGGCATGCACCACCTGGAGGGCCAGTTCGAGTTCGACCTGATGCGCGATGACATGGCGGCGCTGGGGGTCGGGCACCTGCCGCCGTTCTCCGACTTCCCGCACCTGCGCCAGGCGTTCACCGAGGCCGAGCCGTGGCCGGTACCCGCGGAACGGCTGGACCCGCTGGTGGCCGCCGGCCAGCTCGACCCGGAGCGGGCCGCCAGCTTCGCCGCCGCCGGCGCGCCCGGCTCACACCTCGAGACGCTGGCCAGGCGGGGCGGCTTCAAGGGCTTCAACCAGAAGAACGTCTCCACCACGATGCGCGCCACCGACCCTCGTGTGTACAACACGGGTCGGCGGTCCGAAAATGAGGATTTCCCAGGTTGGCAGGCCTGATGTCGCATACGTGTAATAAACTGAATACTCACCGTAATCACTCCCGTAAACTGCCGAAAGGGAGTAACACATGCTTCACACTGCCCGCAGACTTGCGGCGCTGGCCGTCGGTGGCCTGCTGCTGGCCCCGGTCGTCGCCCTCGTGCAGGCTGTTCCCGCTCAGGCGGGTTCAGGTTTCGGCTACACCTGCGAGGTCACCAATGCACCCGACGAGGAACTGAACGCGGGCGCTCTCGACTGCCAACCCCAGGCCGGCGCCCCGGCGGTCGGTGTGATCACTCGGGAGTTCAAGATCTTCGCCAGCGGCGTCGGTCCGGACCTCGACTGCTTCGGCGGCGGGGTCGCGTCCACCCCGACATCCGTGACCGGCGTCGAGTGCGTGATCGTCTGACGGTCGGCAGCTAGCGTTTCCCGCGACTCCACCGAGGTCGGGCACCCGACCTCGGTGGAGTCGTCTTCATGGGTGTCCGCCGTCACGATCCCGCACCACGGGCCACTCCAGGCATGGTCATTCACTTGGCCATTTCTTGCCTCGCGAGTTCGTTTGAATCGAACGCTTTCACAATTGTCGGAAACCCGATCCAACCGTTGTCGAGCGTTGGTCGGATTGGGTAACGTGCGGGGCACTCTTCCGATCTGGTCGATATTGCACGGGGGTAACGGGGTATGACCAGAACTGGTGCCTTTCTTGCTGTGCTTTTCGCGACGCCGCTGTTGCTGGCGGGTGGGCAGTCCGTCGCGGTCGCCGATCCGGTAGGTAGCGGGGCGCACCGGCACCACGCGGCACTCGGCCCGGCGACGACCTGGAAGGACCGGCCCGGTGTGCATCGCGGGCGGCTGGAGCGGTCCGGGGCGTCGCTCCCGCGCCGGCAGCCGGCCGCGACGGGCCGGCTGGCGCGGCCGGCGGCCCGGCCGAAGGCGGCGCCGGCCGGTGCGACGTACTACGCGCCGACCACGCCGCAGCGGATGATCCCGGGCCAGCAGTACACGGTGCCGTTCACGCTCACCAACACCACGGCCGCGACCTGGGCGAAGAAGGACTACGTCCTGTCCTACCACTGGACACTGCCGGACGGGACCGACCGCTCCACCTCCGCCAACCAGCTCCGCACCGCGCTGCCGGCCGACCTGGCCTCCGGTGCCTCGGTGGACCTGGACGCGCAGGTGAAGGCACCCGAGCCGGGGCTGTTCGGCAACGCGCGGCAGGCGTACGTGCTCAGGTGGGACCTGCTGAACCGCACCACCGGCAAGTGGCTGTCCCAGTCGGCGGGGGTGCCGACGCTGGACCAGGACGTGGCCGTGGAGGACCCGACCTCCGACCGGCTCGGCCTCGAGAACTTCTACCAGTACAGCGCCGAGCCCGCCGGCTCGGGCGGCTCGGTACTGGTGAACGCGGCCAACGGCAACGCGGTGTTCGACGACAACATCCTCAGCGACCCCGGTCGCGGCCTGGCCACCTTCGTCCGGCTTACCTACAACAGCCTGGACACCTCCGACTCGTTCACCGGACCCGGCTGGTCGGTCAGCGCGTCGACGCTGACCCGGCTCGGCTCGCCGCTCCAGTTCGGCTTCGGCCTGTCCGACCTGGAGGGCTACCCGGCCACCGTGACGCTGGTCGACGGGGACGGCACCAGCCACGTGTTCCCGCTCGACAAGCACGGCAGCCACGACCCCGCCGACTGGGACTACGACAAGCCCGCCGGCGTCCACCTGTACCTGCAACGCACCGGCAGCAAGGATCCCGACCGGGTGTGGGTGATGACCCGCCCGGACCGCACCCAGTTCTTCTTCGACGAGGACGGCAACCAGACCGCCACGATGGACGGGAACGGCAACACGGTCACGTTCCACTACACCAGGTCGATCATCGGGAACCGCAACACCGGCGTCCTCACCTCGGTCACCGACGCGACCGGCCGGCAGGCGCTGACCCTCGACTACTACCAGCACGGCCAGGACTTCGCGTACTTCACCGGCGACGTCAAGCACACGGCCAGCGGCCTGGCCAACCCCGCCATCGTCGACCAGCTCCGGTCGGTCACCGACCTGTCCGGCCGCCGGATCACCTTCACCTACAGCGACAACGGCCTGCTCCAGGAGGTCGCCGACGGCGCCGGCACGCCGCAGGAGAAGGATCTCGACTTCTTCTACGACGGCGGCACCCTGCTGTCGGACCCGAAGCTGGTCCGCGTCACCGACCCGCTCGGCCACTCCACCAGGATCGCGTACCACCCCGACTCCGACGGCGAGCTCCGCGAGCACCGGGCGGCCGCCGTCACCGACCGGGCCGGCGGCGTGACCGGCTTCGACTACGCCGCCGCGGACGGCACCGGCGGCGGCGTGCGGGAGACCGTCACCGACGCCAACGGGCACGCCTCGGCCTTCACCGTCGACGGCTACGGCCGCCCGGTGTCCCTGACCGACGCCAGGAACGCCACCACCCAGCTGGCCTGGGACGCCGACAACAACGTCCGCCGCCTCCAGGAGGCCAACGGCGCCGTCACCACCTGGAGCTACGACCAGAACACCGGCTACCCGCTCCAGATCACCGACGCCGTCCAGAGCGCGGGCGGCGGCGCCTCCACCGGCCTCAGCTACCGCACCTTCCTGAACGGCCACGTCGCCGACCTGATCGAGAAGGTCAGCCCGGAGGGGCGTACCTGGACGTTCGGGCGGGACGCCGCCGGCAACCTCACCTCGGTGACCGACCCGGCCGGCAACGCCCCCGGCGCCCAGCCCGGCCACTTCACCAGCCGCTACACCTACGACGCGGCCGGCGAGCTGGTCACCTCCACCGACGCCGACGGGAACGTCACCGGCTACGCCGACTACGACCCGACCGGGTTCCCGAAGACGATCACCGACGCGCTGGGCGGCGCCAGCCGCTACGTCTACGACCCGGTCGGCGACGTCGTGTCCGTCACCGACGCGAAGCAGGCGACCAGCACCTACACCTACGACATCTTCAAGCGCCCGCTCGCGACCCGGGTGCCGAAGGACGTCGCCACCGGCGCGTACATCACCACACCGGGCCCGGTGTACGACAAGAACGACAACGTCGTGCGGGTGACCGCCGCCAACGGCTCGGTGAGCACCTCCAGCTACGACGCCGACGACCGGATCGTGGCCTCCAGCGCGCCGCGCGACACCCCCACCGGACCGGACCGGATCACCACCTACACCTACGACGCGGTCGGCAACGAGCTGTCCGAGACCGCGCCCAACGGCACCCTCACCCGCGGCGACCCGAACGACTTCACCAGCCGCTACACCTACGACGAGGTCAACCAGCTCACCGTCAGCACGGACGCGCTCGGCGGCCGCACCACCTACAGCTACGACGCGGTCGGCAACACCACGATGGTGGTGGACCCGGTCAAGAACGCCACCCCGGACCCGAGCGACTACACCGCGAAGTACGGCTACGACCGCGACCACCGGGGCACCACGGTCACCGACGCGGCCGGGCACACCAAGTCGACCAGCTACGACGCGGACGGCCTCCAGACCGCCACCACCGACGAGGACGGCAACAGGACCCTCGACACGCTGGACGCCCGCGGCGATGTCGCCGAGACGAAGGTCCCGCACCAGCAGCAGGACGGCACCATCACCTACCGCACCACGCGGTACGCCTACGACGAGGTCGGCAACCGCACCAAGGTGATCACGCCCCGCGGGGTGGAGTCCGGGGTGGACGGCGCCTTCGTCCAGGAGACCAGGTACGACCCGCTGAACCGGGTGAAGGCCCAGCTCACCCCGTTCGACCCCGGCGACTCCCGGTACAACGCGCCGGCCGAGACCGACTACAGCTACGACCCGGTCGGCCAGGTCGTCAAGGTCAGCGCGCCGCCGTCGCAGGACCAGACCGTCCGCAACGACACCACCTACAACTACTTCGACAACGGCTGGGTGCGCTCGTCCACCGACCCGTGGAACATCGTCACCAGCTACGACTACAACGTGCAGGGCCAGCAGACGGCCCGCACGATCAGCAGCGCCGGCGGCTCGATGTCCCGGACCATGAGCTGGGACTACTACCCGGACGGGAAGGTCAAGTCCCGCAAGGACAACGGCCTGCCGGCCGGCACCGCCGTCGAGCTGGTCGACAACTCCGACGCGCAGAACGTCTCGGCGGTGGGGGAGTGGCCGGCCAGCAGCGGCGGCAGCGGCTTCGAGGGCTACGACTACCAGACCCATCCCGCCGGCGGCGGCTCGGACTCCTTCACCTGGAACCTGACCCTGCCGCTGGACGGCACGTACGAGGTGTTCGCCAGGTACCCGGCGGTGAACGGCGCCGCCACCGACGCCTCCTACACGGTCACCGCCCACGGGGCGACCGCGACCAGGACCGTCGACCAGACCCAGCACGCCGGGGACTGGGTGTCGCTCGGCAGCTACACGTTCGCCGCCGACGACACCGCCCAGAAGGTCACGCTCGCCGCCAACGCCGGAGGCGCCGTCACCGCCGACGCCGTCAAGCTCGTGCGCGCCACCGGCGCCGCGGCCGCCGCCGACGCGACGATCGACTTCGGCTACACCTATGACGCCGACGGCAGCATGACCGACCTCGCCGACCACTCCACCGGTGCCCGCTTCGACGACTACGCGGCCACCGACGACGGCCTGGACCGCATCACCAGGCTCGAGGTGGGCAAGGGCGGCGCGGTCAGGCACACCACCGGGTGGACCTACGACGCCGACGGCAACACGCTCACCAGGGCCGACGACGCCGCCACCGCCACCTTCGGCTACGACACCCGAAACCTGCTGGCGAGCGTGACCAACGCCGAGTCGGCGAGCGACCCGAAGCCGAAGACCACCACGTTCGACTACGCCGCCACCGGCCTGGTCAGCAAGGAGACCAGGGCCAACGGCAACAGCGTCACCTCCGAGTACTTCCTCGACGGGCTGCTCCAGCACCAGGTGGAGAAGAAGTCCGACGGGACGCTGGTCTCCGAGCACACCCTCAGCTACGACCCGGACGGCAACAAGTCCAAGGACGTCGAGAAGACCCAGAACGCCGACAACCACGGCTCCTACCTGGACCGCACCACCGACTACAGCTACGACCCGCGCGACCGGCTGGCCAAGGCCACCAAGAGCGACGGCGGTGCCGAGAGCTACGTCCACGACGCGAACGACAACGTGATCTCGGAGACGGTCGGCGGCACCACGACGACATCGAAGTACAACCGCAACCGGCTCCAGACCACCACCGCCGGCGGCTTCACCTCCACCTACAACTACGACCCCTTCGGCCGGCTCGACACGGTGTCGCTGGGCGGGAACGTGGTCGAGCGCTACACCTACGACGGCTTCGACCACATCGCCAGCGAGAAGAAGAAGGTCGGCCAGGCGTTCGCCGCCACCGACTACACCTACGACCCGTTCGACCGCACCGTCGCCCAGACCACCGACGCCGGCGGCAGCAAGGCGAAGACGACCACCTTCGACTACCTCGGCCTGTCCAACGCCGTGGTGGCCGAGGCCGTCGACGGCAAGGTCACCAAGACCTACCAGTACTCGCCGTGGGGCGAGCGGCTCTCCCAGGTCCTGCACAAGGACGACGGCAGCGAGGAGCCGACCTACTACAGCTACAACCCGCACTCCGACGTGCAGGCGGTCACCGACGGCAACGGCGACACCAAGGCCACCTACGGCTACACCGCCTACGGCGCCGACGACTCCGGCCAGGACACCGGCGTCGACAAGGGCAGCACCACCGACCCTGGCCAGGAGCCGTACAACGCCTACCGGTTCAACGCCGCCCGCTTCGACGGCGCCACCGGCAACTACAACATGGGGTTCCGCACCTACGACCCCGGCCTGAACAGCTTCCTGACCCGGGACCTGTACAACGGCGCCCTCTCCGACCTGGGGCTGGCCACCGACCCGTTCACCGGAAACCGGTACGCCTTCGCCGGTGGCAACCCGCTCAGCAACATCGAGATCAACGGGCACAACTGGCTGTCCGACCTCGGCCACGCCGCGCTGGACGTGGCCGGCATGATCCCGGTCGTCGGCGCGGTCGCCGACGTCGCCAACGGCGCCTGGTACGCGGCCGAGGGCGATTACCTGGACGCCGGGCTGTCCTTCGCCGGCGCGATCCCGGTGATCGGCGACGCCGCGCTCAGCTCCAAGTACGCGATCAAGGGCGCCAAGTACGCCACCGAGGCCGTCGAGGGTGTCGACGAGGCGGTCCAGGGCGCCAAGGACGTCGAGCATGCGGTCCAGGACGTCAAGGCCGCCGACCGTGCCGCCAGCGACGCCGCCGACGCCCAGAAGGCCGCCGACCAGGCCGCCGCCGCGCAGAAGGCGGCCGAGGAAGCCGCGGCGGCGAAGAAGGCCGCGGAGGAGGCGGCCGCGGCCAGGCGCGCCGCCGAAGCCCGCGCGGAGGCGGCGGCCGAGGCCCGCGCCGAAGCCAAGGCGGAGGCGGAAGCCGAGTCCAAGGCCGAGACGAAGGCCGAGGAGTCGTCCAGCTGCCGGCCCAACAGCTTCCCGGCGGGCACGCGGGTGCTGCTCGGCGACGGCACCAGGAAGCCGATCGACGAAGTCCGGCCCGGCGACACGGTCGAGTCGACCGACCCGACCACCGGCCGTACCCGCTCCGAGGCCGTCACCGACCGCATCGTCACGCCGACCGACACCGACTTCACCGACACCACGGTCCGGACGGCCGGCGGCGACCGCACGATCACCTCCACCCAGCACCACCGGTTCTGGGACGCCAGCAGGGCCGCCTGGGTCGACGCGGCCGGCCTGCGGGCCGGCGACCGGCTCCGCGAGCCCGACGGCACCCTGGCCACGATCGTCGCCGTCCGCAACTACCAGCGGCACGTCACCACGTACAACCTGACCGTCACCGACCAGCACACCTACTTCGTGGTGGCCGACGGCGGCGCGTGGCTCGGCAGCGGCGTGACCGGTGACGCCGCCGTCCTCGTCCACAACGCCAACGAGGGCGACGTCTGCCGTCTCACCCTGGGCCCGGACGGCAACAGCCGCGCCGAGGGCGTGGCCGCCACCCACGGCGACCGGGTACTGCCGCACGAGCAGGACATGGTCAACGAGTTCGGCGACCGGAACGGCTGCTGGAGCTGCGGCGCCAAGGAGTCCGGCTACGCCGACGGGCACTGGACCGGCGACCACAACCCGGCCAACGCCCTGGCTCCCAACGGCCCGTGGACCCTGTACCCGCAGTGCAAGGTGTGCAGCCGCCAGCAGGGAGGCATCGTCCGTACGATCAAGCAGGGCTTCTACCAGTTCACGGCGATCATCGGCAGGGTGGGACGCTGACATGCTGCTGGGCGCGTTCACGATCCGGTTGGGGTACGGGCTGCTGGTGGTCTCCGCGCCGGAGAGCACCGACCCGCACGACGACTGGGACGCGGCCACCCAACCGGTGCACGCCGGCCCCGACTCGCTGTACATCGGCGTCCAGCAGGCCGCGACCGGGCCGGTGACGGTGCGGTGCCTGGCGGAGGAAGCTCCCCAGCCCGGTCGCGAGCACCTGTTCTCCGGCCGGCTCTCGCTGCCCAGCGCGCGGCTTCAGCTCGTCGACCCTGACGAGACGATCAACATGATCGTCCCGGTCGACGGCCGGGACGTCACCGTCGACCTGTACTGCGACAACCCCGACGAACCGGCCGAACTCGACATCCACCTGGCGCCTGCCCCCGCCAGCCCGGCATGAAACCGAACACCCAGGAGAGGGAAACACCATGAAGGCGACCACGGGGGCAACGACGACAAGGTCCCGCCTCACCACGCTGTGCCTGCTCGCCGCCGGGGTGCTGGCGGCCGGGCTGCCCGCCGCCGCGCCACCGGCGAACGCGAACGACCCGTCGCTGGGGCTGCCGGACTTCGGCGCCATCGCCGTCGACCAGACCCACCGGCACGTGTTCGTCACCGGCGGGCCGTCGGCCAACTCCATCGTCGTCACCAACCTCTCGGGCGACGTGGTCAAGCGGATCGACGGCGAGTTCGGCGCCACCGGCCTGGTGCTGGGCGCCGACGGCGGCACCCTGTACGCCGCGCTGGCCGGCGGGGACGCGATCGCCGCGATCGACACCACCACGCTCACCGAGACCGCCCGGTACGCCACCCCCGCGCAGACCTGCCCCACCACCCTGGCGCGCACCGGCCGGTACGTGTGGTTCGGGTACGGCTGCGCCGGCAGCTGGAGCGGCGGCATCGGCCGGCTCGACACCGCGGCCAGCCCGCCCGCGGTGACGCTCAACCAGCAGGGCACCGCCACCTTCCAGGGCGCGCCGCTGGTGAGCGCCGCGACCGCCGACACGGGCCCGGTGGTCGCCGGGCAGCCGCACCTCAGCCTGTCGGACACCGACGTGTACACGGTCGCCGGCGGCGCCCTGCAGCCCGGCGCCAGCGGTACCGTCGCCGGCAGCAACCTGGTGGACCAGGCCCTCAGCCCGGACGGCTCGCTGCTGCTCACCGCCGCCGGCTCCCAGAACGGCATCAGCGGGTTCGCCACCACCGACCTGTCCGGACGCGGCGCCTACGGCACCGGCCACTACCCGAACGCGGTCGAGGTGTCCCCCGACGGGCAGTACCTCGCCGCCGGCGCGGTCACCAACACCCACCGGGCCTCCATCTACCGCCTCGGCGCCACCACTCCCGTCCGCACGATCGACCTGGACGGCGCGAACACCGCCGACGGCGGCCTCGCCTGGTCCACCGACAGCAAGCTGCTCTTCCTGGTCACCCAACCCATCACCGCCACCACCCCCACCCTCCACGTCATCAAGGACCCCACCCGCTGACCCCAAGGTCGCCCGGCCCCCCGTCAAACGCGGACCGGCGAAGCCCGAGCACCGGCAACTGATGGACCGGCTGGCTCCGTCAAGAAGTCTCCGGAACCTGCATGGGCACCTGGAAACGTCGCACCTCCTGCGGCCAACCGCAGGCCACCGCGATCTTTCCTGCCCACAGCCGCGCGGCCTCTTCATCGGCCACGTCCACGACGGCGAAGCCGCCAAGGTGCTCCTTGGACTCCACGAACGGACCGTCGGTGAACAGTGGCGTGCCGCTCGAGGCATCGACGCTGAACACCGGGCCAGCGTCGTCCAAGCCGCCGGTGAAGACGAAGACCCCGGCAGCCTTCATCTCCGCCAGCAGCGCCCGGACAGCCTTCGACTTCTCGCGCAGCTCCGCGACCGTGTGGTCGGGCACCCACTCCTCGTTGAAGGCGATGAGGTACTCCGTCATGTCTCCTCCTCTGCCGGGGTGGCCCCGCGGCCACCCCCCACCTCCTCCACGAACGGCGACGGCCCGATCCGACACCGCCAAACCTCGCGAAAGTCGTCCCCACCGCGGTTCGGAGCTGGCAGCCGCCGCGGAGGACTTCGCGGGACTGTGGGGGGTGTGCCCGCTGGGCGCCGGAGGGCACCTGATGACGCACCGGCACGCGGTCATGGTGCGGGTCAGGAGGTCGCGGCCTTTACCAGTTGGATGATCTTCTTTTCTACGGTGGGGGACCAGTCCTGGAGGGCGTAGGCGACTGGCCACATGTCGCCGTCGTCGAGGCTGGCTGCGTCCTGGAAGCCCAGGGTGGAGTAGCGGTAGTTGAACTTGCCTGAGTCCTGGAAGAAGACGACGACCTTGCCGTCGGCGTTGGCGTAGGCGGGCATTCCGTACCAGGTCTTTGGCGAGAGTTGTGGTGCGGTGGTCGTCACCGCCACGTGTACGCGCTCGGCGAGGGCGCGGTCCTCGGGGGCCATCTTCGCGATGCTGTCGAGGACCGTCTGCAGGTCGTCGGCCTTCTTGGCGCCCTTCTTGCCCTCGGTGCGCAGTTCCTCGGCGCGCGCCTTCATCGCGGCGCGTTCCGCGGCGCTGAAGCCCCCGGTTTCGGTCTTGGAACTCTTCGCCGGCATGATCCCCCACCTTTCGACCCTGCGGCCCCGGTACGAGGCCGCTCACTCGAGGTGAGCGTATGGCCGGGCAGGCCCCGGCGCTTCTCGAAAACTGACCAGGAGGATTGTCCTGATCCGTCGACCGGTGGCCCTGATGCGTCGCCGCATCAGGGCCACCGGGCGGTCACTGACCGGGTTGGGTGGGAACCGGGCAGGTGGGGGCGATGTTCCACCGGTTGCCGAACGAGACGATCGGATCCGTGAAGTTGCCGGCGACGCTCTGCGAGCAGACCAGGGAGCGCAGGGCGCCGCGTGAGGAGTTCATCGCGACGGTGACGCCGGAGATCGGGAACGGGCCGGCGTGCAGCTGTACCGCGGCGAAGTACGGGTTGTCGCCGGCGACGGTGTTGCCGGTGATCATCATGCCGTTCATCGCGACGGCGGTGGCACGCGCGTAGATCCCCATTCCGTCCGGGGCGGCTTCGGTGAAGGTGATGTCGTTGTCGCGGATGCCGATGTCGGACGGTGACTCGACGACGATGCCGCTGGAGTCGCCGTCGACGCTGATCGTGTTGTTGGAGATCGTGACGTGCTGCGGGATGCCGCCGCTGTGCGGGGTCACCCTGATTCCGGCGCCGGCCGCCCCGTGGCGGCGGATCGTGTTGTTGTCGATCTTGTCGCCGCTCGCGACGTTCTCACTCTCGATCACGCCGGCGCCGTCGGGCGCGGTGACGTCGAAGGTGTTGTCGGAGACCACCACGTCCTGGGTGCGGTAGAGGAAGACGCCGCGGTCGGCGAAGGTGTTGCCGGTGACGGTGGCATGACGGTAGGTCGTGATGGTCGCGCTGAACGTGGCCGGCGCGTCGGCGAACGAGTTGCCTTCCAGGCGCAGCCCGTCGTCCCAGTCCCCGCCCGTCGCCTCGCTGTCGAACGGCGTGTCGCCGATGTGCTCGCCGAAGTGGTTGCCCAGTACGGCCAGGGACGACACGTTGCGCTGCACACCGATCCCGGATCGCGCGCAACTGGTGAACGACGAGCCGATGATCGTCACCCGCTTCACCTGGGTGGCCGCGGTGTTGCCGAGGAGCCGGACGCAGTCTCCCTTGCGCACGCCGGCCACGCCCGACGCCGGGTGCCGGAACCGCACGTCGCGAACCGTGATGTCGGCGACGGGCATCGAACACGTCCCGTTGCCGCTGGAGCAGACGCCGGAACCGATCTCGATCGCGTGTGTCTGCTCGTCGGTGTTGGTCGCTGCCGAGGTGTCGATGGCCAGGCCCTGAATGGTGATGTCGCTCGCGCCCGGGTCGAGGGAGATCACCGACGTCGCCGCGGCGCCCTGGTCGCCGGTCAACTCGATCACCGTGCCCGGACCGGTACCGCTGATCGTGAGGTGCGCGCTGTGCGTGGAGAGCGCGGCGGAGTGGTCGTAGGAGCCGTTCGGTGCGCGGTCCACCGTCCAGCGACCGCTGTCGAGACAGACCGTCCCGCCGCCGGCGCCGGTGGCGGCGTCGATGGCGGCCTGGATCGGCACCCGGTCACTGACCCCGTCATTCGCCACGGCACCGAAATCGACCGGGTTGAAACACCCACCGGGGCCCGCGCCAGCCGTCTGAACCTCGGCCGCCTCCACCCCGAGCCCGACCCCCGCGACGAGCGTCGCGACCAGTCCCGTCAGGAACAGCGACCGCCGGGGCAGCCGACCGCGCCAGCGTGCCAGACCACTCATGCCTCCTCCTTCGTCCGAATGTGAAGGCATCGTGACGGTGGGCGCTGAAACGGCTCTGACACGTCGCTGAATCCGGAGCGAGGCGACCGTCAAGGCCCGCCTGAGGCTGGGACACCGGCCCCTTCAGGGGGTTTCGAAGGCGCCGAGGTCCGGTGCCGAGCCGTGGTAGGGCAGGCCGACGTTGGTGCCCTTGTCGATCAGCGCGCTGTTGGCGGCGAGGTGGAGGTAGGGGAGTGCGGGGAGGCTGCCGTCGGCTTGGCGCGGGGCGTCCCAGCCGGAGGTCGAGACGCTCTGGAACTGCGCGTCGGAGAGGGTGACGCTCAGGTTCCAGGAGTTGAAGGCGGCGTCCGTTCCGGTCATGTTCGACAGCGCGGTGCCGGTGTAGGCGATGTTGTCGCGCAGATTGCCGATGCCGATGGCGGCGCCGCTCGGGGACACTCCGAGCATGTTGAAGTCGGGGTGGTTCCCGTAACTGGTGTTGCTGAAGAAGTCGTCCGCCACGGTGTGGTGGTTGGCGTAGAAACCCGACGCCCTGTTGTTGAATGCCACCGAGAGGCGCACGGTGTGCTTCACGCCGTTGGCGACGTAGCCGCCGCCGTAGCCTCCCGCCTTGAAGCCGTTCCCGTTGCCGGCGCCCGTGGTGGTCTCCGGAAGGTACCCGTTCCGCCAGGCCCAGGAGTTCTCGATGGTCACGGACGAGAAGGCGTTGATGAGGTCGAAGCCGTCATCGGAGTTCCACCACGCGCGGCAACCCCGGAACACGTTGCCGGGGTGGTTGGCCTTGATGTGCGCGCCGAAGCCGTCGGCGTTCTCACCGGCCCCGTCGGAGCTGTGCGGGTCGTAGTTGTCGTGCGAGTCCGAGTTGAGGACGAGGTTGCCGCCGCCGTCCTGGATGAACAGGCCGGGTCCCATGTTGTGGTGGGCGTTGATCTGTTCGAAGATGTTGTCGCTGCCGGAGATCCAGATGCCCCAGGATTCGTGGTTCAGGCTGTTGTTCTGCGGTACCCCGGTGACCTCCAGCCCCTTGAGGTGGATCCAGCTGCCGGTGACGTTGAAGCCCTTGACCCGGCAGTCGTCGGTCACGTGTGAGAAGTTGAAGACCGGCCTTTCTCCCGGATAGGCCCAGTAGTGGATCAGGCTGCCCGCGCTGCCGCTCTTGTTCAGGGTGATCGCGTTGACCGTGTCGGTCTGGCTCGCGCAGGTGTTGATGCCGCGGGTGTAGGCGTAGGTGCCGCCGCGGAAGTAGACCGTGTCGCCCGCCGCGACGACCGACTGGGCGTGGGCGATCGAGGCCCAGGGAGCGGCCTGCGTCCCCGCCGCGCCGTCGTCGCCGTTCGGCGCGACGTAGTAGACCCTCGCGGCGGCCGGGCTGCTCGCGGTCGCGGTACCGGCGCTCCACCTGATGTTCGGGTTGAGGTGGCCGGTCCTGTCGAAAGTGGCCTGGTTGTCCCAGCCGTCGCCGCTTCCGTTGATGTTGGCCGGGTCCCAGCCGTTGCCGGGTACGGCGTACCAGGTGGGTTCCCAGTAGAAGACCCCGATCGCGCCCGCGTTACGGGCGGTGTTCTGCACGGCGGTGAAGTTGGCCGCCTGCCCGGCGGGTGTCGCCGGGTATCCGGAGCACGGCTCGGCGGAGGAGATCGTGTTGGGGGTGCTGTCGGCGTTGGCCGTGGTGAACGGGTACGCGGTCTCGGCCAGGATCACGGGCCTGCCGTAGCGGGACTTCACGTCGGCCACCACGCTGGCCATGTTGCTCAGCGTGCCGTGCCAGTAGCAGTAGTACGACAGGCCGGTGATGTCCCACTCGACGCCCTTGGCCCGGATACCGTCGTAGAACCAGCGGGCGTGCGCGTCGCTGTCCGCGTCCGCGGTGTGGATGACGACCTGGGTACCGCCATTGCACGCCTTGGTCGCGTTGTAGCCGGCCTTGAGCAGCAGGCTCAGGTTGGTGAAGTCGTTGTTGACGACTTTCCCGTCGTCCCACAGCAGGCCGGTGTTGATCTCGTTGCCGATCTGCACGCTGTCGGGCGTGGTGCCCTGCGCCTTCAGGCTGGTGCACACGTCGTAGGTGTAGTTGTAGACGTCGGTCTGCAACTGGCCGATGCCGTGGCCGGCCCACGCCGCGGGCTTGGCCTGGTGGCCCGGATCGGCCCAGGTGTCGGAGTAGTGGAAGTCGACCAGCAGCTTCAGGTCCTTGGCCTTGACCGTCCTGGCGTAGGCCAGCACTTTGGCCTTGTTGTTGTAGCCGCTCACGGGGTTGTTCCAGATCCGCAACCGGACGTAGTTGACTCCGGCCCCCTTGAGGATGTCCAGCGGGTCTCCAGCGGCGCCGTTCGCGTCGTAGTACCTCGCCCCCAGGTCCAGCGCCCGCTGGGCGGTGGACACATCCGCGCCCAACATGGTCAGGCCGTTCGCGGCGGACACCGGGCGGGCGACGACGACCACGGAGGCGGGGACGGCCGCGACCGCGACCGCCAGGGCGATTCTCGACCTACCACTGCGATGCACGGCGACACGCCTCCTTGATCATGCCGGCCGACCAAGGCTCAGAGGCAAGCGCGGATGAACGCTGATGTGAGCGCTCTCATGCTCCAATATGGCACAGAGTGTCCCAAACCGGACACACCCTGTCAATCGAGAGCACCCCGCGCCACCCGCGGGCTGGTCCCGGTGACCACTCACGTCGCCGGCCCTCGCCCGGCCCTCGCCCGGCCCTCACCCGGCCTCGCCCGGCCTGCCCGACTTGCCTCCCTTGACCCGACCGCGCGCCACGATCAAGGCGTTGTGCCCGCGTTGTCGCATGAAAACGCGGACACAACGCCTTGATCGTCACCCTGAAGGGGGGCCGGCCGCACGCACGAGTCCGGCCAACCCCGGCGAACGTTCGTGGCCAGACCACCAGCGGCCGCGCCGGTCTGGACTTCGGGTTGGCGGTGGTGGAGGGGGTGGTGCCGTTTACCGGCCGAATCGGCGTGGGCGGGGGCGCGGGAAGGTGGCCAGGGCTCGACGTTGCCGGGTCGCGGCTGCCGGTCTGGAGGTCGGGTTGGCGGTGGTGGAGGCGGGCGGTGCCGTTTGCCGGTCGAATCGGCGTAGAGCGGTGTGCACCGGTGCCGGGGTCCGGGCCGGCGGGCTCGACGGTGGGCCAGCGGTCGTGGACGCGGGGCGGTGGGGGACGAGGCCGGGTGGTGTCGCTCAACTGCTCGTCCGGCGTAGGGCGGGATCGCGGGGGTGGGGGTCACCGGTCTCGGCCGCAGGGCGGGGTGGCGGGGTGGCGGGAACGCGGGGTCACGTCCACCGGCCGAATGGGCGTAGGCGGGGGTGCGGGGGCGTTGCGCGGGGCGGTGCCGGTCTTGTTCGTCGCCCTCGCCAACCGGGCGGTCATCGTCGAGGGCCTCGAATCGGTGCCACGGTGTCCGTCATGGTCCGGTAACTTCCCGGCGCGCCCGCGGTACCGCCGGCTCGGTTAGCGTGGCCCGATGACCGTCCGGTCGCGCGCCGTGGTCACCGGCCTGCTCGTCCTCGCCGCCGCCGTGCCGGCGGGGTGCGGTGGTGGCGGCCGGTCGTCCGCGCCGGCACACCCGGTCGCGGCCCACTGGGCGCCGGCCGTGCACGTCCCCGCCGTCATCGACCTCACCGGCCCGCGCGCCGACGGCCGGTTCACCGTCGCCGCCGCCGGCCGCCTGTCGCTGCTCGCCGCGCCCCCCGGCGCGGCCGGGGGTGTCACGCCGTTCGCGCGGGACGCCGGCGGGTACGCCACCGCCCGCGGCGGCGAGCCGTACCTGGCGCTGTCCACCGGGAGGGCGGTCCCCGGCGCCGGCTGCACGTTCCCCGCCGACACCGTCTACGCGATCGAGCCGGCCGGTACCCCGGGTGTCATCGGTGTCGACGCCCAGGGCAGGGCGCGCCGGGTCGCCACCCTGTCCGGGGTGCGGCCCAACGGCATCGCGTTCGACACGGTCGGCCGCTTCGGGTACCGGCTGCTGGTCACCGCCGCGGCCGGGAAGCACGCCGCCGTCTACGCGATCGACTGTGCGGACCGGGTGAGGCGGGTCGCCAGGCAGGCGCCGATCGTCGAGGGCGGCCTGGAGGTCGCGCCGGCGGGCTTCGGTGGCTTCGGCGGCGACCTGGTCGCGCCGGACGAGAAGTCCGGCCGGATCTGGGCGATCGGACCGGACGGGAAGGCGAGGCAGGTCGCCAGGTCGCCGCTGCCGCACGGCGGGGACATCGGGCCGGAGAGCGCCGCCTTCGTGCCGGCCGGGATCACCGGCGACTGGGCGGCCTACGTCGCCGACCGCCGCTCGCCGGGCAACGCCCATCCCGGTACCGACAGCGTGCTGCGGCTGCCCGGCGCCGCGCTGGCGGCCGCCGGCGTGCGCCCCGGCGACCTGCTCGTCGCGAGCGAGGGCGGCGGCCAGACCCTCGCCGTCCGGTGCGCGCGGACCTGCACGGTGCGCCACGTCGCGGACGGGCCGGCCCCGGCCCACGTGGAGGGTCATATCATCGTCGCGGCGGCGTAGCGGCAACACTGTGGGCATGGAGTTCTTCTGCTACCACCGCGACCGGCCCGGCTCCCTGCCACTGCGCCGGGAGCTGGCGGAGGAGCACTGGTCGTACATGGACCGGTTCGCGGCGGGGATGGTCGCCCGCGGCCCGACCTTCGCCGCCGACGGCGACACCCCCACCGGCAGCGTGCACATCCTCGACCTGCCCGACTCCGCCGCCGCCAGGGCGTTCGCCTTCGACGAGCCCAACTACCAGGCCGGCGTGTACCGGGACGTGCTGCTGCGCCGCTGGCGCAACACGCTGGGACGCACCATGTGGGAGTTCCCCGCCGGCCGCACCGGCGGCAACCGGTACCTGGTGCTCGGCCTCGGCACGGGCCAGCCCGCGGACCTCGTCCCGCCGCCCGACCGCGGCGACGACCTGATCGCCCACGGCCCGCTGTTGGCCGACGACGGAGTCACCTGGCTGGGCACGGCGGTCCTGCTCCAGGCGCCCGACCCCGGCAAGGCCCGCGCCGTCCTCACCGCGGACCGGTACGCCGCCATCGAGACCCACCCCTGGGACTTCGGCGGCCGGCGCTGACGACCGGGTGGTCTCAGCCGCCGGACAAGGCCCGGACCTCGTTGCCGGTGAGGGTTCCGGCGTAGACGCGGACGTTGTCGATGGCGCCGGCCCAGAACTCCGCCGCGGCCGCCTTCGACCAGGCCCGGCCGGTGGTGGTCCGGCCGGTCGCGTTGAACGCGGTCACCCCGCTCACCCGGTCGACCAGGTCGCCGCCGACGTACAGCCGTGCCTCGTGCGCGGTCGCGTCGTACACGCCCACCAGGTGCGTCCAGGCGCCTGGCCGGGGGGCGTGCGCGCTGTCGGAGCGGGCCTGCCACCAGGTGTAGCCGGAGGTCGCGTCGGCGCTCGGGAGCGAGAACGACCAGCGGCCGAGGCTCGCGCCGTTCTCGGTGAAGACGCGGTAGCCGAGGAAGAACGGGCTCATCGAGGCGCCGTCCTGGGCGAGAGCCGTCTGGCTGGCCGCCGGCAGGGTGGTCGCGTCGGCGGCGCCGAGCCGGACCCACGCCGCGACGGTGAAGCTGGAGTCGGTGCGCAGCGCCGGGCCGGAGCTGGCCGCGTACGCGGTGGTGCCGTTGAGTGCGAGCGCGTCGCCGCCGAGCCCGTCGGTGTCCCAGCCGGCGGAGCCGGCCAGGGTGGCGGTCCGGCCGTTGCCGGTTTGGTCGGTGGAGGTGGTGCCGGCGCCCTCGTCGAAGGACCACGCCGCCTGCGTGGCCGCCGGCCGGGTCGCCAGCTGGTGGATGCCCTCCCGGCACTGCGGGATCTCGTCGGCGTCGGCCGGCTCGCAGCCGGGCTGGTCGACCAGCGTCCGGTCGTAGATCCGCACGTCGTCGATGTCACCGGCGAAGTAGTCGACGTAGCCGCCGTCCTTGAGGTCCCTGCCGAGCTCGACCGGGCCGGTGGCGTCCCACGGCGACGGCACGGTCGCGGTGGCGGCCTGGCGGACGCCGTCCACGTACAGGCTGATCCTGCTGGTGGTGCTGTCGTAGACGCCGACGAGGTGGGTCCAGGCGTTCACCCTGGGCTGGGCGTCGGACAGCGCCCTGACCTGGTCGGAACCGTTGGTGTCGGTGTTGTCCCGGCTGAAGGCCCACCGGTTGTAGCTGGTGGAGTAGGCGAGCTGGAAGCCGGTCCGCGAGGTGCCGTCCTGGGCCACGACGGTGGAGGAGTGGCCGGTGCCGGTGAGCCGGGCCCAGGCCGACACGCTGAAGCTGCGGTCGGTGTGCACGACAGGGCCGGTGCCGGTGGCGTGACCGCTGGCGCCGTCGTCGTGCAGGGCTTTGCCGACCCGGCCGGCCGCCGTCCACGACGTGCCGCCGGCGAGCGTGAGCGGGTGGCTGCCGGCGGAGTCGGCGGCCGACGTGCCGGCGCCCTCGTCCAGCTTCCAGGCCGCCGCCGGTCCGGTGGCGAACCCGACGAAGAAGTCGTACGTGGCGTAGGTCGGCCCGACGTTGCCCGCGCCGTTGACCGGCCAGACGAACAGCGTGTTCTGCTGGTCGTGCGGTGGGCTGATCCGCACCGTGGCCGTGCCGGCGGCGGCGTCCACCGCGGCGGCGTGCGCCACGTTGACGTCGTTGAGCGCGTACCGGTACGCCGTGATGCCGGTCGGGTCGGTCGCGCCCAGCGTGAACGTGCCCGGCAGACCGGGGCTGCCGTGCGCGTCGCCGAACGACGTGCCGGCCGGGTAGTCGGTGGACGAGACGGTCGGGAGCTGCTTCGGGACGGACGTGTCCACCTGGAACTCGCACCAGGGGCTCCACGCGCTCCCGTCGGTGCCGTCGAAGGCCCGGACCTGCCAGGAGTACGCCTCGCCGTTGCGCAGGGCCGGCGAGTTCACCCGCATCGTGGTGGGCGTGGTGGTGGACACGTAGATGCTGGTCAGCACGTCGCCGAAGGGTTGCCACGTCGACGTGCCGGTGTCCCAGTGCCGCAGGTTGAACTCGGCGCGGACGGACCCGTTGGCGCCGTCCGGGTCGTAGACGGTCGCGTACAGCTGCGGGCTGGCGGTGTTGAGGTACGGGCGCGGGGTGGTGCCGCTCACGCAGGGCGTGCCGGGGAGGGTGCCGGCCCCGGTGGGCGCGTTGGGCACGGTGTTGTAGTCGACGACCAGGTGTGGCGAGGTGTCCCACTTCTTCCAGCCGAAACTGTCGGTCTCGTCCCCGGCACGCAGCGCGAGGGTGAGCTCGGCGCCGCCCTGCGCGGCGACCGTCGTCATCGCCGGCGTCACCGGAAACTCGATCTCACCGGCCGGACAGGACGAGTCGTAGCCCTTCGCCGCGTTCACGAAGCCCAGGTCCTGGTTGAAGGCCGGCTGCTTGTTCCACGTGGTGGAGGAGGAGATGCCGCCGGTCCACCACAGGTGGACGGGTGTCTGGTGGCTGCAGGAGTACGAGTAGGTCTCCTTGATCCGGAACGTGGCGTTGATGATGTGCTTACCGGCGACGTTGCTGGTGTCCATCCGGAAGAACGTCCGCTTGACGTTCGTGCCGCCGTTGAACGTGCCGGAGGCGATCTGGCTGTCGTTCCAGTGCGACGAGTCGTTCAGGGCGCCGCTGCCCTTCTCCACCCAGGCGAAGGCCAGCTTGCCGCCGGCCCACTCGGGGTCGAGGTAGAGCGGGTAGCGGACACCGGCGGCGGTCAGCGTGGCCAGGTCGGGGTGGACGGTGAGGCCGTCGCCGCTGACCTGGGTGGGCATGGCGGCCCGCAGTCCGGCGGCGTGGCCGAACGTGTGGGTGGCGTCGCCGGCCGCGGCGTCCCAGAGCCGCGGGGCGGGCGAATGGAACACCTCGCCGCCGGACGCGTCCACGGCGCTCGCGCCGCCGCCGTCGCCGTCGGCGCGCACGGTCACGCCGGTGCCGGTGACGCCGAACCTGACCGCGGCCAGCGCGGGGTTGCGCGCGGCCAGCGCCGACTTCACCACCAGTACCTCGGAGAAGCCCTCGGCACCCGCGGTGACCTGGAGGTCGACACCGGGCAGCACCTCCGGGTACCGCGCGGACGGCCCGTCCAGGACCGGCCGGGGCAGCGCCGCCGGCCAGCTCATCGTCACCGAACGACCCCGGTCGGAGAGGGTGGCGAGGGCGGTGTCGCCGCCGCCGGAGAACGACACCCCGAGCGGTGCCGCGCCCGGGCTGACCCTGCCGTCCGGGCCGCGCCGCAACGTGGTGTCGACGGCGACCCAGCCGCCGCCCCTGCGTACCCACCGGGGCTCGGCACTGGTGTCGGAGGTGTAGGTGCCGTCCGGGTTCGCGAACACCTGCCGGTTCTCGGTGCGCAGCGCCAGCACCTCGACGCGGTGGCCGTTGGCCGGGGTGGTCGCGGTGGCCGGCCGCGCGGCGGGAAGCGCGGCGGTGCCCGCCACCAGTCCGGCGGCCACGAGGGTGCGTATGACGCTCACCGGCAAAGCATCACCGGGGTGGGTAAATTCCGCCCATAAGTTTGGTTTACGCTCCGGGGCAGGGTGGACGGGGATCACACGCTTCGCTACCGGATACTGGGGCCGGTCGACGCCCTCTCCGGTGGCCGGCGCGTCGCCATGCCGGGGCCCAAGGTCCGCACGCTGCTCGCGTTGCTGGTGGTCAACGCCAACCAGACGGTCTCCGTCGACACCCTGCTGGACGAGCTGTGGCCGTCGGGCGCGCCCGCGTCCGGCCCCAAGCTGGTGCAGATCTACGTGAGCCAGCTCCGCCGTACCCTCGGCGACCGGAAGGCGCTGCTCACCACCGCGCCCGGCTACCAGCTGGTGGCCAGGCCCGGCGAGACCGACCTGCACCACTTCCACCGGCTCAGGGCGGCCGGCCGGCAGGCGCTCGCCGCCGGCGACGACGCGGCCGCGGCCTCCTCCCTCGAGGCGGCGCTCGCGCTGTGGCGGGGCGGCGCGCTGGCCGACGTCACCGGCTCGCCCGCGCTGCGGGCGGTCGCCGGCCGGCTGGAGGAGCTGCGCGCGCTCGCCCGCGAGTCCTGGATCGACGCCAGGTTCGGCCTCGGGCAGCACGCCGAACTCGCCGCCGACCTGCGGGCCCTGGTCTCCCAGCAGCCGCTGCGCGAGGAACTGTGGATCCGGCTGATGACCGCGTTGCAGGGTGCCGGCAGGCAGGCCGAAGCACTCGCCGCGTACACCGAGGCCCGCCGCGCGCTCATCGACGGCGCCGGCGTGGAGCCCGGCGAGGAGCTGCGCCGGACCCACAGCGCCGTGCTCGCCGGCGCGCCGATCGACACCACGACCGCCGGCAGGGTCCAGCCGGCACCCGCGCCCGCCACGGTCTGCCAGCTCCCGCACGACCTGCCGGACTTCGTGGGCCGCGCCGCCGAGCTCGAGGCCGCGGCGGCCCGGCTCGCCGCCGGCCCCACCGCACTGGTCGTCACCGGCAAGCCGGGTGTCGGCAAGAGCGGCCTGGCCGTCCGGCTCGCCCACCAGCTCAGGGACGGCTACCCGGACGGGCAGCTCTACGCCAAGCTCCGCACCGCCGCCGGCACCCCGGCCGAGGCCGCCGAGGTGCTGGGCTCGTTCCTGCGCGCCCTGGGCGTGCCCGCGCCGGCCTGGCCGGCGGGCCTGGAGGAACGCGCGCAGCTGTACCGGGAGCGCCTCGCCGACCGCCGGGTGCTGGTGGTGCTGGACGACGCGGCGAGCGAGGGGCAGGTACGCCCGCTGATCCCCGGCACGGCGGGCAGTGGCGCCGTGGTTACCAGCCAGGCCAGGCTGGCCGGGTTGGAGGGCGCGGCAGTGCTGGAGCTGGACGTGCTCCCGCCGGCCGCGGCCCGCACGCTGCTCGGCGAGGTGGCCGGCGGCGACAGGGTCATCGCCGAGGCCGGCGAGGCGGACCGGCTGGCCGACCTGTGCGGGCGGCTCCCGCTGGCCCTGCGGATCGCCGGCGCCCGGCTGGCCGCCCGTCCGGACTGGACGGTACGCAGGCTGGCGGACGCGCTCGCCTCCGAGCGCGGCCGGCTGGACGAGCTGAGCGCAGGAGATCTCGAGGTCAGGGCGGTACTGCGGCTCAGCTACCAGCGGCTGCCGGCGGACACGCGGCGGGTGTGGCGGCTGCTCGGGGTCCCCGACACGCAGGACTTCCCGACCTGGTGGGTGTGCGCGCTGCTCGGCTGCGACGAGGCGGCCGCGGACAGGGTGATCGGGCAGCTCCTCGACGCGCACCTGCTCGAACTGGCGGCGCCCGACCGGTACCGGTTCCACGAGCTGTCCAGGCTGTACGCCAGGGAACGGGCGAACGAGGAGGAGACCCCGCGGGCACGGGCACGGGTGCTGACCACGCTCGTCGAGGCCTACCGGGCCGCCACCCGGCTGGCCGACGACCAGCTCGGCGACAGCTTCCTCGGTGCGGTGCTGCCGGCCGCCGCCGGGCCGGCCGCACCGCCCGGCCCGGCGGCGGCGATCGCCGCCGCGCCGCTCGCCTGGCTGGAGGCCGAGCGCGGCACCGTGCTGGCCCTGATCGACCAGGTGGCCGCCGCCGGTCCGGTGGACGCCCAGCTCTGGCAGCTCGCCGCCTCCCTGCACACCTTCCTGGAGGTACGCGGGCACCTGGACGACTGGCGCAGGTCGCACCTGCTGGCCCTGCCCGGCGCCGGCGCGCTCGGCAGCGCGGTGCTGCAACGCGGGCTCGGCGAGATCCACACCGTGCAGGACCGGTACGACCACGCGGTCGACTGCTTCGACGCGTCGGCGAAGGGCTTCGCCGCCCTCGGCGAGCCGACCGGCGAGGCGGCCGCCCTGTCCGGGCTGGGCCTGCTGCACCGGCTGCGCGGGCGGCACGACGCCGCGGTCGCCGCTTTCACCCGGTCGCTCGCGCTGTGCCGGCGGAGCGGCAACCCGCGGGGCGAGGCGTACGCGCGGTCCGGCCTGGCAGTGGTCGACCTGGAGAAGGGCCGGCTGGCGGCGGCCGCGTCGGCGGCGGGGGAGGCGCTGGCGCTGGCCAGGCGTGCCAGCTACCCGTCCGGGGCGGCCGCGGCGCTGCGCACGCTCGCCCTGGTCCACCGGGCGCACGGCCGGCTGGCGGAGGCCGGCGCGGCGCTGGAGGAGGCGACGGAACTGGCGGCGGGCCTCGGCGACCGGGCCTGCCAGGCGCACGCCCAGCAGTGGCTCGCCCTGGTCGCCGGCCAGCGCGGCGACACGGCCCTGGCCGCCAGCCTGCTGGAGCGGTGCGTGACCACGTACGCGGACCTGGGCAACCGCTTCGGCCAGGCGCTGACCCTCCGCAACGCCGCTGAGCTGTCGGTGGTCACCGGCGCCCTCGACCTGGCGACCAGCCAGGTCGAGGACTCGCTGGCGGTGTGGCGCGAGATCCGCTGCCCGTACTGGTCGGCCCGCACCCTGGACACCAGGGCCGCGCTCGCCGACCGGGCCGGCGACCCCGCCACGGCCGAGCGGGTCCGGGTCGAGGCACGGGCGCTGCGGCGGAAGGCCGGCCTGCCCGAGCCCGCGCCCGGCGGGCCGGACCCGTACCGCGGCCTGACCGCCCGCCCCTGAGACGTCCTCCCCGAGCGGCGGCAGCGGGGGAGGCGGCTCCCTCGGTAGTCTCGCGGCATGAAGGGCGCGGTGGTCCGCCTCGGGGTGCTCACCCCGCACGCGGCGGCCGGCCCGGAGGAGGAGTTCCCGGCGATGGCGCCGGGCCGGCTGGTGACCAGGGTGGTGCGCGTCGCCGCCGCTGCCGGTGCCGCCGACGCGGCCGGCGGCCCGCCGCCGCCCGGCGCCGCGCGCCAGCTGACCGGACCGCCGCTGCTGGACGAGGCCGCCGCGGACCTCGCCGCCGGGGCGGATGCCGTCCAGGCGATCGGCTTCGCGTCCACCAGCACCGGCTACGCGATCGGCTTCGACGGCGAGTCCGCCCTGGTCGGGAGGCTGTCGCGGCGGGCGCGTGTTCCGGTCACCGGCACCGGTCCGGCGGCGGTGGCTGCCCTGCGGGTGCTCGGGGTGGAGCGGGTCGCGCTCGTCCACCCGCCCTGGTTCGACGCCGACGTCAACGCGCTGGGCGCGGAGTACTTCCGGAGCCAGGGCCTGGACGTCGTCTTCTCGGCGTCGGCCGGCCTCGTGCCGGACCCGCCACGGATCGAGGCTGGCGCGGTGGTCGACTGGGTGTCCCGGCACGTGCCGGACACCGCCGAGGCGGTCTACCTCGGCGGCAACGGCTTCCGGACGGTGGCGGCGGTGGAGGCGCTGGAGGCCGGCCTCGGCCGCCCGGTCCTCACCGCCAACCAGGTACTTCTCTGGAGCCTGCTCGCGCTGGCCGGTGCCACCTCCCCGGTGACCGGGTACGGCCGGCTGTTCACCTACGGCTACCCGTCCGCCTGACCGGACCTCAGAGCACGGCGAGCGCCTCGATCTCGACCAGCGCGTCGGGCCGGGCCAGGCCGGCCACCCGCAGGACCACGACGGCGGTCGGCTGCCGCCGCCACTCCGGGCCGACGGCGGCGAAGGCCTCCGCCGGGTCGACCGAGGCGACCAGGTAGACGCCGAGGCGGGCGACCTGCGCCGGGCCGGCGCCGGCCGCCTCGAGCACCGCCAGGACGTTGCGCAGCGCCTGCGCGGTCTGCGCGGCGAGCCCCGCGGCCATGGCGCCGGTCGCGTCGACGCCGTTCTGGCCGCCGACGACGAGGATCCGGGAGCCGGTGGACAGGGTGCCCTGGGCGAAGGCCGGGTTGGCCGGCAGCTCCGGCGGGTTCACGATCTCGGTTGTCATGCCTGTCCTCTCGCTCGGTACCGCCCGGTGGTGGCGAGTACGCCGGTGAGTATGACGAAGGCGCCGCCGCGAAGAATCCGCGGCCAGGGGGGCTATTCACCCGAGGTATACACGGGGTGTATGGTGACCGGCATGAGCGTTCCTTTCGCCTTGCTGGGGTTGCTCGAGCGGGAGCCGAGCCACGGGTACGACCTCAAGCGGGACTACGACACGTACTTCGGCCGGGGCAAGCCGCTGCCGTTCGGCCAGGTGTACTCGACGCTGGCGCGGCTGACCCGGGACGGCAAGGTGATGGCCGCCGAGACCGAGCCCGGCGCAGGGCCGGACCGGAAGCGGTACGTCATCACCGAGCACGGCGTCTCCGAGGTCGAGACCTGGCTGGCCGAGCCCGTCGAGCCCGAGCCGCACCTCCAGTCGGTGCTGTTCGTCAAGGTCGTGCTGGCGCTGATGTCGGGACGCTCGGCCGAGCACTACCTCGACGTGCAGCGGGCCGCGCACCTGCAGCGGATGCGCGAGCTGACCGAGCTCAAGCGGACCGGCGAGCTGGTCGACGCGCTGCTCGCCGACCATGGCCTGTTCCACCTCGAGGCCGACCTCCGGTGGATCGACATGACCGCCGCCCGGCTGTCCGCGCTCGCCGAGGCGGTGCGGTCATGACCGCGGCGATCGAGGCGCGCGAGGTCGTCCTGTCGTTCGGCCAGACGCCGGCCCTGCGCGGGGCCACGATGGCGGTGGAGGCCGGCGAGATCCTGGCCGTCATGGGCCCGAGCGGGTCCGGCAAGTCCACCCTGCTGCACTGCCTGGCGGGCATCCTGGTACCCGACGCCGGCGAGGTCTGGTTCGCCGGGCGGCGCCTCGACACCCTGCGTGAGCAGGAGCGCAGCACGCTGCGCCGGGACCGGTTCGGGTTCGTGTTCCAGTTCGGCCAGCTGGTACCGGAGCTGAGCGCCGAGGAGAACGTCGCCCTGCCGCTCCTGCTCGGCGGCGCCCGCAGGGCCGAGGCGCTGACCAGGGCCCGCCCGTGGTTCGCCCGGCTCGGCCTCGACGGCCTGGAACGCCGCCGGTCCGGCGAGCTGTCCGGCGGGGAGGCCCAGCGCGTCGCGCTGGCCCGCGGCATGGTCGCCGAGCCGGAGGTGCTGTTCGCCGACGAGCCCACCGGCTCGCTCGACTCGATGACCGGCGAGCACGTGATGGACCTGATGGTCGCCGCCGCCCGCGAGCACGGCACCACCGTCGTGCTGGTCACCCACGAACCCCGGGTGGCGGCGTACGCCGACCGCGAGGTCGTGGTCCGTGACGGCAAGGTGACCTCGCTCACCACGGTGGCACCGTGACCGCGGCCGGCGGCCCCGGGCCGCCCCGGACGGCGCCGCTCGGCACCGTGCGCCTCGGCGTGCGCCTCACCGTCAGCGGCGGCCGGGAGGCCGCGAGCCGTCTGGTGGTCATCGCGGCGGCCGTCGCGGTCGGCGTCGGCCTGCTGCTGATGGCGCTGGCCGGCATCAACGCCGTCAACTCGCAGAACGCGCGGTACGCGTGGCTGGCCACCAGCGCGCTCCATCACCCCCGGGCCGGTCACGCCGACCACGACCCGCTCTGGGGCATCGCCACCGCCGACTCCTTCCATGGCAAGGACATCGTCGTGGTCGAGGTGGCCGCGGCCGGCCCGAACCCGCCGGTGCCGCCCGGCATCCCGCACCTGCCCGGCCCCGGCGAGTACTACGCCTCGCCGTCGCTCGGCAAGCTGCTGCGCTCGACGCCGGCCGCGCAGCTCGCCGACCGGTACCCGGGACGGCAGGTCGGCACCATCGGCGCGGCGGCGCTGCCGGCCCCCGACTCGCTGATCGTCGTCATCGGGTACCGGGTCGAGCAGCTCGCGCACCGGCCGGGCGCCGCCGAGGTCACCAGCCTGAACACGACCCCGCCGAACGACTGTTCGGACTGCCCGTCCGGGGTCGGCATCAACGCCAACGGCATGGACGTGATCCTGTTCGTGGTGGCCGGCGCGCTGCTGTTCCCGGTACTCATCTTCATCGGGCTGGCGACCCGGCTGTCCGCCGCCCGCCGCGAGCAGCGGTTCGCCGTGATGCGGCTGGCCGGCGCCACGCCCCGGCAGATCTCGGTGATCTCCACGGTCGAGTCCAGCCTCGCCAGCGCCGTCGGCACCGCGGTCGGATTCGGCGTGTACCTCCTGCTCCGCCACCCGATGGCGTCGATCTCGTTCACCGGGGCGCGGTTCTTCCCCGCCGACCTGTCGCTGAACACGGCCGACATCCTGGCCGTCGCCCTCGGCGTGCCGGCGGCGGCGGCGGTGGCGGCGCGGCTGGCGCTGCGCCGCGTCAACACCTCGCCGCTGGGTGTGAGCCGGCGCGTCACGCCACGCCCGCCACGCGCGTACCGGTTGGTGCCGCTGGTCGCGGGCCTCGCCGAACTCGGGTACTTCGTCGTGGTCGGGCGCCCGGAGACGACCGCCGGCCAGGTCCAGGCGTACATGGGCGGGCTGCTGCTCACCATGGGCGGCCTGATCTTCGCCGGCCCGTGGCTGACCATGGTCGGCTCGCGCCTCCTGGTCCGGCGCACCAGCCGCCCCGCCTTCCTCATCGCCGGGCGGCGGCTGTCGGACAACCCGCAGGCCGGCTTCCGCACGATCAGCGGGCTGGTGCTGGCGCTGTTCGTGACCAGCACCGCCGCCGGGGTCATCACCACGTACGTGGCGTACCGCGGCGCGCCTGCCGGCACCCAGGCCTCCGCCAGCACCGTGGAAAAGACCTTCGACGACGACTACGCCACGGCCAGGATCCCCGGCCAGCCGCTCACCCAGGCCGTACCGGACCAGGTGCTGCGCGACCTGGCCGCGATCCCCGGCGTGCGCGGGGTGGCCGTGATCCGCGCCGACCCGGACGCCCCGCCGGACCCCAACGGACCGCCCTGGGGCCTGGCCTCCTGCGCCGAGCTGCGCCGCATCCCGGCGCTCGGCCACTGCCCGGCCGGGGCCGACACCGTGCGCATCGCGGATGTCGGCTTCGGTGACCGGGCGCAGGCCCGCACCGCCTGGCCGGCGTCGGCCGTACCCCCGGCCACGTTGAAGGAGCTGCCCGCGCGGTCGGTCACGGTCGGCACGAACGGCTCGCACGCCGCGATCGAACGGGCGCGGACCGTACTCGAACGATTCGACCCGCATGAGCGGCCCCCGCGCACGATCGGCGAGTTCAACGAGAACGGCGCCAAGCAGGTCGACCAGTACCGGCAGCTGGCCAACGTGGTGATCCTCACCAGCCTGCCCATCGCCGGGTGCAGTCTGGCGGTCAGCGTCGCCGCCGGAATCGGCGACCGCCGGCGCCCGTTCAGCATGTTGCGGCTCGCCGGCGTGCCGCTCGGCACGCTGCGCCGGGTCATCGCGCTGGAGAGCGCGGTACCCCTGCTGCTCGCCGCCATCGTGGCGACGGGCACCGGCTTCGCCGCCGCCCAGCTGTTCCTGCGGTCCCAGCTCGGCTACACGCTCCACCCACCCGGCCTGGAGTACTACCTCGTCCTCCTCGCGGGCCTCCTGATGGCGCTGGCCGTCATCGCCTCGACGCTTCCCCTCCTCGACCGCGTCACCGGCCCGGAAGCCGCCCGGAACGACTGACCGGGGCTGACCGGGGGCGGCGGTCAGGCCGTGCTCGGACCGTGGCCGGCCTCCCGCAGCGCGTCGAGGAGGGCGCGCAGCGCCGGCTGGGCCAGGGATGACTCCCGTACCGCGGCGGCGATCCGCCGTACCGGCGCCGGCCTGGCCACCTCGCGGGTGACCACGCCGGGGTGGGGGCTGGCCAGGCCGAGCCGGGGGATCAGGGCGACGCCGAGGCCGGCGGCGACGAAGCCCTGCGCGGTGGCGTAGTCGTCGCTCTCCACCACGAAGTCCGGGGTGAAGCCGGCCTCGGCGCAGGCGGCCAGCATGAGGTCCAGGCAGACGCCGGCCGGCCACTCGCTGCCGACCCACGGCTCGCCGGCCAGGTCGGCCAGGTCGAGCACGGGCTGCTCGGCGGCGGCGAGCCGGTGGCCGCGCGGGAGTACCGCGAGGAAGGGGTCGTCGAGCAGCGGCACGAGCCGGATCCCGTCCGGTGCCCGCTCGGGCGGAGCGACCACGACCGCCACGTCGGCCTCGCCCTTCGCCACCTCGGGCAGCGGGTCGGCGGGGTCGATGAGCTTCAGGTCCACCCGCACCTCGGGGTGTTCGCGGCGCAACCGGGCGTACGCGGGCGCGACCAGGGCGGCGCCGGCGGTGGCGAAGTAGCGCACCAGCAGCCGGCCGGTGCGGCCGGCCCGCAGGTCGGCCAGTGCAGTCTCGGCCTCGGCGACGGTCCTGCCGATGACCTCGGCGTGCTCGGTGAGCAGCCGGCCGGCCGCGGTGGGGCGCACGCCCCGACCCACCCGCTCCAGCAGCGCGGTCCCGGCCTGCCTCTCCAGCGCGGCGACCTGCTGGCTGACGGCGGACGGGGTGTAGCCGAGGTTGGCGGCCGCCGCGGTCACCGACCCGCTGGTGACCACGGCGCGGAGCACCTGGAGGCGTCGTACGTCCAGCATGTAGCGGAGCTTAACGGTACTGGTTGATCTTTTCACTGGTGCTGACGGCACTCGGGCCGGCACGGTGGGAGGCGGTGACCGGACCGGGGAGGCGCGGGTGATCGGCGGCGGGCGCGGCACGTGGGTGCGGATGGGCGTACTGGCCCTGCTCTGGGGCTCGACGTTCCTGTGGATCAAGCTCGCGCTGGCCGGCCTGCCGCCGCTGGCGCTGGCCGCCGCCCGGTGCGCGCTGGGCGCCGCCACGCTGACCGGGTTGAGCCGGCTGGCCGGCCAGCGGCTGCCGCGCGACCGGGCCACCTGGGGTCACCTGGTGGTGGCGGGGCTGTTCTGCAACGCGGTGCCGTTCGTGCTGTTCGCTGTCGGAGAGCGGACCGTCGACTCCGGGGTGGCCGGCGTCCTGAACGCGACCACCCCGCTCTGGTCGCTGTTGATCGGGCTGGGCACCGGCGCGGAGCGAGGGCTCCGCCCGGTACGGCTCGGCGGCCTGGTGCTCGGCTTCGCCGGCACCGTGCTGATCTTCGCCCCGTGGCAGCGGACCGGCTTCGCGAGCGGGGGAGCGGTGGCGCTGCTGGCGGCGGCCGCCAGCTACGCCGTCGCCTACGCCTACATGGCCCGGACGCTGACCGGCCGGGGTACCGCGCCGCTCGCCCTCTCCGCCGCCCAACTGCTGGCGGCGACCGGCCTGACCGCGCTGACCCTGCCGGCGGCCGGCCTCGGCGCGGTACACCTCGGCGCGGTACACCTCAGCCCGGAGTCCGTCGCCGCCATCCTCGTGCTGGGCGTCTTCGGCACCGGCGTCACCTTCGCCCTCAACTACCGCCTCATCGCCGACGAGGGCCCCACCACCGCCGCCACCGTCGGCTACCTCCTCCCGGTGGTCTCGGTCGCGCTCGGCGCCCTCCTCCTCGGCGAACCCCTGCACCCCCACGTCCTCGCCGGAATGCTGACTGTCCTCACCGCCGTCGCCCTCACCCGCCCCAGGTTCCCGCTGCCGGCGTTGTCCCGGCGCTTGCGTGCCAGGAACGCACGCGGCGCACCGCTCCGCCTTGGCAGCGAAAACCTGCGGGTCCCGCTGCCGGCGTTGTCGGCCCGCTTGCGTGCCAGGAACGCACGCGGCGCACCGCTCCGCCTTGGCAGCGAAAACCTGCGGGTCCCGCTGCCGGCGTTGTCGGCCCGCTCGCGTGCCAGGAACGCACGCGGCGCACCGCTCCGCCTTGGCGGCGGGAACCTGGATCCGGCCGGGCTACGCATCGCGGAGGTGGAGGAGGAGGGCACCGGTGAGGAGGGCGCCGACGGACCAGGCGGTGAGCACTCCGAGGCCGGCCCAGGGGCTGAGCGGGAGGCCGTGCAGGCCGGTGGTGGCCTGGATGGCGAGGCCGGCGTTCATCGGGCCGATCTGCTTGACGTGGCGTTGCCAGTGCGGGTCGGTGACCATGGCGGCGACGATCGGGAAGAGGTATAGCAGGGCCAGCACGGTGGAGATGGCGGCGGCGGAGTCCCGGATCGCGGTGGCGGCGCCGATGCTGAGCAGGGCGATCAGCGCCAGGTACAGCACCGAGCCGCCGGCGGCGCGCAGTGTCGGCCCGTCGGTGAGGGACAGCGGCGGGTACCCGTGTGCCGCGGTGAAGCCGCTGCCGGGCAGCAGGTAGCGCCCGGCGAGCACCGAGCCGAGGACGGCCACGGTCCCGGCCGCGAGCACGGCGCCGCCCACCACGGCCACCTTGGCGGCCAGCATGGTGGACCGGCGCGGCACCGCCGCCAGCGTGGTGCGGATCATGCCGGTGCTGTACTCGCCGCTGACCACCAGCACGGCCAGCACGGCGACGACGGCCTGCCCGATTACCACCCCGGTGAGGCTGACCTTGGCGGCGTCATGGCCGCAGCCCGCGGCCGAGCAGTGGACGCCGGCGGCCACGGCCGCGCTCAGGCCCACGGTGAGCGCGACGGTGGCGAGCAGCAGCCAGGCCGGGCCGGCGGTGGTACGCAGCTTGGTCCACTCCGCGTGCAGCGCCTGGCTCATGCGTCCCTCCTGCGCAGCAGGCGGGCCGCCAGGGCCAGCGCGGCCGCCGTCCAGGCGCACAGCACTGCGAACCCGACCCACGGCGACAGCGGGAAGTACCCGGTCGCCGGGACGTACGTGCCGGCCACCTGGTGGTACCGCGGGATGCTCTGCTGGATGGCGAAGCCGGCGGCGGGTGTGAGCCGCAGCGGCCAGTCCGCCGCGCTGGGGGGCAGTACCGAGGCCACCGCCATGATGTACGGCAAGATGATCATCAGGACGACCGCGGCCACCGCCCCGGCGCTGCGCCGCAGCATCGTCCCGACCGCCAGTGCGAGCACCGCGGTGACCGCGAGCAGTGCCGCGGTGCCGGCCACCACCCGTGCTTCGGTCAGGGTCGTCACCGGGAGGATGCGCTGGCCGTTGTTGCGCCGCATGTGCCCGACCAACCCGACCGACACGACGGCGGCGACCAGCCCGGTCACGAACGTGGCCGCGCCGAGCACGACCGCCTTCGCCGCCAGCACCCGGCCTCGCCGCGGGTTCGCGGTGAGGGTGGTGCGGATCATGCCGTGGCGGTACTCGGCGGTCATGAACATCACACCGATCACGATCATCGCCATCAGTCCGGCGAACACCCCGACCAGGCTCCGCTCGAGGGTGTTGCCCTCCGGCCCGGCCGCTCCCGGCGCGATGTCGCCAGACCCTGCCACGGTGAACCGGCCGGCGGACTCGGTGAAGCCGGGATCGAAGCCGGTCTCCGGCGGTGGCCCGCCGGCATTCCCGCCGACGATGTCCTTGCTCCACCGCCCGCCGGTCCAGCCGCCGCGCAGGTCGACCCGGTCGAGGACGGCGGTGGCCTGGCTGGGGCCGCCCTCCGAGCTCGTGCCACCGAACCGGACGTCGGTCTTCTCGAACTGGGGGGAGGTCACGAACATCCCGGCCGGCACGGTCGACGGCAATCCGCGTAGCCGCGCGGCGCCGACCCTGGTCCAGTGCGTGCCGTCGGTGGACTCGTACCCGGTCACGGTGTCGCCGGAGCGGGTCAGCCGCAGCCAGCGTGGGTCGGTCGCGGACACGGCGCCGGCACTGCCGGCCTTGTCGTGGGTGTAGTCGTACTGCATCCGCACCCCGTGCCGGCCGGTGACCATGATCGCCGCGTACGCCGACCCCTGCCGGGTGCCCGCCTTGACGATGAGGCCGGCCTTGGCCCACTCCGTCAGGGTGTCGCCCGGCGTGACCGCCGGGTTCCGGCCCCCTGCCGGGGCCTGACCGGTCAGCGACGTCACCCGGGCGGTGATGCTGCCGTTCCCGGTCAGCGTCTGGTGCACGAAGGTGAATTGGTCGGTCACCGCCAGGCCGTCGGGCCCGCGCGGCGGGCCGACGCCGCAGCCGCCGGGTCCGCCCGTGCCGGATGTCGAACCCGGGGCCGGGGTGCAGGACACATGGCTGCCTGCCGAGGACACCAGCCCGAGCAGCACGGTGACCAGTCCGGCGATCACCAGGCCGATCATCCAGCCGCGAACGGTCCGGAACTTCGTCCATTCGGACCGCACCAGGCGCGCGAAGCTGTCCCGTCCGCCACGCGTCGCGGACCGGTCCGGCGCGATCGTCGCCGTCATCGCGCGACCTCCTGCCCGTTCGCGGCACGGAACTCGACGGCCTCGCGGGTCAGCTCCATGTACGCCTCCTCCAGGGTGGCGCGGTGCGCCGACACCTCCGAGAACGGCATCGCGCTCCCGTTGAGCAGCGCCACCACCCGCTCGGCGGGCAGGCCGGACACGATGAGCGTGTCCCGGTCCGCGCTGGCCACGGTGGCGCCGGCGTGCGCCAGCACCGTCATCGCCTCGGACCGCGCGGTGGTCCGCAGCGTCACCCGGTCGCCGGACGCGGCCGCGATCAGCTCCTTCACGCTGGTGTCCGCCACCAGCCGGCCCCGGCCGATCACCACCAGGTGGTCGGCGGTGTCCTGGAGCTCGCTCATCAGGTGGCTGGACACCAGCACGGCCCGGCCCTCCGCGGCCAGCGACCGCAGGAACCCGCGCATCCACACGATGCCCTCGGGGTCGAGCCCGTTGAACGGCTCGTCCAGCATCAGCACCGGCGGGTCGCCGAGCAGCGCCGCCGCGATCCCGAGCCGCTGGCGCATTCCGAGCGAGTAACCTCCGCCCTTGCGTCTGGCGGCCGTCCGCAGGCCGGCCAGGTCGATCACCTCGTCCACCCGCCGGGCCGAAAGGCCCTGCGAGTGGGCCAGCCACAACAGGTGGTTGCGGCCGGTCCGGCTGGGTTGCAGCGCGCCGGCGTCCAGCAACGACCCGACCTGGCTGAGCGGATTGCGCAGGCTCCGGTACGGCCGGCCGCAGACCAGCGCGTGGCCCTCGTCGACCGCGTCCAGGCCGACGATCACCCGCATGGTGGTGGACTTGCCGGCGCCGTTCGGGCCGACGAAGCCGGTGACCTGCCCCGGCCGTACGG
>JBJMIH010000257.1:0-21002 GCA_045806985.1 Mycobacteriales bacterium | reverse complement strand
CTACGTCGACTACCCGACCCAGCGGCGGTACCCCAAGGCGAGCGCCCGCTGGTACTCCGAGGTCATCGCGCTCAACGGGTTGCCGCCGTCGGGCTGACGACCCGGCACAATAGGTCTGAGGATTGTTTCGTGGGAGCGGGTCACGGCGGGCGTGACCGGGCGAGGGGAGACACCATGGTGGTCCGACCGGACGCCAGACCGACGCTGGAGGCGGTCGCGGCGCACGCCGGTGTCTCCCGCGCGACCGTGTCCCGGGTCATCAACGACTCGCCCAAGGTCAGCCCGGAGGCCAAGGCCGCGGTGCTGAGCGCGATCGAGAAGTTGGGGTACATCCCGAACCCGGCCGCCCGGACGCTGGTCACCCGGCGTACCGACGCGATCGCCCTGGTGGTGTCGGAGAGCGAGGAGCGGGTCTTCGCCGAGCCGTTCTTCGCCGACATAGTGCGCGGGATCAGCACGGCCCTCGCCGACACCGAGCTCCAACTGCTGCTGATCATGGCGCAGTCGCCGGCGCAGCGGCGGCGGCTCCAGCACTACCTGAGCGGCCAGCGGGTCGACGGGGTGCTGCTGCTGTCGCTGCACGGCAGCGACCCGTTGCCGCGGATGCTGGAGCAGATGGGCGTGCCGTCGGTGCTCGGCGGCACGCCCACCGGCGTCGAGCCGGCCAGCTACGTGGAGGTCGACAACCTGCGCGGAGCCCAGCAGGCGGTGGAGTACCTGCTCGGCCTCGGCCGGCGCCGGATCGCCACCATCGCCGGGCCGCAGGACATGAACGCCGGTGTCCGGCGCCTGCTGGGGTACCGGCAGGCGATCAGCACCGCCGGCCTGCGGGTGGACGAGAACCTCATCGCGCAGGGCGACTTCAGCGAGGAGAGCGGGGCCAGGGCCATGCGCAAGCTGCTGGCCCGCAGCCCCGACCTCGACGCGGTGTTCGCCGCCTCCGACCCGATGGCGATAGGCGCCATGCGGGTGCTCAAGGAGCACGGCAGGGCCATCCCCGGCGACGTGGGGCTGATCGGGTTCGACGACTCGCCGTCGGCCCGGCACACCGACCCGCCGCTCACCACGGTGCACCAGCCGGTCGAGGCGATGGGCCGGGAGATGGCGCGGCTGCTGCTGGCCCGCATCCGCGGCGACGAGCGCGCCGATCCCGTCGTCATCCTCGACGCCCACCTGGTCCGCCGCGGCTCCGCCTGACCCGCCCTCTACGCACGGAGCAGGAACACGCCCCGCGGCCTACCTGGTCAGAACATGCCGTTCGGGTTGGCGGCCTCGGCCGGGATGGGCTGCTGGACGTCCCAGTGCTCGACGATCCTGCCGTCCTCGAGCCTGAAGATGTCGACGATGGCGGAGCCGCGCTGGCCGGGCACGCGAATGCCGTGCACGTGGCCGATCACGTAGTCACCGTCCGCGAACAGCTGCTTGATCTCCGCGCGGAGTCCGGGGAACTCCCGCCGCAGGTAGCCGAGGAACGCCTCGAATCCCTCGATGCCGTCGCCGACCAGCGGGTTGTGCTGCACGTACCGCGGGCCCAGGCACCGCGACGCGCGCTCGAAGTCCTTGTCGACCAGGGCCGCGTAGAAGGCCCGGACGGTCTCCTTGTTCCGCTCGCCATCCATCGTCGTCGTCTCCTCATCGTAACCGAACAGCTGTAGCGCTACGACCGTAGCGCTACGGGTGTCGGGATACAATGCCGGGTCATGGAGGCGACTTCCGCCGCGGCCACCGCCCGCAGCCGCGGCCGGAACCCGAGGGGCCAGGGCGAGCGGCTGCGCGAGGACATCGTCGACGCCGCCATTCACATGCTGGACGAGCTCGGCGACGACCAGGCGCTGTCGCTGCGGGCGGTGGCGCGGGCCACCGGCATCGCCGCGACCTCGGTGTACCTGCACTTCGCCGACCGGGACGCGCTCGTGCTCGCCGCGCTCCGGCGCAGCCACGACGACCTGCTGCGGGAGGCCGACCGGGCCGAGGCAGGCGCGGCCGACCCGGCGGCGGCGCTGCGGGCCCGCGTCCTCGTCCTCGGCAGCTGGGCCGGCGCGCACCCCGGGCTGTACCGGGTGATCCACGAGAGCACCCTCAACCAGCGGGCCGACATGTCCTTCCGGCAGGAACTGACCGACCGCACCGTCGCCGCCGTGCGGCGGTGTATGGACGCCGGGCTCGCCCCGGCCGGCGACGCCGCCCTGGTCGCGATGGACCTGCGGGCGGCCGTGCACGGCGCCGTGTCGATGCGGCTCGCCCAGCCCGACCTGCCGTGGCCGCCGCTGGCCGAGCAGGTGGACCGGTTCCTCGCCGGGCTCGCCGGCCTCAGAAACCCCAGCTGAGTCCGCGGACGGTGGCCTCGCCGCGAACGCGGCGGTGCTCGGCGTCCAGCCGGGTACGCCGGGTCGCCAGGCTGACCAGCCGGCGGTCGAAGGCGGCCTGGTCGACCGGGGTGGAACCGCCGCGCAGGACGGTGTGGCGGAAGGCGGCGACCGTGGCGGCGTGCTCGGCCGCGATCCGGTCGAGCAGCGCCCCGAGCCGGCCGTACCAGGACAGCAACTCGTCGTCGTCGAGCCGGGCGACGTCCAGCAGGGGAGCGGCGTGGATCACGGGCATGGTCGTCAGCCTCAAACGGCGATGCTTCCGCGCGGCGACGCTCCCGTTACGCCTTGATCACCGACCCACGCGCCCCGGCACGGACGGGATACTGGCGGGGTGAGCAGACGGCGGCGGGGACCGGCGACGGTGACGGAGCGGGTACGGACCGGGCTGGCCGAACTGGTCGCCGATCCGGACCGGCCGTCCGCCTGGCTGCTGATGGTCGACGGCACCGCCCAGTCGCACGTGGACCTCTCCGACCCCACCCATCTGGAGTTCGAGTACGTCCGCCGGCTCGGCCACCTGGTCGACGCGCTCGCGCCGCCCGGCCAGCCGCTGCGCGCGCTGCACCTGGGCGGCGGCGGCCTCACCCTGCCCCGGTACGTCGCCGCGACCAGGCCGCGGTCCCGCCAGCGGGTGATCGAGATCGACCCCGACCTGGTCGCGCTGGTCCGCCGGGAGCTCCCGCTGCCCACCGGCAGCGGCATCCGGATCCACACCGGCGACGCGCGGGACGGCCTGGCCCGGATCGCCGACGGCGCGCTGGACCTGGTCATCGCCGACGTGTTCGACGGCGCCCGGGTACCCGCCCACCTCACCTCGGTCGAGTTCGCCGCCGCCGTGGCCAGGACGCTCGCGCCCGGCGGCGTGTACGCGGCCAACGTGGTGGACGGCCCGCCGCTGGCCTTCGCCCGCTCGCAGGTGGCCAGCGTGCGGGCGGCGTTCGCCGAGGTCTGCCTGGTGGCCGAGCCGTCCACGCTGCGCGGCCGGCGGTACGGCAACGTGCTCCTGCTCGCCGCCGACGGCCCGCTGCCCACCGCCGCCCTGGCCCGCCGGCTGGCCGGCGACCCCTTCCCGGCGCGGCTGGTCGAGGGCGCCGACCTCACCCGCTTCACCGCCGGGGCGGCCCAGGTCCCCGACCGGACCGCCCGGCCCTCGCCACGCCCGCCGACCCCGCTGCTCGGGAGCTGACCGGCGACCCGCCGGGTGGCGTGCGCGGCAACCGGGCGGACACGGTGGGTAAGCTGGCGGCGCGATGAACATCATGACGCGCCGCGGATCGGCGGCGATTCTGCTGGTACCTGTGGTCCTGCTGGTGGCGGCGTGTGGCTCGTCGGGCAAGAAGGACCCCGGCCCGCCGCCACACCCGGTCGCCTCGGTGAGCGGCTGGGACAAGCCCGCCGACGCCTCGGCGGCGGCCAGCAGGGCGGGGCTGCCGATGCTGGGTC
Source organism: Mycobacteriales bacterium (assembly GCA_045806985.1). Lineage (GTDB taxonomy): Bacteria > Actinomycetota > Actinomycetes > Mycobacteriales > JBJMIH01 > JBJMIH01. The sequence continues at coordinate 17,190 of JBJMIH010000257.1, read as the reverse complement.
AGGAGATGCTCGCCGTGCACTACCACGCGCACGTGGACGTGTACGTCGACGGCAAGCACATCACCGTGCCCGCCGAGATCGGCATCGACGAGCGGCGGCAGCGGATCTCGCCGCTGCACACCCACGACACCAGCGGCGTCGTGCACATCGAGTCCGCGAAGGACATCCCGTTCACGCTCGGTCAGTTCTTCACCGAGTGGGGCCAGTCGCTCACCGCGCAGCGGGTCGGCCCGGACCCGGTCCCGGCCGGCGAGACGCTGCGGGTGTTCCGCAACGGCCAGCCGGTCGCCGGCGATCCGGCCGCGCTGAAGCTCGCCCAGCACGACGAGGACGTGGTGTGGGTCGGGCCGAGCGCGGAGACGCCGCAGGTGCCGTCCAGCTACGACTTCCCTTCGGGCCTCTGAGAGAACCGGCACAGAGCACTACAGTTCCGGCATGGCGTTCGACGTGTTCGACCCGCGCGTTTACGCCCGCGGGATCCCGCACGACACCTTCCGCCGGATGCGCGACGAGGCCCCGGTGTGCTGGCAGGACGAGCACGAGGTCGGCAGCTGGCCGGCCGGCCCCGGCTTCTGGGCGGTGACCCGGCACGCCGACGTGGTCACCGTGCTGAGGGACTCCGGCACGTACTCCTCCTGGCTCGGCGCCACCCAGATCCGCGACCCCGACCCGGCCGACCTGCCGTTCATCCGCCGGATGATGCTCAACCAGGACCCGCCCGAGCACGGCCGGCTGCGCCGGATCGTGAGCAGGGCGTTCACCCCGCGCCGGGTGGAGCGGTTCGGCACCGAGGTCGCCACCCGGGCCCGCCGGCTGGTGGACGCCATCGACGGCCGCGGCGGGTGCGACCTCGCCACCGACGTCACCGACGACTTCCCGCTGCTCAACCTCGCCGACCTGCTCGGCGTGCCGGCCGCCGACCGCCGGATGCTGCTGGACTGGACCAACCGGGTGATCGGGTACCAGGACCCCGAGCACGGCCAGGTCACGCTCGGCCCGGACGGCAGGCCGGTCAACCCGCGCTCGCCGGCGATGCTCGCCGACATGTTCGCGTACGCCCAGCGGCTCGCCGCGCACAAGCGCGCCCACCCGGCCGACGACGTGATGACCGCCCTCGCCACCGCCGAGATCGACGGCCGCCGGCTCACCGACCCCGAGCTGGAGATGTTCTTCTTCCTGCTCACCGTCGCCGGCAACGACACCGTGCGCAGCGCCGCACCCGGCGGGATGCTCGCCCTGGCCGAACATCCCGACCAGCGGCGGCTGCTGCTCGACAAGCCCGAGCTGCTGGACAGCGCGATCGAGGAGATGCTGCGCTGGCACCCGCCGGTGCTCAGCTTCCGGCGTACGGCCACCGTCAACACCACCCTGGCCGGTCAGCGGATCGCCGCCGGCGACAAGGTCGTCGTCTTCCACGCCTCCGCCAACTTCGACGAGCGGCGGTTCGGTGACCCGTACCGCTTCGACATCACCCGCGCACCCAACGACCACGTGGCGTTCGGCGAGGGACCGCACGTCTGCCTGGGCGCGCACTTCGCCAGGCTCCAGCTCCGCGCGCTCTACCGCGAGCTGGTCTGGCGGCTGCCCGAGCTGGAGCTCGCCGGCCCGGTCGACCGGCTGGTCTCCAACTTCATCAACGGCATCAAACACCTGCCCGTGCGCTACTGAACGGCGCACCGGGCGGAGTCTCGCCGGCGGCCATGCCGGCCAGCAGCCGTCCGATCTCCGGCACGAACTTGAACCCGTGCCCGGAGAAGCCCGCGCCGACCACCAGCGGCCCCACCCGGTCCAGCACGAAGTCGGCGGTCGGAGTGTTGGCGTACAGGCAGGTCAGCGACCGTACCGGCGACGGGTCCACCCCCGGCATCGCCTCCGCCGCGTAGCCGGCCAGCCGGGCCAGCGCCGCCGGGTCGACCGCGCCGGTGCGGGTGTCGGCGGTGACGACAGGGCCGGCCCGGTGCTCGCCGATCTTGACGAGGCCGTCCGGGGTCGGCAGCCCGTACACCGGGGTGGGACGGCCGCGGTCGACGAAGGACACGTCCACCGGCGTCCCGGCGGCCGGCCGGAAGTAGGCGACCAGCTCCTCGGTCACGGTCAGTGGCGGCAGGTCCGGCACCAGCCCGGCCAGCAGCTCGCCCGCCCAGGCGCCGGCGGTGACCACCGCGACCGGCGCCTGGTACCCGCCCGCCTCGGTGCGTACGGTCACGCCGTCACCGTCCGGCTCGATCGCGGTCACCTGCTCGTTGAACCGCATCGACGCGCCCGCCCTGGTCGCCGCCACCCGCAGCGCGCGCAGCGCCTGCTCGGCACGGATCCGGCCGGCGCCGGGCTGCCACAGCACCGGCCCGGACGCGCGCAGGCCGTGCTCGTCGGCGCCGTCCCGCCACTTCACCTTGACACCCTCGGCCTTGCACGCCGCCGCGATCGCGGCCAGCTCCGCCTCGTTCCCCCAGTCCAGGCAGCCGAACCGGTCGAGCAGCGGCTGGCCGGTCTCCTTTTCCAGGCGTCGCCAGCCCTTCTTGGCGGCCTTCGCCAGCCGCACGTACGCCGGGTCGGCGTAGCCGTACCGGAAGATCCGCTCCCGCCCGTGCGAGGACCCGCGGGCGTGCCCGAACGCGAACCGCTCCAGCAGCACCACCGACCGCCGCGCCGCCGCCAGGTGCCAGGCCGTGGACAGTCCCATCGCCCCGCCGCCGACCACGACCACGTCCGCCCTCTCGACCATGGCCCCAGCCTAGGGACCGCGCCCACCGGAACGGCGGCAGAGTCGCGTTGTCAGTGCCCGCGGAAGGCCTCCGCGAGCCACCAGGAGCCACCGTCCGAAGCCACCTTGGCGTGCACCAGCAGCGACCGGCCGTGCCGGGGGCGGTTCGCGACCCAGTCGGCGACCGGCGCGAGGTCATCGGGCTCGCGCACGGTGAGCGCGTCCAGGCCGTACCCGCGGCCGATCGCGGCCACGTCGGTCGGCGGGAAGCGCACGGTGTCCAGCGGCGCGCCGTCCGGCCCGAAATGGTGCACCTCCGCCCCGTACGCCTCGTCGTCGTACACCAGCACCAGCATCCCGAGTTCCAGCCGGGCCACGGTCTCCAGCTCGGCGGCTGACATCAGCAGCCCGCCGTCGCCGACCGCGGCGACCGGCAGCCGGTCCGGCCGGGCCAGCGCCGCGCCGACGGCCGAGGCCAGCCCCAGCCCGATCGACTGGTACGCCTGGGTGAAGCAGAAACCGTCCTGGTCCGGCACTGACAGGAACATCGACGGGTAGCCCATGAAGTTGCCGGAGTCCACGGCCACGATCCGCTCGGCCGGCACCATGCCGTCCACGGCCAGGGTGAGCGTGCGCGGGTCGATCCGGCCGTCGCCGCCCAGGTCGTCGTAGGGCACGTCCCGCCAGCGGACCTCGGCGGCGAGCCGCGCGGCCAGCTCCGGGCTCCGGTACCCGCGGTACTCGATCGCGGCGTCCGCGCTGTCCCGGGCCAGCGCGGACAGCACCGCGAGCACGGCGGTGGCGGTCAGCGCCACGTCGCCGACCACGCCGAGGTCCACCGGCCGGTGCGCGCCCAGCGCGCCCTCCTCCAGGTCGACCTGGACGACCGTGGTGCCGGGCCCGATCAGCCGGCCGTGCCGCATCGTCCACATGTTCAGCGCGCAACCCCAGCCGACCAGCACGTCGGCCCCGCCGATCAGCTCGGCGGCCAGCGGCGAGGCGAACCCTCCGGAGACGTCCAGGTCGTACGGGTCGCCGGCGAACAGGCCCTTCGCCACCGCGGAGGTGGCCAGCAGCGCGCCGCAGGCCGCCGCCAGCTCGCGCAGCGGCCCGCCGGCCGCCCGCGCGCCCCGGCCGGCCACGAACACCGGTCGCCGCGCCGAGGACAGCAGCGTGGCCAGCGCCGCGACCGCCTCCGGGCCGGCGGTCGGGGCCGGAGCGGGCTCGGCCGGCAGCGCCGCCTCGGCGGCCGCGCTCTCGACCGCCGCCGCCTCCACCTCGGCGGCCTGCACGTCCAGCGGCAGGTTGAGCACCACCGTGCGCCGCTCGGCGAGCGCCCGCCGGTACGCCCTCGCCACGTCCTCCACCACGCTGTCCGGGCCGTGTACCCGCTCGGCGACCGCGCCGACGGCGGTGACCAGGCCGTCCTGGTCGACGCGGAAGTTGGAACGGACCGCGCCGGCGGCCGTGTCGGCGGCCAGCACCAGCAGCGGCGTGCGGCTCTTGGCCGCCTCGGTGATGCCGGTCATCGCGTTGGTGAGGCCGGGGCCCTGGTGCACGGTCGCCACCCCGACCCGGCCGGCCGGGCCGGACATGCGGGCGTACGCGTCTGCCATCGTCGCCGCGCCGGCCTCGTGCCGTGCCGCGACGTACCGCGCGCCGGCCGCCACCAGCGCGTTCGTGACATGGAAGTTGCCGCTGCCGACCACGCCGAACACCCGCTCCACGCCGTGCGCGGCGAGCAGCCGGCCGACCGCCTCGGCGACCCGCATCAGCGCTCCCGCTCCACCAGCGCCAGCACCCGGCACGGGCTGCCGGAGCCGCCGACGATCGGCAGCGGCGCGGCCAGCAGCACCGCGCCGCGGGCGGGCAGCAGGCCGACGTTGCGGAGCTGCGTCAGCCCGTACTTGCCGGCGCCGAGGAGGTAGGTGTGGCACGGGAACGGCGGGTCGAAGCCGTGCGCGGCGCCCGCGTCGGTGCCGACGGTCTCCACGCCGAGCCCGAGTACCGGCGTCTCCTCGGCCAGCCAGCGCGCGCAGTCGGCGGAGATGCCGGGGGAGTGGCCCTCGTTGTTGGCGGCGTCGCCCTCGCGGCTGTCCCAGCCGGTCCGGTACAGCAGCCAGCCACCGTCCGGCAGCGGCCCGTGCTCGTCCACCCAGCCGGCGACGTCGTCCACGCCGAGCAGGAAGTCCGGGTCGTGCCCCACCCTGGCCGAGAAGTCCAGCACCACCGCCGGCGCCACCAGCCGGGTCGGCGGCACCTGCGAGACGTCATCGCCGCTCTTGCCGGTCACCCAGTGCACGGGCGCGTCGAAGTGGGTGCCGGTGTGCTCGCCGGTGCGGATGTTGTTCCAGTACCAGGCCGGCCCCCGGTCGTCGTACCGGCTGATCTCCTCCAGCGAGAACGGCCAGGTGTTCCCGAACGGCTCCGGCAGGTGCAGGATCGGCGTGTCCGACCGCAACGGAGACGTCAGGTCGACGACCTCCACCCCGCCCCCGCCGATCCCCGCGACCAGTTCCTCCAGCAGCGACATGACCCGCTCCCCTCTCAGCGGCGGCGATCACGCCAGTGTCCTCGCCCAAGGGGGTTCCGAACAGGGCTGAGCCCCGCGGCGGGTGTGCCTCAGACCCCGAGCCCGTCACATCCCTGCCCCGGAGGGAACGAGACGGAACAGCACAGCCACCGCGGGACTCATACGGTCTGACGCCCCAACCCCACCAGAAGGTTCCCGTCCCCAGACAATTTCCCCAAAACTACCCTCCGTGACCACCGCCGAGGCCGGCCCCGGCATCGAGCACCCACGGATGGTCCGCCCCGTACGCCGTCCGTAGTGGCGGCAGCGCCTCCGCGAGCAGGGCCCGCGCCGCGTCCGGGTCGCCGCCCTCGGCGAGGACGAGCGCCGCGTGGTAGTCCACCGCCGCCCGCAGCGGGTGGCCGGCGGGAACGGACCTCCGCAGTTCGGCGAACAGGCGGGTCGCCGCCGCCAGGTCTCCGTCCACGGCCGTCCAGAAGGCGAGCTGCGTACGGACCCCGACCGCGTCGTCGGGATGTCCGGCCATGGCGAGTGCGGCGGATCTGGCGCGCAGCCAGGACATCCGGGCGCCGGCCGCCGCCGGCGGCGCCACCGAGCCCACCGGCTGCCCGGCGAAGGCGGCGAACACCGCACCGCCGCTGGGGCCGGCGGCGACCTGGTACGGCACCGGCGCACCCGGGTCGGTCGCGAGCTGTTCCTTGACGGCGTCGAACAGGGCGGTCGCGGTAACCGGTCCCGGCGGGCCGCCGGCCCGCAGCGTCCGCACCAGCGCGCCGGTGAACGCGGTGAACTCCGCTCCCTCGGGCGCGAATCCGGCGTCCGCCCGCGCGCAGGCCGCCATCAGGTACGCGCCGCCGGTGCGTGTGCCCGCCAGCCGCTCGATCTCGGCAAGTGCGGCGTGGCAGCAGTCGAGAATCAGGATGACCGTGCGGGCGCCGGCCGCCACCAGCACGTCCTCCACGACGGTGCGGTACTCCAGTGCGGTCTCCGGCCGGTCCGGGTCGGTGTCGGCCAGTGTGAGGCGAAGGCCGCCGTCGTACTCCAGCGCGTGCCCCGCGTAGTAGACGAGCAGCAGATCGGTGGCGGCCGCGGCCCAGGTGAGAGCCGCCAGCGCCGTACCGCGGTCGGGCTGTCGGCAGACCCGCCGGTTGGGGCCGAACACCGGGGCGAGAAGCTGGTCGACCGCGGTCAGGTTCCGGCCGACGGCCGGCAGCGGCGGGAGCGCGCCGGCGCCGATGGTGCCGAGCAGGACCGCCCGCGATTCTGCGGGATCGGGCAGGGTGGCGGTCATCGAGTGGGCGGCGGCAGGACGCGGTGGTCCTCGAGCCCGTTCCACTCGCCGATGACCTGCCGCAGGAACCGCTCCGGATCGTCGACGCCACGGACGGACACTTTCAGGTACTGCCCGTCCGGGCCGCCCAGCGTGACCTCGACGTCGTGGCGGCGGCTGCGCCACCAGCTCCCCAGCGCGGCGACGAGCGCCGTGAACCCGGACGACCCGAAGATCACCTCCACCACGGCCTGGACGCCCATCTCGGTGGCGGTCGGCGCGGCGGCCCGCAGGGTGACCTGGTTCTCCGGAGCGGGGAGGGCGCGGTGCAGATGCGCGCGCAGCCGTGCCGCGCTGTCGGCCGGATCGGCGGCGGCGGGAAGCGCGACGGAGAGATTCATTCCTTCTCCTGCCAACTTGTCTGGGTCGCCCTAGGATAGCCGCGACCAGCCGTCGCGTTCGGCGTGATTGAAGGACCCCGATGCCTGCCTTCGAAGTGTTCGAGAGCGAGACCTACCAGGGTCTCCGTCTCCAGTTCCGCCACGCGAACGAGCTGGAGGGCGCGTTCGCCGCGACGTCTCGCGGCAAGGTGGTCGGGCTCGTTCTGTTGCGGGCGTGGCTGATGAGCTTCGCCTGCTGGCTGTTCTTCGTCCTGATCGCGGTGATCGACGGCGTGAGCTCGGACAGCGTGAACGCCGCCTCCAGCGTCTACGGGACCGGCGTACTGGTGAGCGCCGTGGTGTTCTTCCTCGGGCTCGCGCTGCCGTACCGCGACCACCTTTCCGAGTGGCAGCTGGTCGTGAAGGACTGGGCGCCACTCGCGGTGACGGCGTACGGCCTGATCCACCGGAAGCTGGCCGAGCGCGAAGCCCCGGTGGCCATCGGCTCCCGGGCGATCCGGACCGGCCTGCTGCGTTACGGGTCGGCCAACCCGCCCCCGGCGCCCGGCGGCCCGGTCAGCCACCACATGACCGTCTCCCCGTGGGCGGACCAGCGGTACGTGATGTACGAGAGCGTCTTCCCGTTCGGCCGGGACCTGTACGTCGGATGGTCGATGTGGCGCAACCAGAGCGGCTACGGCGTGATCGGCCAGTACCTCAGGGGCATCTTCATACCGCCCTACGCGGACCTGCGGGCCGTCATCCGCGCCAACCAGGCGAAGGCACTCCGCGACGAGGTGCACCGCTGCACCAGGGAGGCACTGCACGAGGCCGGCGCCGGCGGGCCGCGCCAACTGGAGGAACTGCTGCCGATCCAGATGATCCCGCGGATCGAGGACCTGGACGCTCCGGTCCAGCCGGCCGTCGCGCCGCCGGTGTCCACACCCGCGCCCGCGCCGGTGCCGCCGGCGGAGGCGCCGCCGCTCTCCCCGTCCTGACCGACATGCTGGTCACCGCCACCTCAGGTGGGGCGGCCGCCTGGATCGCCGTCGAAGTGGACGGCCCGACCGACGTGCGGACCCTGCCGCGATACGCGGGCGCGAACCCCGTCGACCTGCGCCACCTCGCCGCCGCCGAGCTGGGCCGTTACCTCGCGGCGCTGCTGGAGGCACCCCGTCCGGCCGCCATCGAGGTCCGGTACCGCGCCGGCGGCGGTCGCGTCCGGCTGGCCGTCCTGGCGAGAGTGGACGGTACGGGTGACCCGGCGGAGGTCGGCGCGGCCGGTGCGGCGCTGGTGGATCGGTTGGCGGCACTTCCCGGCACGCTCCGTGGCCACCCGGTCGTGGACGAGCGGGAAATGATGACCTGGCTGTACGCCGGTGCCGGCACGCGTGTCACGGAGCTCGTCCGGCCGGTCCTCCCGCTGGACGGACCCGGGCTCGCGCACGTGGCGCCACCGCCCGTCCCGGGCACGCGGCTGCTGGACCGGCTCGCGCATAGCCCCGAGCCGACCGTGTACACCGTGGGCCTGCGGCCGCTCACCCTCCTCCCCGGCTTCGCGGAGGACCTGGCGCGTCTGGCTGACCAGCACCGGCGGTACGCGGTGCCGGAGGACAGGCCGGGAGCGGGAGGCCTGATGGGTGGCGGCCGGCGGCTCGCCGTGCCGCTGGCCGCCGAGGCCGCGGACCGGTACGACCGGGCGGCGTCTGCCTACCCGGCGGGAGTCTTCCTGCTCCGCGCGGCCGTGTCCGGACCTCCGACGGCGGTCGCGGCGGTGGCGGAGGCGCTCGGCCTGCGCGCCGTCCCGGCCCCGGACCTCGCCGCGGAGTTCCCCGCGCTGGGCGTGCGGCAGGTGCCCCGCACCTACCCGGAGCTGGTCGCGCGGCTCGCCGACCCGGAGGAGCTGGTCGCCTGGTGCCCTGCCCCACTCGGACAGACGGCCGGGTTCCCGCCGCCTCCGCCCGTGCCGGCGGTGGCGATCGGCGCCGGCCCGGCGGGTCCGATCAGCTTGCCCCTCGACGCGCTCCGTCCCGTCACGGCGGTTCGGGTCGTCAACGGGGGAGACGTCCGGGGCGCCGTGACGGCGCTGGTGGACGGCCTGTGGACCCGCTTCGGCGTGGCGTCCTGCGTCCTGGACCTGGCCGGCTCCGGCCTCCGCGGAATGCTTCCCGACCTGCGGGTACTCGCACTCCGTGAGGACCTCACCCCGTGGCGGCTGAACCCGCTGGAGCCGCCGGCCGGTCGGGAGCCGTCGACCCACGACGCGGACCTCGCCGGCCTGCTGGCCACGGTCTTCGGAACCGGACCGGCGACCGTCCCGGTGCTGGCGTCCGTCCTCGAGGGCCTGCGCGCGCGTCCGCGCCTGCTCGTCCCGGGCCTGCGCGACCTGATCACGGCGCTGGATGACGTCCGGCTGGCGACCGTCCGGGACGCCCTGGCCGCGCTGGCGCACCGGCCGGCCGGAGCGGTGCTGACGGCCACGCGCTCGCTCCCGGCCGCGGTCTGGGCAGCCCGTCCCGTCCTGGTGGAGCTGGCCGAGGCCGGGCCGGAGACGGACCGGACGCTCCTGGCGGAGCTGATCACGAGCTGGCTGCGTCCCACCGGTACGCCGGTCATCACGGTGGGTGGACCGCCGGCGCCGGCGGCGGCACTGACGATCACGGTGAACGGCGACGGCGCGACCCTGGACGGTGCCGGCTGGCCGCGGCTCCCGTTCCGCCCGCCGCCGGCCACCGCCCCGCCGGATCTCCCCAATGGCGAGCTCGCCGCCCGCTTCGCCTCCGACGGCGACCTGGTGACCCACGCCATGCCGTACCCCGAGTGCGCGGGGTGCCGGCACGTGTGCGCCTTCCGGCCGGCCGCGGCGGCCGCGGCCGGCCGCACACCGGTCGCCGAGATCCGGGAGCTGCTCGCCGCCTACCCGGTGGCCGACCCGGCCGGCGCCGCCGGCTGGTGGGACAGGCTCCTCGGCCTGGCCTCCGCCGCGATGCCCGCGCACGGGGCGGCTCAGCCGGAGGCCGTGGCCGACCGGGCGGCGTGCGTGGCGCTGCACCTGGCGCGGCACGCCGGGACGCCATGGCCGGCCTGGGTACGGCAGACCCGGCTGCTGGCCGCCGCCCTGCCCGTCGGGTGAGGGGCCGGTGCGCGCCGCCCCGGCCTTCGCTGGGCGCCTTAGCGGCTGACGAGCATTTTGCCGGTGTTGTCGCCCCGGAGCATGCCGAGGAAGGCCGATGGCATGTTTTCGAAGCCTTCGACGATGGTTTCGTCGGCGCGGAGTTTGCCCTCGCGGAGCCAGCCGCCGACCTCGGTGAGGAACTGCGGGCGGAGGTGGCCGAAATCGAGGACGAGGAAGCCGCGCAGGGTGAGTCGCTTGCCGATGAAGAGGGCGAGGTTGCGTGGGCCGGGAGCGGGAGAGGTGGCGTTGTACTGGTCGATCGCGCCGCACATGGCGATCCGGCCGTTCAGCCGCATCGACCGGATGGCGGCCTCGAGCTGCTCGCCGCCCACGTTGTCGAAGTACACGTCGATGCCGTCCGGGGCGACCTCGGCCAGCCGGGCGGCGACGTCGCCGTCCTTGTAGTTGAACGCGGCGTCGAAGCCGAGTTCCCCGGTCAGGTACTCGATCTTGGCCGGGCTGCCGGCGCTGCCGACGACCCGCGCCGCCCCGCGCAGCTTCGCGATCTGGCCGGCCACGCTGCCGACGGCGCCGGCCGCGCCGGACACGAACACCGTGTCGCCCTCGCGCAGCCGGGCGACGTCGACCAGCCCGGCGTACGCGGTGAGCCCGGTGGTGCCGAGGACGCCCAGGTACGCCGGCGGCGGCGCCAGCTCCGGGTCGATCTTCAGGAACCGCTTGGCCGGCCCGTGCGCGTACTCCCGCCAGCCCAGCTGGTGCACGACGTGGTCGCCCTCGGCCAGTTCGGGGGCGCGGGAGGCGACCACGACGCCGACCGCGCCGCCCTCCATCGGCTCGCCGATCTGGTACGGCGGCACGTAGGACTTCACGTCGTTCATCCGGCCGCGCATGTACGGGTCGACGGACAGGTGGTCGTTGCGGACCAGCACCTCGCCGTCACCGGGTTCCGGCAGTTCGATGGTGACGAGCTCGAAGTCGTCCTCGGTGGGCCACCCGACCGGGCGGGAGGCCAGGTGGTACTCCCGGCTGCGGACCGTCATCAGCCATGCCCTTCCTGTCGCGGATGTCCCACCCTACCGGCCGGTAGCCCGTCAGCCCAGCCGGTCGAGGAGGGCAGAACGCACCGCCCTGGTCTGCGCCTGGACCAGCAGGAACAGCGCCGCCCTGGCCAGCCGCTCCGGCTCGCCGCCGGCCGCCATCGCCCGCCCGCTGCCGGCCGTGACCAGCGCGGTCGTCGCCTCGACCGCCAGCAGCGCGGCCCGCGCCCGGCCGTCCAGCCGGTCCCCGACGCGCTCGGCCGGCGGCACCTCGTCGGCCAGCCGGCCACAGTCGGCACGGACCGCCGCCAGCCGCGCGCCCAGCCGGTCCGCGCACGCCACCGCCTCCGGGTCGCGGTACCCGGCCAGCAGCTCGACCGCCCGCGCCGCCACCCCGAAGCAGGCCGGGTTGGCGTTCGCGGTGGCCTGCCGGTCCTGCGCCGCCCACGCGGCGTGCGGCAGCCGCGCCACCACGTCGCCGTCCGGGATCACCAGCCCGTCCACGGCCAGCCGTACCGTCCGGCTGCCGCCCATCGCCGCCAGCCGGAGCGGGGCCGGCCGCAGGTGCGGGCCCTCGGCGGCGGGCGCGAACGCGAAGACCACCTCGCCGCCGGCCGACACCCCGGCCAGCATCAGCACGTCGGTAATGCCCCACCCGGTGTACCAGTGCACGGTTCCGTCGAACCGCCACCCGCCGCCGACCGGCTCGGCCCGCACCGTGCGGTCGGCCGGGTACCGGCGCAGGTGCGAGAAGGCGGTCCCGGCGACCGCCGCTCCGGTGGCCAGCGGGCGCAGCAGCCGGTCCCGTACCGGCGCCGCCGACCGGGCCAGCAGCGCGACCGGGCCGTGATGCTGGGCCTGAACCAGCCAGGTGGTGCAGTCCGCGCCGGCCAGCACCTCGTTGACCGCCCGGTACACCGCCGGCGGCGCGTCCGAGCCGCCGTCGGCGGCCGGAGCGCGCAGCCCCAGCAACCCGGCGCCGGCCAGGCTGTCCAGGTGCGAGCGGGGCAGGCCGGCCTCCTCGACGGTCGCGGCGGCCGGCGCGAGCACCGTGGCGGCCAGCTCCCGCGCGGCCCGTACCCGCGGGTCGTCCGGCAGTACCACGGCCCGACCCTACCCACGCCGCACTCCGGGGGTGATCCCGGCGGGTGACATCCGGCGTTCCCGCCCCCGGGGCGGGGTCGGGGACCTACCGTCGAGTACATGGGGGGAACCGGGAAGCCGAGCCTGTCGAGGCTCGCGCTGGGACTGGTGGCGATCGCCGAGGACCGGGTGCGGGGCACCCTGCCGGCCGACCGCCCTGACCTGGGCCGCGCTGCCCAGGGCTGCCACTCGGACGCCGCCGCCCTGGCGGTGGGGGCCTGCCAGCGTGCCGCCTCAGGGCTGCGCGGGCTGGGCCGGCGGGTGGCCGGAGTCGCCGCCGCGACCGCCACGCCGGCGGTGTACGCCGCCAGGGTGGCGCTGCCGGCGGTGCGGGTTCCCTCGGTGCTGGACGGGCCGCTGACGCACGCGCGCACCAGCGTCCGGTACGTGCTGGAGGGCCTGGTCGCGCAGGGTCACGCCACCGTGGCGAGCGGCCGGGCGGAGGCGGCGGCGCTGCTGCGGGGCGGCGGCGGGAGCGGGGGCGGCGGCGACAGCTGGAGCCACGCCAGCACTCCGGCGACGACCAGCGGCCAGGGCTCGGCGTACCAGACCTGGGACGCCTGGGACCCACGCCGCGACCAGCTCGCCGCCGACACCTCGGTGGTCGCCGCCTGCGCGCGGTTCGCCCCCCGCTGAGCGCAGGGGGAGGATCGGCGGGTGACCGACGCGCCGCCGTACTCGACCCTCAGCCACCTGGAATGCCCCCGCTGCGCCCGGGTCCACGACCCCGGCCGGCTCGCCAACCTGTGCACCGCCTGCGGCGCGCCGCTGCTGGCCCGGTACGACCTGGCCGCGGCCGCCGCCGTGACCGGCCCCGAACAGGTCGCGGCCCGGCCGCCGGACCTGTGGCGGTACCACGAGCTGCTGCCGGTGGGCGCGCCCGACTGGGTGGTTACCCTCGGCGAGGGCATGACGCCGCTGCTGCCGGCGCCTCGTCTCGGGGCGGCGCTCGGCGTGCCGCGCCTGCTGGTCAAGGACGAGGGCCTGCTGCCGACCGGCTCGTTCAAGGCGCGCGGCGCGGCCGTCGGCGTGTCGCGGGCCGCCGAGCTGGGCGCGACCGCCCTGGCCATGCCCACCAACGGCAACGCGGGCGCCGCCTGGGCCGCGTACGCGGCCAGGGCCGGCCTGGCGCTGACCGTGGCGATGCCGGTGGGCGCGCCCGCGATCACCCGCGCCGAGTGCGTGGTGACCGGCGCCGACCTCACCCTCGTCCGCGGCCACATCGGCGACGCCGGCCGGTGGGTGCGGACGGTCGCCGGCCCGGACACGTTCGACGTGTCGACGCTGAAGGAGCCGTACCGGATCGAGGGCAAGAAGACCATGGGCCTGGAGATCGCCGAGCAGCTCGGCTGGCGGCTCCCGGACGTGGTGGTGTACCCGACCGGCGGCGGTGTCGGGCTGATCGGCATCCACAAGGCCTTCCAGGAGCTGCGCGAGCTCGGCTGGGTGCCGGACGGGCCGCTGCCGCGGTTCGTGGCCGTGCAGGCGGCCGGCTGCGCCCCGATCGTGGCCGCGTTCGAGGCGGGCGCCGCCGAGTCGGAGCCGTGGCCGGACCCGGAGACGGTCGCGTTCGGCATCCGGGTGCCGAAGGCGCTCGGCGACTTCCTCGTCCTCGAGGCGCTGTACGCGACCGGCGGCGCCGCGGTCGCGGTCACCGACGCCGAGCTGCTCGCCGAGCAGGCGCTGGCGGGCCGGGCCGAGGGGCTGTTCTGCTGCCCGGAGGGCGCGGCCGGGTTCGCGGCGGTCCGCCGGCTCCGCGCCGCCGGCTGGCTGTCCGGCGGCGAGCAGGTCGTGGTCCTCAACACCGGCGCCGGCCTGCTCTACCCGGACGCGGTCACCGCCGACCCGCCGGTCGTCGACCCGCCGCCGGTGTAGGCAGGTACCAGGAGCCGGCCAGCTAGTGCGGTGACCACAACGTTCCCCGGGTTGCCGGACGGCTGAGGCGTGCGGTGGTGGACCCTCGGACGTCACGATCAAGGCGTTGTGCCCGCGTTTTCATGCGACAACGCGGGCACAACTCCTTGATCGTGGCGCAGGATGGGCCGAATGGGGCAAGTCGGGCGGGTCGGCGAGGCCCGGCAACGTTGGTGGTCGCCGCACTACGTGCGGGTCGGCTTCCAGGACGCCACCGCGCCGGCGCCGCCGTACTCCAGCACGTACTCGATCCTGGTCAGGGCGGCGCGCTGGGGGAGCTGACACGTCACCCAGCCGGATGCCTGCCCGCCGGGCTGGATCAGCTGGCCCTCGAACAGCGGCCCGGCCGTGCTGGTCACCGTCACGTCGCCGTCGTGGGCGTGCCCCTCGGCGTCCCACAGCAGCAGCTCGCTGTCGGGCAGTGCCCAGAACGGGTGGCTGCCGGTGTTGCGGATGGTGAGACGGAGCGCGACCACCCGGTTGCCGAGGGCGGGATTCTCGAAGCGGTCGGTGGGCGCCGGGTCGGTGAGGCTGTCGGGGGTCACCTGGATGCGGGTGTCGACCGACTGGTCGCCCGCGTCGACGTTCGGCTCGGACCCGTAGTCGCGGCCGGTGAGGGTGGCCGGGGTCCCAGCGGGCCTGCCGACCGGGACCGGCGGCGCGTCCACGGTGGCCGGAGCCGACCCCGGGATCGACCCGGCGTCCCAGGCCAGGCCGGTCGGGCCGAGACCGCGCGACCTGCCGCCGTACTGGAGCTGCCTCGGCGACGTCCCGGCCGGCAGCGTGAAGCCGAGGCAGCCGACCATCGTGTCGCCAGGGCCGAGATGCGGGGAGAGCGGGAACCCTGGCGAGCTGGCGCAGCCTTCCAGCCCGTCCACCGTCTTCGCCGTCCCGACGTCGAGCCGGGTCATGATCGCCGGGTCGGCGTACTGCACCTGCCCGGACGCGTTCCGTACCCGGATCGTCACCTCGACCTTGTTCCCGACCCGCCGCAGCGACAGCGGCGTGATCTCCTGCCGGCCGGTACCGGTGACGAGCGTCTTGGTGGCGCCGCCGCCGGTCAGCGGGAGCGAGCCTCCGCACCCGGAGACGGCGGCGACCAGGGCCAGTGGCACCGCTGCGTGGAGCACCGTTCTTCGCATGGCGGATTTCTAACACGGCGCCGCAGAGGGACGCCTACAGTCCCCGGGGGCCGGCCGGGGCCGCGGCCAGCCCCCGGGAAGCGGTACTCAGGCGGTCGGCGACCAGTAGTCGCCGGCCATCACCAGGTAGACGAGCATCTTGATGGTCTCGCCGTACTAGGTGTCGCCGAACGGGTTGCCGGCCAGGTAGTTCCACAGCTTGTCGGTCCACGCCTGGTCGCCGGCGGCCATCGCGGCCACGCCGACCGGGTCGTTGGCGCACTCGCACTGGTCGCCGGTGTTGGTGGGCGAGCCGTCCAGCTTGGTGTGCGGGTAGATCTTGGCCGGGTCGCCGCCGGCGTGGCTCTTGTAGCTGTTGGACTCCTTGGTGGCGACGGCGATGCTGACGGAGTTGCCGTACAGCAGCGCGTCGGTGCCGATGTGCCAGGGCACGCGCACGGAGTTGTAGCCGACGATGTTGTCCGGCTGGTCCTCCTGGTAGTCGGCCGGGGCCGGCTTGGGGCTGCTGGTGTTGGCGCCGACCACGAAGTCCGACAGCAGGTCGGCGTTGGGCGAGTACTTCGCCGTGAACTCCTGGATCAGGTTCTGGGTCTTGGTGAGCACCTTGTTCCAGTCGTGCGCGGTGTCGTACGCGGCGAACGCCCGCAGGTGGTCGAGCATGAAGTCGGACGGCCGGGTGTCGGTGCCGGGCCCGTCGTCCTCGCACTTCAGGTGACCGTCGGAGGCGACGTCGGCGGACCAGAACTTGGCCAGCCAGCTCTTGGCCGCGCTGGCGTACCCGCCCCACTGCTTGTCGGCGAGGATCAGCCCGTAGCCGATGTCGAGGTCACCGTCGGTCGCGCCGTCCGGGGTGCCGGAGTCGGCGTACTTGCAGGACTTGCCGTCGAGCTTCCACTCCATCATGCCCTTGCCGTCGCGGTGGTCCTGCACGACCTTCCACAGCCCGTCGAACTCGGCCTGGGCGTTGGTGTCGTAGCCGGCCATCAGCGGCACGATGTTCATGCCGTACCCCTGCGCCTCGGACACCGTGCCCTTGTTCGGGGCGTCGCCGGTGGCGTAGACGAGGTAGCCGCCGCAGGCGGACCGCAGGTAGGCCTTCTTCCAGGAGTCGTACTGCTTCTTGACGGCCGCGTCCCGGCTGGACTGGCTGGCCGAGGGCATGACGCCCGTCTGGTACGTCACGTGGGTGGGGAACGCGTGACTGGGGCTGGCCGCCGGCTGCGCGGCCGGGGCGGCCGGGTCGGCGGTGGACGCGTCGGCCCCGAAGTGGCCGAGCAGGGGGAGTCCCAGCGCGGTGACCGCGCCGGCGGTGGCGAGCGCCACCAGTGTGCGTCGGGCGGCCGGTCGAGCCGCCGCTGTCGACCGTGGTGCCATGAGGTTCCCTTTCGGTGTCGGGAATGGCGGACCCGGGCCGGCTCCGGAGGTGACAGGCGGCAGGGGAGCGGCCGGGTATTCACATACCGGTACATCGGTCACAAATGTGACCAAGCCGGATGGTAGCCAGCCCGCCCACCCCCGGCAAGACCCGGGGACGGGCGGGCTGGGTTCACCGCGGGAGGGCGGCTACTGCCACTGGTACGCGCGCATGCTGGTGATCAGCAGGTACGTGTTCTCCAGGTCGGCGGAGTCCTTGATCGAGCGGTAGATCCCCCACTTCGGCCTGGCCCGGTCGGCCAGCCAGGTGTCCACGTTCGACTTCGACGCGTCCAGCACGGTCGTGCTGCCGTCCTTGACGATGAACCGGGCCGTGCCGTTCGGCTTGTCGTCGTACTTGATCTGCACGTCGACGCTGATCCACTTGTTCTGCAGCGGGTTCAGGTCGGTGCTGCCGACGACCGTGTTCGAGTCGAAGATCACCAGCTCCAGCCGGTTCTGGCTGCCCCGCTTGCGCAGGTCGATGGTGAGGATCGGGCCGGTGCCCTCGCCGGGCT
>JBJMIH010000256.1:0-30705 GCA_045806985.1 Mycobacteriales bacterium | reverse complement strand
GCGGGCGCGGACGCCCCCACCGGCCGGGTGCCGGCCGGCAGCGGCCCGCCGCCGTCCGCCCGCCGCCGCGCCGCCTGGATGGCCGCGCCGCTGGTCGCCGCCGCCGTGGTGGGGGTGGCGCTGACCGCGGCGCTGCTCGCCAGCCGGCACCACGACGACAAGAAGCCGAACCCCCCGCCGGTCGGCCAGCAGACCACCAGCAGCACCGTCACGCCGAGTTCCGACGACAACAACAACGGCGGCAACGACAACCAGCCGACCAGCGAGCCCACCACCAAGCGGCCGACCAGCCAGCCCACCACCGAGCGGCCGACCCCCACGACGTCGCCCAGCCCCACGGAGAAGCCAAGCCCGACGGCGTCGCCGAGCGGCTCACCCCCGCCCGGCGGCGGCAACAGCACGGCGACACCGTCCGCCGGCCCGGGCGGCCACTGACGACAGGGCCGTTCGGCCTGTCCGTTCGGCCTGTTTGTTCGGCCTGTGAGCGCTTTCACAGTACGGTGATCACCACGAGAGCGTACAAACCGGACAGTAGCCGGAATCCTGTAGCTCGTCCGTAAAGTGGTGGACATACAGCCGGTCGAGACTGGCGGCATGACAACCTTCCTCGCGGACACCGCGCCCACCCTCGACGACGTGGCGGCCGTGGCCGGGGTGTCCCGCGCCACCGCGTCCCGGGTCATCAACGGCGCCCCCGAGGTGGCCGGTCCCACCCGGCACCGGGTCCACCAGGCGGTCCGCCAGCTCGGCTATGTCCCCAACCACGCCGCCCGCACCCTCGCCGGGCGGCGCGCGGCAGCCGTCGGCCTCGTGGTGGCCGCCGCCGGCCTGCCCGACGACTTCGTGGCCGGGGTGCTGCGCGGCAGCGTCGCGGCCCTGCACGACGAGGAGCTCGACTGCGTGATGTTCACGGTGGCCCGCGACTCGGACTGGGCGCGGGTCGCCGGCAGCGTCCGTACCGGCCGGGTGGCCGGGGTGCTGCTGGTGCTCGCGGCCGGGGCGCCGGCCACGCCGCCGCTCGCCGTGGCCCGCGACCTGCCGACCGTGGTCGTGCGGCCGGCGCCGGAGTCCGGCGACGCGGAGGCGCGCGGCGCGGCCGCCGCCCGGCTGCTCGCCGAGCACTTCGTGTCCCCGTACCAGTCCGCGATGTAGCGGAGCCACTCCGAGGCTGCGTCGAGCCCGCTGTGAGGTGGCGGGTGAAGGCTCTGCCGCATGGATTTCCGACCATTCAGATCATTCCGCCGGCGACGCGTGCTGACCGCTCTCGGCGGGGTGGGCGTCCTGGTGGCCACCGCGGCCACCCTCACACAGGTCTCGGTGGGCGCCACCGCCGAGGCGGGCGCGCAGCCGCCCAACGTGGTGTTCGTCCTGACCGACGACCTGTCCTGGAACCTGGTCCAGTACCTGCCGCAGGTCGAGGCGTTGCGGAAGGAGGGCCTGACCTTCAACGACTACACGGTCACCGACTCGCTGTGCTGCCCGTCCCGGTCCTCGATCCTCTCCGGCCGGTTCCCGCACGACACCGGCGTGTTCACCAACGGCGGCGCTGACGGGGGCTTCGGCTACTTCCAGAGCCACGGCGAGGAGTCGGCGACGTTCGCCACGGCGATGCGGGCCCGCGGGTACCGGACCGCGATGATGGGCAAGTACCTGAACGAGTACGAGCCCACCCAGGCCGTGAACGGCGCCGCGCCGTACGTGCCGCCCGGCTGGGACGAGTGGGACGTGGCCGGCGACGCCGGCTACTCCGAGTTCAACTACGACCTCGCCGAGAACCACACCGTGCGGCACTACGGCGTGCTGCCGAAGGACTACCTCACCGACGTGCTGGCCGGGAAGGGCGCCGACTTCATCAAGGCGTCGGCGTCCGCCCACAAGCCGTTCATGCTGGAGGTCGCGACGTTCGCGCCGCACAAGCCGTCGATCCCGGCGCCCCGCGACGCGCTCGACTTCCCCGGCCTGACCGCGCCGCAGGGTCCGGCGTACGACACGCTGCCCACCGACCCGCCGCCGTGGCTGGCCGACCGGCAGCCGCTCACCCCCGCCGAGCAGGCCAACATCGACAAGCACTTCCGGCTGCGGGCGCAGTCCGTGCAGGCCGTCAACCGGCTGATCGGGACGCTGCGCGCCGCGATCTCCGCGGCCGGCGTGGCGCGCGACACCTACCTGGTGTTCAGCTCCGACAACGGTTACCACATGGGGGAGTACCGCCTGAACTTCGGCAAGATGACGGCGTTCGACACCGACATCCGGGTGCCGCTGGTGGTGGCCGGGCCGGGCGTCGCGGCCGGCACGACCAGCGCGGCGGCGGTGGAGAACATCGACATGGCGCCAACGTTCGAGCGGCTGGCCGGCGGCGACGTGCCGGACACGGTGGACGGGCGCAGCCTGGTGCCGCTGCTGCACGGCGGGTCCGCTGCCGGCTGGCGCACCGCCGGGCTGGTCGAGCACCACGGGCCGGACACCCTGGCGAACGACCCCGACAAGCCCGATCCCGGCAGCGGCGACCCGCCCAGCTACGAGGCGATGCGGACCGCCACCTACACCTACGTCGAGTACACCGGGGACGGCTCCCGCGAGTACTACGACCTGGTCAACGATCCGAACGAGCTGCACAACCTGGCCGGGTCGCTGAGCCCCGACCGGCTGGCGGCCCTGCACGCGGCGCTCACCGGGCTGGAGAACTGCCACGACGGCCAGGGATGCTGGGCCGCCGGCCACGTCACGTCCTGACCCGCCGCCGGGTCAGGGCCAGCAGCGCCGCCGGGATCAGCACCCCCACCGCGAGCGCCGCCGTCTGCGCCACCGCGTCACCCACCTGGAAGTGCTCCAGGTGGGTGACGTGGAAGGCCAGGTGCGGCACGGCGAACATCAGGGCGGCGGCGAGCGCGGTGCGGACCAGCACGGTCTCCGGATGGACCGCCGCGACCGCGAGCACCAGCGCGGTCGCCAGGTTCAGCGCCCCGACGTCGCGCATCAGGTGCTCGTTGTACGGCGGCAGCATCGCCACCCACGGGTGCGACCTGGCCGGGAAGTCGTCGTAGAACACCCGGGGGAGCAGCAGCTGCACCAGGCCGACCAGGCCCTGGGCGGCGGCGAGGAAGGCGAGGCCCGCGCGCAGCCAGCCGCCGGCCGCCGCCGTCACCGCGGCCCCCGGTAGGACAGCCGGCGCGGTTCGGGGTGCGCGGCCAGGTACTCCTCGAACGTGACCGTCCCGGTGGGATGGTCGGTCGCCAGGTGGCCGCCGTTCCGGAACGCCCGGAACGTCGCGCCCGGCAGCCGCACACCGGCGATCGGCCGGCGGCGGCCGGTGGCCCGCAGGTACACCGCCGCCAGCTCGCGGAAGTCCCGCACCTCCGGCCCGCCCAGGTCGGGCACCCGCCGCCGCGGCTCCCCGGTGGCCAGCTCGGCCAGCCGGGCGGCCACCTCGCCGGCGTCGACCGGCTGGTCCGGCATGCCCGGCACCAGCATCACCGGCGCCTTCGCCGCCCAGGCCAGCATGGCGCGGACCAGGTCGTGGAACTGGGTCGCCCGCAGGATCGTGTACGGCAGCCCGGAGCCCTCGACCAGCCGCTCGGCGGCCAGCTTGGCCCGGTAGTACCCGAACGGCACCCGGTCCACGCCGGCGATCGAGACGTACAGCAGGTGCGGCGAGCCGGCCGCGGCGGCGGCCTCCACCAGCCCCCGCACGAACGCCATCTCCTGCTTCGGCCGTCCGGTGGTGGCGCAGTGCACCACCGCGGCGCTGCCGGCCACCGCCGCCGCGACGCCCTCGCCGGTACGCAGGTCCGCCGTCGCCCACTCGCCCGGCCGGCCGGCGGGGGCCTGGCGGCGGCTCACCACCCGTACCCGGTTGCCGGCCTCCCGCAGCCGGCGTACCACCTCGCGGCCCAGCAGCCCGGTGCCGCCGGTCACCGTGATCGGTTGTTCCATGGGGATCCCTCCCGGTCGTGTCTCCCCTCAGGAACCGGCGGGACCCTCCGGATGTGACAGCCCGGCCGCCTGGCGGGCCAGGAAGCGCAGTTTGACCGGGTTCGCGACCGTGTGCAGGGCCTGGATCCGGTCGCCGGCGACCTCCGCCACCAGCACGCCGATCAGCGTGCCGCCCGCGTGCGCCAGTACCGCCGGCTCGCCGTTGACCTCGGCGAACGCCACCCGCACGCCGGCGCCGAACCGCCCCGCCACGCCGGCCAGGTACCGGGCGACGCGGAGCCGCCCGGAGATCGGCCGGCGGGCCGCCCGCTCCACGCCGCCGCCGTCCGCCCACGACGTCACGCCCTCGGCGAGCAGGCGTTCCAGCCCCGGCAGGTCCCCGTCCCGGGCCGCCGACAGGAAGCGCTCGACCAGCTCGGCCGCCTTCGCCGGGTCGGCACGGAACCGCCCCCGCCCGGCCTCCGCGCGGGCCGCCTCCACCCGCTGCCGGGCGCGCCGGTGCAGCTGCCGGCAGTTGGCCTCCGACAGCTCCATCACCTCGGCGACGTCGCGGTGGCCGTACCCGAACGCCTCGCGGAGGACGAACACCGCGCGCTCGGCCGGGGTGAGGCGTTCCAGCAGCACCAGCATCGCGAGCGACACGGACTCGCGCTGCTCGGCGCTCTCCAGCGGGCCGAGCGTCCCGTCGCCGGTGAGCACCGGTTCCGGCAGCCACGGCCCGACGTACCGTTCCCTGGTCGCCCGCGCCGACGTCAGCCGGTTCAGGCACAGGTTGGTGACCACCTTCGCCAACCAGCGCGGCGGGCTGCCGATCGCGGCCCGCTCCGCGCCGGCCCACCTCAGGTACGCGTCCTGGACGGCGTCCTCGGCCTCCTCGGCCGACCCGAGCAGCCGGTACGCCAGCCCGAACAGCCGGCCGCGCTCCCGCTCGAACTCCCCGACCGCCCCGACGACACCTTCCCCAGCCGCCACCCCACCAGTCTGCGGCACCCCGGAAAGTGCTGTGGCCGGGGGCGTGCGCGGGTCAGCACTCGCCTCCGGCCACCTCGGGGGGTCAGTCCTCGGTGGGGCTCAGACCTCGGTGAACAGGTGTTGGGTCGGACCGTAGGAGATCTCCCAGTCCGCGCAGACGCCCAGCACGCCGTCGGTGAGGCAACGGGCCCCGACGGAGATCCAGCGCACCTCCCCATCGGGCCGCATCGAAAACCCGACGCTGAGCTCGAACACCTCAGCGCCGCACGGGCAGATCAGCGGCTCGGGGCGGGCGTGGTCCCAGCCTTCGTGGCTGTCGGCGACGAACTGGATGGATCCGCACATCACGCAGCGGCGCTGTACGCATCCCTCCTCGCCGTCCACCAGGGCACGAAAGGCGTTGCTCTCGCAGAACGGACATCTGGCCTGCACGACCTGGTGCACGGGATATCCACCGGCCTCGAACCGGTGGAGGTACTCGGCGAGGTCCTCGGCGTTGTCGCCGGTCCACCACGGGTGTGTTTCGCGCAGTGCCACAGCGGGTGAGCGTGCCAGTAACGCCTGTTCTGAGCAATTCCTGAAAGCGTGTCGTTACCGTCTCGTTCCATTCGTTCACGTATCGCGGCGAGTCGGGGCCGCGTAACACGCTCTGACCAGCACTCTTGCCAAACTCACAGACAGTACACAGGCAACGGTGCCGCGCTGGAGGTGAACCGGTCGCCGCCGGGCCTCGTACGAGGTAACAGGAGTCCCGGAAGGCACCGGAGCGCTCCTCGCCTTACCGGAAAGAGGACGGCACATGAACAGGCTTTCGCAGGTCGGCTGGGTGCTGCTCCCGCTGAGACTCTTCCTCGGGTTCACGTTCATCTTCGCGGGCATGGACAAGCTGAGCGATCCCGCGTACCTGAAGGCCGGGCAGGCGAGCTCGATCCAGTCGCAGCTGGACAGCTTCCACCACTCCAGCCCGATCGGGCCGCTGATCGGCGTGACCACGCACTTCCCGGTGCTGGTCGGCGTGCTGATCGCGTTCGCCGAGATCGCCGTCGGGCTGGGCACCCTGCTCGGGCTGTTCGCCAGGATCGCCGCGGCCGGCGGGGCGGCGCTCTCGCTCTCGTTCCTGCTCACCGTCAGCTGGCATACCCACCCGTACTACTACGGATCGGACATCGCGTTCCTGTTCGGCTGGACGCCGCTGATCCTCGGTGGCGCCGGCGGGGTCCTGTCGCTGGACGCGTACCTCGCCGAACGGCTGCGCCGGGCCCAGGTGGGACCGGGGGAGCGGCGGGCGTTCCTGCTGCACGGCGTGGCCGCCGCCGGGGTGGCCGTGCTGGGCGTCGCGCTGGCCGGCGTGGCCAAGTTGAGCGCCGGCTCGGTGTCGAACAATCGCGGCAACGGCCAGGCCGCCGGCGGCGCCGACCGCCCGAGCGGGTCCACCTCCACCGCGACCAGCGGCAGCGCCGTCGCCGACGTCCCCGCCGCCAACAAGGCCACCAGGTTCACCGACCCGAAGACCGGCAAGCCCGCCTGGCTGGTCGGGGAGGGCGGCCAGCGCTGCGCCGCAGTCTCCGCCATCTGCACGCACGCCGGTTGCACCGTCGAGTGGAACGGCGGCAGCGGCTTCCAGTGCCCCTGCCACGGCTCCCGGTACGACCGGACCGGCAAGGTCCTCAACGGCCCCGCCACCAGACCGCTCCCCCCCGTCCCGGTGGCAGTCAAGGACGGCAAGGTCTACCGCACCTGACCGGCCCAGCTTCCCGCTGCCGGCGTTGTCGCGGGCCTTGCGTGCCAAACAACAGCACGCGGCGCCCCGCTCCGCCTTGGCGGCGGAAACCTGGATCCGGCCAGGGCGCATCGCGGGCCTTGCGTGCCAAAGAGCAGCACGCGGCGACCCGCTCCGCCTTGGCGGCGGAAACCTGGATCCGGCCAGGGTGCCGCCCACCGGTCAGCTTCCCGGCTTCCTGGATCGGGCCAGGGTGGCAGCTACCGCCGGGGCGGGGGTGACCTGGGCGTACCGGTATCCTGCCGGCATGAGCGGCCGCCGGACAGCTGGCACCCAGTCGCCCGTGGCCACCCCTCCACGTGACCGTGGTGACCGTGACCGTGTCCTCACCGTCCCCAACCTGCTGAGCTTCCTCCGGCTGCTCGGGGTGCCGGTGTTCTGCTGGTTGCTGCTCGGTCCGCACGCGGACGTGGCCGCGCTCTGCGTGCTCGCCGCCTCCAGCGCCACCGACTGGCTGGACGGCCGGCTCGCCCGCGCGCTGAACCAGACCAGCAGGCTGGGCGCGCTGCTCGACCCGGCCGCTGACCGGCTGTACGTGCTCGCCACGCTGGTCTCGTTCGTGGGCCGCCACATCATCCCGTGGTGGCTGGCGGTCGCGCTGGTGGCCAGGGACGTGGTGCTCGGGGTGGCGCTGCTGGTGCTGCGCCGGCACGGCATCCCGCCGCTCGAGGTGACCTTCGTCGGCAAGGCGGCCACGCTCTGCCTGCTGTACGGGTTCCCGCTGCTGCTGCTCGGCTCCGGGCACGCGCTCGACATCGGCTGGGCGCTGCCGCTGGGCTGGGCGTTCACGCTGTGGGGCTTCTTCGGGTACTGGTGGGCCGGCATGGTCTACCTGGGCCAGGTCGCCGGGATGCTCCGGGCCGCCGGCCGGGAGCGCCGGTGACCGGTCCCCGCTTCCTGCCGGCCTCGCTGCTCGCGAGCCTGCTCGAGGACCCGCTCGACCCCGGTTACCGCGCCGCCGCCACCGCCCCTCCCGACCCGCCGGCCCTGCGCCGCACCGCCTCGGCCGGCCGGTACCTGGTGCTCGCCGCGATCGGTGTGGTGGTCGCCGTGGCGTACCACCAGACCGTCACGCACGCGCCCGAGGCCAGCAAGACGCGGTCCCGGCTGGTCAAGGAGGTACGCGACCGCACGGCCCGCACCGACGCGCTCAACGACCGGGTGGAGGCCGAGCGCAAGCAGGTCGCCGCGCAGCGGACCCGCTCGCTGGCCGCCACCGACGCCGGCCGCAGGGCAGCCGCCGACCTGCGCACGCTCGAGCTGCTCGGCGGGTACACCGCCGTGCGCGGCCCCGGCCTGACCGTCAAGGTCGCCGACGGGCCGGGCAAACCGGGCGGCGACCCTGAGGAGGGCCGCGTCCTGGACCGCGATCTCCAGGACCTGGTCAACGGGCTGTGGCAGGCCGGCGCCGAGGCGGTCGCGGTCAACGGCCGGCGGATCACGCCGACCACCACGATCCGGCAGGCCGGCGGCGCGGTGCTGGTCGACTTCCGGCCGGTGTTCAACCCGTACACGATCACCGCGATCGGCGACCGGGACCAGCTGGAGGCGTCCTTCGCCGACTCGGCGGTGGCCCGCCGGTTCCGCGCCTGGACGCAGGTGTACGGGATGAAGTTCAGCGCCCGTTCCGCCGGCGGGCTGTCGCTGCCGGCCGGCACCGAGAACCCGCCCCGCTACGCCACCGGAGGTCGCCCGTGATCGCCGCTCTCGCCCTGCTCGCCGGCCTGGTCATCGGCCTGGTGCTGCACCCGACCGTGCCGGACGGCCTGCAGCCGTACCTGCCGATCATGGTGGTGGCGGCGCTGGACGCGGTGTTCGGCGGCGTGCGGGCCCGGCTGGACGGCATCTTCTCCGACAAGGTGTTCGTGGTCTCGTTCATCTCCAACGTGCTGGTCGCGGCGCTGATCGTGTTCCTGGGCGACAAGCTGGGGGTGGGCAGCCAGCTGTCCACCGGGGTGGTCGTCGTGCTCGGCCTGCGGATCTTCGGCAATGCCGCCGCCATCCGCCGCCACCTGTTCAGGGCCTGAGCCATGCCAGCCGACGAGACCAGTACCGACGAGACCAGTACCGAGGACACGCCGGTCACACGCCGGTCGCACCGGCTCCGCGCCGGCGCGCTCATCGGCGTGCTGTGCGCGCTGCTCGGGTTCGGCTTCGCCGTCCAGGTGCACTCGCAGTCGGGCAGCAGCAAGTACGCCAACGCCCGCGAGGAGGACCTGGTCACCATCCTGGACGACCTGACGGCGCGGGAGCAGCGGCTGCGCCAGGAGCTCGGCAGCCTCAACCAGACCAGGCAGCAACTGTCGAACGGGTCCGGGTCGGCGCTGGACGAGGCCCGCAGGCGGGCCGACGAGATGGCGATCCTGGCCGGCACCGAGCCGGCGACCGGGCCGGGGATGGTGCTGACGATCAAGCCGGGCGGCAAGCCGGTCAAGGCCGAGGTGATCCTGGACGCGGTGGAGGAGATGCGCGGGGCCGGCGCCGAGGCGCTGCAGATCAACTCGGTGCGGATCGGCGCGTCCACCTGGTTCGCCGACGGCAGCGGCGGCGGGCTGGTGGTGGACGGGACCGCGCTGGACAAGCCCTACACGGTGACCGCGATCGGCGACCCGGCCACCCTGGCGGCCGCCATGAACATCCCGGGCGGGGTGGTCGACAGCGTCCACCAGGCTGGAGGTCAGGTGGAGGTGGAGCAGCGCAAGGAGGTGGCGGTGACCGCCGTACGCCACGACGAGCCCCCGCAGTACGCTCATCCTGCCCATTGACCGGAAGGGATCCGAGCCGTGAGCACGCCCGAAGACCTGAAATACACCGCGGAGCACGAGTGGGTCACGGTGCCCGAGGCCGGATCCAGCACGGTCCGGATCGGCATCACGGACTACGCGCAGCAGTCGCTCGGTGACATCGTGTACGTAAATCTCCCGGAGCCGGGTACGGCGGTCACCGCCGGTGACGCTCTCGGCGAGGTCGAGTCCACCAAGAGCGTCTCGGACGTCTACGCCCCGCTCACCGGTACCGTGACGGCGCGCAACGACGCGCTCGCGGACGCGCCGGAGACCGTCAACAGCGACCCGTACGGGGAGGGCTGGCTGGTCGAGCTGGAGGTCGCCGACCCGGCCACGGTGGACGGGCTGCTGGACGCGGAGGCATACGGCAAGCTGGTCGAGTGATCGTGGCCGCCGGCCGCAACGGCGCGCCGGGCGTGTTGTTGCGCCTGTTCTCGCACCGTCATTAGGCTCGCGCTACTGACTGACGGTGAACCTGAAGTAGACCCTGCGACCCCCGCTCCGGCGAGGAAGTCTGGAGGCGACAGCGAACGTGTTGTGTACCCGGTGTGGCCAGCAGAACGCCGAGGACAGTCGTTTCTGCGCGCGGTGCGGCGCCGCGCTGGCCGGTCATGACGACCGGGACGTCCTGCCTCGCCCCCTCGACGCCACGTCCACCATGACGTTGGGCGCGCTGGATGAGTTGACCGAGGCGCCGGAGGCCACCGACGTCCACGCCAGGGCGGTCGAAGCGCTGCCCATGGGCGCGGCGTTGCTGGTGGTCAAGCGGGGTCCGAACGCCGGCAGCCGGTTCCTCCTCGACGAGGACGTCACGACGGCGGGACGGCACCCGGACTCCGACATCTTCCTGGACGACGTGACCGTGTCCCGCCGTCACGCTGAGTTCCAGCGTGAGGGGGGTGTGTTCACCGTGCGTGACGTCGGCAGCCTCAACGGCACCTACGTCAACCGCGAGCGCATCGAGTCGGCCGTTCTCACCGGGGGTGACGAGGTCCAGATCGGCAAGTTCCGCTTGCTGTTCCTGACCGGCACGCGCGGCCCGCAGCCCCGGCGAGACTCCCGGGAGGGAGCTGGCCAGTGAGCGAGCGGCCGCGAGCGAACCAGGGGGCACAGTGACTTCCGGCTCGGCGGCGCGCTCGGGGATGTCGATCGGGGAGGTACTGGCCACACTGCGGCCGGACTTCCCGGACATCACCATCTCCAAGATCCGCTTCCTGGAGTCGGAGGGGCTGATCAGTCCCGAGCGCACGCCGTCGGGCTACCGGAAGTTCACCGAGGCCGACCTGGAGCGGCTGCGGTACGTGCTGGCCGCCCAGCGCGACCAGTACCTGCCGCTGCGGGTGATCCGGGAGCACCTGGACGCGCTCGACCGCGGCCTCGAGCCGCCGGAGAGCACGTCCACGACGCCGCAGCCGCCGCGGTCGCTGTTCGGCGCCGGCGACGGGCCGCGACCGGATGACTTCGTGTCGGAGCCGGCGGCCGAGGTGCGGCTGTCCCGCACCGAGCTGATGGAGGCCTCCGGCCTCACCGAGGAGCAGATGCGCGCGGTCGAGCAGTACGGCCTGGTCGCGCCGCGCCGGCAGGGCGGGTACTACGACGGGGACGCGGTGGTGATCGCGCGGATCGTCGCTGAGCTGGCCGACTACGGCATCGAGGCCCGCCACCTGCGGGCCTTCCGGTCGGCCGCGGACCGCGAGGTCGGCCTGTTCGAACAGGTCGTCACCCCGCTGGTGCGGCAGCGCAACCCGGAGGCGCGGGCGCGGGCCGCCGAGACCGTCCGCGAGCTCGCCGCGCTGTCGGTGCGCCTGCACGCCACGCTGGTGAAGGCGGGATTACGTGGGGTCCTCGGCGGCTAGCCGGCCCAGCTTCCCGCCGCCGGCGTTGTCGCGACGCTTGCGTGCCAAGAACGCACGCGGCGCCCCCGCTCCGCCTTGGCAGCCGAAACCTGCGCTTCCCGCTGCCGGCGTTGTCGCGACGCTTGCGTGCCAAGAACGCACGCGGCGGCCCGCTCCGCCTTGGCAGTCGAAACCTGCGCTTCCCGCTGCCGGCGTTGTCACGGCGCTTGCGTGCCAAGAACGCACGCGGCGCCCCGCTCCGCCTTGGCAGCCGAAACCTGGCCCCGGCTAGCCTGACCACGGATTGGCGCGCGGCGTGGTGAGGCCGGGAGCGGGCGAGTAGTGTCGGGTACGGCATGAACATACGTCCAGAGGGGGCATCTGGCGTGTTAGAGCTCAGCGTGGTGGGCGTCCGGGTCGAATTGCCGACCAACCAGCCCATCGTGCTGCTCAAGGAGGTGTCCGGCGACCGCTACCTCCCCATCTGGATCGGGGCGGTGGAGGCCACGGCCATCGCGTACGAGCAGCAGGGGATGCGGCCGGTACGACCGATGACCCACGACCTGATGCGCGACCTGCTGGACACCCTCGGGCATCCGCTTCGCGCGGTCCACCTCACCGAGATCAGGGACCAGATCTTCTTCGCCGAGCTGGTCTTCGACGGCGGGGTGCGGGTGAGCGCGCGGCCGTCCGACTCGATCGCGCTCGCGCTCCGCACCGGGACGCAGATCTTCGCCGCCGACGACGTGCTGGACGAGGCGGGCATCGTGATCCCCGACGAGCAGGAGGACGAGGTCGAGAAGTTCCGCGAGTTCCTCGACCAGATCTCCCCCGATGATTTCGCCAAGGGCTCGGGCTCATGATCGGACCGAAGGGCGGAGAAAGTCTGAATGAGGGGTCGAGGTCCGGCGGCGCGCCGTGGAGATCGTTGACCCGTCCCGACCTGACTCCTAACGTGCCGTTTCGGAGGCGTTGAGAGTCGCGCTTCCGGGCGCGCCAGGTGACGGGGGAACGGCACGCCGGCCGCGGTAGTGGATCGGCGGGAGGTCATTGTGGGCGAGCGCGAGCGAGAGCCTCGCTTGGGTACACCGGTCCTGGGTACCCAAGAGGTGCTGGTCGCGGAGGGCCTGCCCGCCCCGCCGGACGAGCTGGTCGGCTACCGGGGACCCACGGCCTGCGCCGCCGCCGGCATCACCTACCGGCAACTGGACTACTGGGCGCGGACCGGACTGGTCGAGCCCAGCATCCGGTCGGCGTCCGGGTCCGGCACCCAGCGGCTGTACTCCTTCCGCGACATCCTCGTCCTCAAGATCGTGAAGCGGCTGCTGGACGCGGGTGTCTCGCTGCAGAACATCCGCTCGGCCGTGGAGACCCTCCGCCAGCGCGGCGTCACCGACCTCGCCCGGATCACGCTGATCTCCGACGGCACCACGGTGTACGAGTGCACCTCCCCGGAGGAGGTCGTCGACCTCCTCGCCGGCGGCCAGGGCGTCTTCGGCATCGCCGTCGGCGGCGCCTTCCGCGAGCTGGAAGGCTCCCTCGCCACCCTGCCCGGCGAGCGCGCCGACGGCTCCGACGCCCCCCTGCCCTCCGCCGACGAGCTCGCCGCCCGCCGCCGCAAGCGCACCTCCGCCTGACCTTTTCGCCCGGCTTGTCATGAACGGCGCCGTCACGGCGTCTGAGTCCCGTGTGGATGTTGTTGCTGGCGACCGGGTGTGTGGTCGCGGTCGCCGGGATCGGCGCGGGCGCGCTGGGGCTACCGTCGCGTTCGGACACCGCGACGGCGGCGGCGCTGTCGGGACTCACGCTGGTCACGGTCCTCACGGCCGGGCTGGGCGTGGCGAGGGCGCTGCGGCCGTGGGCGGTGACGGTGGCCGCGGCCGGATGCCTGGCGGTGGCCGGCGGCTGGCTGCTGGTGTCGCCGGCGGCGCGGGAACGGCTCGGTGCGGCGGCACGCGACTTCCGCGTGCGGCCGGCGTGGCCGCGTGGCGCGGTGGCGTGGGTGGCGGCGGTCGCCGGGGCGGCGGCGGCAGGGGAGTACGCGTACCGCGCCTGGCTGGCGGTCCGGTTGCCGCCGGTGGCCGCGGACGCGGTGTACTACCACCTGCTGAGCGTGTCGGAGTGGGTGCGCACCGGCTCGCTGGACCGGCCGGTGCGCGGGCTCGCCGGCGGCTTCGGTCCCGGCTCCAGCACCTTCCACCTGTACTCGGTGACCCCGGCCGACGCCTACCCGAAGGACACCGAACTGGTGGCGGCCTGGTTCGCCACCTTCACCCACGACGTGAGCCTGACCGGGCTGACCCAGTTCGGCTTCGGGCTGCTGCTGGTGCTGGCCGTCTACGGGCTGTGCCGGCGGCTGGCCGTGCCGCCGGCGCTGGCGGCACTGGCGGCCACCGCCGTGGCGCTGGCGCCGGTGGTCGTCGTGCAGGTCGGGACGCTGTACGTGGACGTCGCCAGGGTCGCCGGCCCGGTCGCGGCCTGGCAGTTCCTGCTGGCGGCGTTCCCGAAGGCCGATGACGCCGAACCGGCGCCGCCGCGCGGCCGGCTGCTCGCGCTGGCCGGGCTGGGGCTGGCGCTCGGCGTCGGGGTCAAGACCACGAACCTGTACTTCGTGCCGCCGGCGGCGCTGATCGTCGGCTGGTACGCGGTTCGCCGCCGGGCCGGTACCGTCCGCTGCCTGCTGGCGCTGCTGGTGCCGGTCGCCGTGCTCGGCTCGTTCTGGTACCTGC
The DNA here is from genome assembly GCA_045806985.1 of Mycobacteriales bacterium. Taxonomy (GTDB): domain Bacteria; phylum Actinomycetota; class Actinomycetes; order Mycobacteriales; family JBJMIH01; genus JBJMIH01. The sequence goes on along the minus strand of JBJMIH010000256.1, from coordinate 16,670 downwards.
GGTCCTGGTGGTGGTGGGGTTCGCCGTTCTGGCCCGTGCGCGCCGGCCCGTTCCACGGCGTGACCAGCCAGGCCGACCTGGTCGAGTGCCCCGGCAAGTGCTGGCTGCCGCCGTCGTGGCGGCACCGGTCGGACGGCGAGCTGATGCTGCGCTCGTGGGCGCTGGCGCTGAAGGCGTACCGCGGCCCGACCGGCTTCGAGCAGCGCCGCGGCGGGCTGGGCCTGGCCTGGCTGCTGGTGATGCTGCCGGCGCTGGGCCTGTGCGCGGCCACCGCCCGCCGGCACGCGCGGGCGGTGGTCGCGGTGCTGCTGCCGGTCGTGGTCGTCACGCTGATCCCGCACGGGCGCTGGTCGGCCAGGTACACGCTGCCGCTGCTGGTCGCCGGGGCGGTCGCGGTGGCGGTGTTCGCCGGCTCCGCCCGCCACCGCGCGATCCCGCCGCTGGCCGCGCTGGCGCTGGCGGCCACCACCTGCTGGAGCGCGTTCTGCGTCACCGCCCGCCCCAGCACCAGCCTGCACGACGGGCGCGGCGACACCTTCGCCGCCAGCCTCCGCGACGCGGCCCTGCCCGCCGGGAAGCGCCGGCTGCTCGGCCGGTGGGGCCCGTACGCCCCACTCCAGCGGGCGCTGCCCGCCGGCGCGCCCATCGCCTACTGCGTCTCCGACATCCCGATCGCCACCCTCACCCTGGTCGGCCAGGACTTCCGCCACTCACTCAGGCAGCTCGGCAGCTGCCCGGACCCGTCCACCGCCGCCCGCCGCCTGCGCGCGACCCACACCCGCTACCTCTACACGATGACCGGCTTCGCCCTCGACCAGCAGCTCACCGCCGCCGGCAGGGCCGCCGGCTTCCGCCAGCTGTTCGGCTACTCCCTGGATCGCGTGTGGGTACTCGAAGGTCCGTAGGCCGCTCAGCCGCGTGCCCGCATGATGTCGGTCTCGGCCTTGGGGATCGTCGTCTCGAAGTCGAGCAGCTTCGCCCACGTCGGCGTGATCGTGATCACCGCCATCTGGTCGTACAGGCCGCGCACGCCGGCCTCCCACTGGGGCAGCTGGTCGTCCGACACCCGCTTCTTCGACGCGCGGACGAAGACGTCCGGCACGCCGTCGACGATCTCGACCCGCGCCGTGCCGCGGAGCAGCAGGACCTTCGGCGGGAAGCCGTCGCTGTCGATACTGAGGGCGACCCTGGGGTTGGCCCGCAGGGCCTTGGTTTTCGCCGCGGTGACGGCGCTGGCGAGCGTGATGTGGGTGCCGTCCCAGTCGTACCCGACCGGCACGACCCGCGGGTCGCCGTCGAGTCCGGTGTAGGCGAGCCGGGCCGGGATGTGCGAGGCCAGTAACTCCCGGGAGTACGGCCTGTTCATGACCTCGGCGATGTCCTGGGTGCTCAGGGTTGCGGTCATTGTTCGCTGCCTTTCGCTGTCGGGGTGTCCGTGCTCGGGGACGGTGACTCGGACCCGCTTCCGGGGCCCGGCCGGGCGACGACCTCGGTCGGGCCGGGCGCGGCGCCGCAGGCCTCGCACCGGAGATGCTGGCGGATCCGCCCGCCGCAGTCCTCGTGCTCGTAGACCATCGGCGGTCCCTGCGGCGCGGCCCACCGGTCGCCCCACGCGCTGAGGGCGAGGATCACCGGCTGGAGATCGAGCCCCTTGGCCGTGAGCAGGTACTCGTGCGTCTCCTGGCCGGCGCCGAGCGGCCGGGTCCGCATCAACCCTGCCGCCACGAACCAGTCCAGGCGGCTGGCCAGGATGTTGGGCGCGATGCCGAGCGCGCGTTGGAACTCGGAGAAGCGGGTCAGCCCGCCGAACATCGCGTTGCGGATGATCAGCAGGCTCCATCGCTCGCCGACCATCTCCAGCGCCCGGGCAGCCGAACAGTTCTCCCTGTCGTAGGTCCGGCCCAGCATCGAGCACCTCCCGCCTGTCCGAGTCACTAGCGTGATGCTAGTACGCTCACTAGCATCACGCTAGCGCTTCCTTGACCTAGTGTGGGCGCGGTGGGCACCCAGGTGATCGTGGTGAACGGCGGGTCGAGTTCGGGGAAGTCGGGGATCGTCCGGTGCCTGCAGGGGCTGCTGCCGGAGCCGTGGCTGGCGATCGGGGTGGACACGCTGGTCGACGCCCTGCCTCCGGCGGGTGGCGGGATCGAGTTCGGGCCGGAGGGCGGGGTGAGCGTCGGGCCGGCGTTCCGGGCGCTGGAGGCGGCGTGGATGGCGGGGGTGGCGGCGATGGTCGGGGCGGGGGCCCGGGTGATCATCGACGACGTGTTCCTCGGCGCGGAGGCGTCCCAGCGGCGGTGGCGGGAGGCGCTGGCCGGGCTGGACGTGCTGTGGGTCGGGGTGCGGTGCGAGAGCGCGGTCGCCGCGGGCCGCGAGCTGGCCAGGGGCGACCGGGTACGGGGGATGGCCGCGTCGCAGGCCGAGGCGGTGCACCGCGGTGTGGTGTACGACCTGGAGGTGGACACCATGCACACCGAGGCACTGGAGTGTGCCCGGACGATCGCCTCCCGGGTGACCGGTTAGTGCGGTGCCCACCAACGTTCACCGGGTTGCCGGACGGCTCACCCGTGCGGTGGTGGACCCCCGGACTTCACGATAATGGATTTGTGCCCGCGTTTTCAGGCGACACCGCGGGCACAACTCCTTGATCGTGGCGCAGGATGGGTCGAATGGGGCAAGTCGGGCGGGTCGGCGAGGCCCGGCAACGTTGGTGGCTACCGCACTAGCGGACGAGGCCGACGCCGCAGAAGCCGCCGATGTGGTCGTCGCCGGTGGGTTCCGGCCACTGCCAGAGGCGGACGACGCCGGGGCCGACGAGTTCGAAGCCGTTGAACATCGCTTCCACGTCGGACTGGGAGCGGAGGGTGATCGGCGTGCCGGTCCGCGCGTACACCGCCTTGAACTGGTTCTGGTTCATGTCCTCGGTGGCGGTGCCGTGCGTCAGGACGAGGTAGCTGCCGGGCGCCATCGCCTCCCGGTAGCCGGCGATGATGCCGGCCGGGTCGTCGCTGTCGGGGATGAAGTGCATGGTGCCGACGATCAGCACCCCGATCGGCCTGGCGAAGTCGATCGTGCGCCGGACCTGGTCGTCCCCCAGCACCTTGACCGGGTCGCGCAGGTCGGCCTGGACCACGGTGGCGTTCCGGTTGCCGCGCAGCAGGTTGCGGGCGTGCGCCACGGCGACCGGCTCGATGTCGACGTACACCACCCTGGCCTCCGGGTTGGCGGCCTGGGCGATCTCGTGCACGTTGCCCACCGTGGGGATGCCGGAGCCCAGGTCGAGGAACTGGTCGATGCCGTGCGCGAGCAGGTAGCGGACCGCCCTGGTGAGGAAGGAGCGGTTGGCCCGCATCCGGGCGCCCAGCTCCGGCGAGGCGGCCAGCGCGGCCTCGGCCGCCTCCCGGTCGACCGCGAAGTGGTGCGAGCCGCCGAGGAAGTAGTCGTAGATCCGGGCCGAGTTGGGCCGGGTGGTGTCCACGGTGTCGGGTGCCCATTCCTCCGGTCGGTCCACGCCGCCCCCCGCTCCCTTCACTGGATCAGCATCCGGTCGATGGCCTGCGGCGCCGCCGGCCGGCCGAGGTACCAGCCCTGGCCGGTGTCGCAGCCGAGCGCGCGCAGCCGGTCCACCTGCACCGCCGTCTCCATGCCCTCGGCGGTGACGGTCAGCCCGAGCCCGTGCGCCAGCGAGATGATGCTGCCGAGCACCTGCTCGTCGGCGGGGTCCGGGATCGGGTACGCCAGCCCCTCCACGAACGGCCCGGCCAGCTTGAGCGTGTGCACCGGCAACGTCCGCAGGTAGGCGAGGTTCGAGTAGCCGGTGCCGAAGTCGTCGATGGCGATCCGCACGCCCATCGCGTCCAGCGCTCGCAGCGCGGTGATCGTGCGCTCGTCATTGTCGGCGGCGGCGCTCTCGGTGATCTCCAGCTGGAGCCGTTCCGGCGGCAGGCCGGTCCGTTCCAGCACCGCGCTCACGTCGTCGACCAGGCCGGCGTGGTGGGTCTGCCGTACCGCCAGGTTGACGCTCACGTACGGTGGGTCGTCGCAGATCCGCAGCCACCGGCGGGCCTGCTGGCAGGCCTTCTCCAGCAGCCGGATGCCGAGCGGCACGATCAGCCCGGTCTCCTCGGCCAGGTCGATGAACTGGCCGGGCGACAGCGTGCCGAGCGTCGGGTGCCGCCAGCGGACCAGCGCCTCCACGCCCTTCAGGCCGTTGTCGGACAGCCGTACCAGCGGCTGGTACACCAGCACGAACTCGTCCCGCTCCAGCGCGGCCGGCATCGCGGCCGACAGCGTGTACCTGGCCACCTGGCGGGCGTTGCGCTTCGCGTCGAACCCGCACCACCGGCCGCGCCCGTCCGCCTTGGCCCAGTGCAGGGTGATGTCGGCGGCGCGCATCAGGTCGCCGGGGTCGGTGCCGGCGACCGGCAGCTCCACCACGCCGATGCTGGCCGACACGGTCAGTTCGTGGGCGTCCAGGCGTACCGGCTCGGCCACCGCCTCGAGCACCATGTCGGCGATCTTGGTGGCGTCCTCGTCCGAGCTGGACCCGCCGAGCAGGATCGCGAACTCGTCGCCGCCCATCCTGGCCAGCAGCGCGCCGGTGTTCTCCAGCCGGCGGCGGAGCCGGTCGGCCAGCGCGGTCAGCAGCTGGTCGCCGACGGCGTGGCCGAGGCTGTCGTTGACGATCTTGAACTCGTCCAGGTCGACCAGGCAGACACCCACCCGTGACTGCGCCTGCGGTTCGCCGAACAGCGCGGCCAGCCGCTCGGTGAACATCACCCGGTTCGGCAGGCCGGTGAGCGGGTCGTGCAGGGCCTGGTGGCGGAACTGCGCCTCGCTGGCCCGCAGCGCCTGCTCGGCCCGGTCGCGGGCGAACAGCGCGGCCCGCCGCATCCCCTCCTGCTCGTCCAGCGCCCTGTCCCGCAGCGCCCTCGCGTACCCGGTGGTCATCGCCCCGACCAGCGCGACGAGCCGGCGCCGCGGCTCGCCCTCGACCGTCAGGCCCAGGTCGGTGAGCAGTTGCTGCCCGATGATCTCGACCGAGCGGCCGATCGCCTCCGGCGCGGCGAAGTCCGCCGCGAGCAGGTCGGCGCCGATCAGGTACCCGGGGGCGGCGGAGAACGGCTCCGCGGTCATCGCGGCGGCGAGCCGGCCGGTGAGGCCGCGCAGGAACCGCTCGACACCGGCCCGGGACAGCGGGACGTAGCTGGTGCCGACCATCGCGCGCGTCCACGCCTTGGCGAACGTTGCCGTGCCCGCCTGCGCGGACTGGCCGGTGAGCTGGGCCGCCGCCTCGCCGGGGTGGGCGACCGGGGCCGGCTGGGCGGTCGGGCCGGTGACGGCCTGGCCGGGCCGCTGGTCGGGGGCGCGCTGGTCGGGGGCGGCCACGGGTCAGGCCTTCCGGCCCACGCCACCGTAGTTGTTGGCGTACTCGGGATGGTCGTCCACGTCCTCGGCCGTGTCCGGGCGCCACTCCGGTACCCACACGATGCCGGGCTCGATCAGCTCGAAGCCGTCGAACAGCCGCCGCACCTGCGCCTTCGAGCGGGGCTTGAACGGCGTGGTGGTACGGGCGGTGAGCTGGGCGAGCTTCTCCACCAGCTCGGGGCGGCCCTCGTGGCTGCCGTGCGCCATCACCAGGTAGCTGCCGGGGGCGAGCGCCTCGCGGAGCTGGCCCAGCACCCGGGCCGCCTCGTCGTCGTCGTGGATGAAGTGGACCACGGCGACCAGCAGCAGCCCCACCGGTTTGTCCAGGTCGAGGACTGCCTTCAGGTCGGGATGGGCGAGGATGCGGTCGGGGTGGCGCAGGTCGGCCTCGATGACCGCGGTGCGCGGGTCGCCGGCCAGGATCTCCTTGCTGTGCGCGACGGCGATCGGGTCGATGTCCACATACACCACGCGGGCGTCCGGGTCCTGCTGCTGGGCGATCTCGTGGACGTTGCCGACGGTGGGCACGCCGGAGCCGATGTCGAGGAACTGGTGGACGCCCTGCGCGGCGAGGTGGACGACGGCCCGGCGCATGAAGGCGCGGTTGGCCTGGGCCTGCAGCGGAAGGTCGGGGATGAAGGCGATGGCCTGTCGCGCGATCTCGCGGTCGGCGGCGAAGTTGTGGCAGCCACCCAGCAGGTAGTCGTAGATGCGGGCGGTGCTCGGCCGCTCGACGTCAATGCCTTCCGACGTCCACTCCGGATTGTCCACTGCGCGCTCCTCGTCGTGGGACGCCGACAGTACCGCCCCTCGCAGGCTCCCTGCCGACCACGAGCGTGCCCACCGGGCCCCTGCGCTCGGTGAGCTTCATATTCTGCCAAAGTTCGTAATTTTGGTCACTCTTGAGCCGGCCTTCACCCAGTGTGACATCGAGGCGAGATCGCTGGGGTGATTCAGCCACTGGTGAGGTGTGTGAGCGCCAACGAGATCGCCTGGCAGAGTTCGTCGTCCCGGGCCACGCTGTCCCACTGGCCCGGCCGTACCGCCCGGTAGTCGCTGTCCAGGATGGCCCGGAGCACCGGGACGCCGGCGCCGGCCGCCAGCCCCACCTCGCCCAGCCGCCGCACGGTGACCATGGTCGCCGCCGAGGCCGGCCGGCCCTCCAGCAGCGGCACCACGTCGGAGATCAGCGCCGGCACGGCGTCGGCCGGGTCGCCGGTGATCCGCCACAGCGCGTAGCCCGCCGCGGCCGGCAGCCCCTCGCCGTCGCCGCGGCGCAGCAGCCCGCGCAGCCGGTCGGCGTACGGCAGCGCGGCGGCCCCGACCTCGGCCAGGAAGGCCACCGCCTTGACCGGGAACGGCTCCTCCAGCCGGGGCACGAAGTGCGCGAGGCCGGGCTCGGGGTCGCCGGTGAGGTCGTAGTACGCGCGTACGGCGATCTCCCGTTCCTGCCGGGACAGCCGCGGGTCCACCAGCACGGCGGCGGCCCGCTCCGCCGTCACCTGCCCGTCGGCGTCCGGTCCCATCGCGGCCAGGGCGGCGAGCGCCCAGGCGGCGGCGTCGGTGTCCAGCAGCGGCTCCAGGTCGCGGGCGGCCGGCGCGGCGGCCGGCCCCCACCCCGCCAGCACCCGCAGGAACGCCCGCCGTTCCCGCAGCGGCGTGGTCGCGCCGAGCCGGCTGAGCACGGCGGGCAGCAGCGCGGCGGCGTGCGGCCGGGCCGGCCCGAGCACGTCGTCCAGGTACGGCGGGAACACCGTCCAGCCGTGCCCGCCGCCGCGGGCCAGCGCGAAGCCCAGCCGGGGCCCGGACAGCCGGGCGGCGAGCGGCTCGGCGCAGCGCTCGTCCCCGCAGCCGCTGAGCGCCCACAGCACCGCGTCGGCCACCGCCGGGTGCGGGTCGTCGACCAGGGCGGCGAGCGCGTCGACGTGCGGCGCGGCGTGCCGGCCGCAGGCGGCGAGCAGGTACGCGGCGAACGCGCGCAGGTCCGGGTCGGGGTCGGCCAGCCGGCCGGCCACGGCCGGCAGCAGCTCCTCGACCGGCGAGCGCCACCGGCTGGCCACCTCGGCGGCGGTCCGCAGCGCGCCGGCCCGCCGGTCGACGTCGGCGTGGCCGAGCATCTCGACGGCCAGCCGGGTCCGGCCGGCCACGTCGTCGCCGAGCAGCTGGTCGACCCAGGGCAGCACGTTGCGCGGGCTGTCCGGGCCGCACCAGGCCTGCGTCCACGGGTTGAGGTCGCCCTCGTGCAGGGCGGTGAGCACCAGGTCGGCGGCCTCGGCCAGGTCGACGGCCGGGTCGTCCGGGTCGGGTTCGCCGTCCGGCCGCGGCTGCGGCGCGGCGGCGTGCGGCGGGGTGGCGAGGCGGAGGGCGAGCAGCGCGGCCAGCTCGTCGGCGGGGGAGTCGCCCTTCTCGCGCAGCCCGGTGAGCCATTCCAGCACCGGCGCCGCCTCGGCCGGCGGCAGCTCCCTGACCAGCTGCCCGGCCCCGATGGCGAGGCCGAGCCGGGCGGCCGCGTCGGGTTCGGCGGCCCAGCGGGACCGGAACGCGGCCAGTACCGCGCCGGCGTGCTCCACCGCGTGGGTGAGCGGGAACGCCACCTCCCGGCGTACCGCCGGGTCCGGGTCGGCCAGCAGCGCGACCAGGCCCGGCACGGCCCCGCCGAACGCCCGCGACCACGCCGGGTCCACGAACCGCGGCGGCGCGTTCCGGCCGGCCTCGGCCAGCGCGCCGAGCAGCCGCAGCACCTCCACCCTGGCCGGCACCGACGGCTCGGCGGCGAGCCGGAGCAGGAACGGGACGGACGGCGACGCGGCCGGACAGACCTGGCCGCCCTGGTGGTACAGCCGGGCGCTCAGCGCGAACAGCGCGTCCGCGCTCCGCTCCGGGTCGGCGGCGTCGCGGAACAGGTCGGGCAGGTCGCCCGCCATCCCGTAGGCATGCCGCAGCCGGCCCCAGGGCACGGTGTCCAGCCCGGCGAGATCGACGACGGCCGGCTCGGCGGCGGGGTCTGCCGCGTCCGCCGCCGGCGCCGTGGCCGGTGGCTCGCCCGCGTTGTCGACGGATTCGCTGGTGCTGGTGTTACCGGGGCCCTGTGGCTGCGCGGGGAGTGCCGCCTCGCGGATGTCGGTGTCTTCTTTGTGCGCGGTCACAGCAGGGCTGACCTTACCCTCACATGACGGCGACCTGACCCCCGTCGACCACGAGTCCTTCGCCGTGGACGAACGAGGCGTCGTCGGAGGCGAGGAACGCGTACGCGGCGGCGACCTCCTCGGCCTGCCCCGCCCGCCCGGCCGGGATGAAGTCCCTGGCGTACCCGGCGGCGAAGTCGTCCTCGCCTGTCTCGGCGGCGATGCGCGTGTTGAGCGGGGTGAGGATGTAGCCGGGACAGAGCGCGTTCACCCGGATACCGAGCGGCGCCAGCTCCACCGCCATCGTCTTGGTGAGCAGCAGCACCCCGCCCTTGGAGGCGTTGTAGTGCGCGTACCCGGACTCGCCGCCGAGCGCGTTGGTGGAGGCCATGTTGACGATCACGCCGCCCTTGCCGTCGGCGGCCATCCGCCGCGCCACGGCCTGCGCGACCAGGAACATCCCGCGCAGGTTGACCGCGATGATCCGGTCCCACCGCTCGACCGGGATCTCCAGGAACGGCTCCCGCCACGAGGTGCCGGCATTGTTGATCAGGATGTCGATCCGGCCCAGCGCGGCGGTGGCGGCCTCGACCAGCGCGGTGACGTCGGCCTCGGCGGCGACGTCGGCCACCCCGCCGGTCACCTGACCGAGCGCGGCGAGCGCGGCGACGGTGGTGTCGACCTCGTCGGGCTCCAGCCCGGACAGGTGCACACGCGCGCCCTCCTCCAGGAAGCGCCGCGCGGTGGCCTCCCCGATGCCCCGGCTGCCGCCGGTGACCAGCACTCCCTTGCCCTCGAGCCCGCGCATCGACGGTGCGCTCCCTTCCGTGGTGGGCGCGCCGGGCCGGCCCTGGTCCGCCCGGCGATCTCCCGGTGTACCGGGGGACCCGATGCTAGCTTCCCCGCCCGCGCCGGCCGGGTCCCGCGCGCCCGCTGCGCCGGTAAACGGGCGGTAATCGGGCGCCGCCAGACTCCACGCCATGACGAGTTACCGGAAACGCCTCCTTCGCGCCGCCGCTGTCGCGCTCGCCGTCGCGGGCCTCGGCCTCGCCTCGCTCCAGGCCCCGGCCTCGGCGGCCGGTTCGCCGGCCGCGCCGGCGGCGTCCGCGCGGGCGTGGCTGACGAAGAGCCAGTACCTGACCGGCACCCCGAACTCGGGGATGCCGCAGTCCTGCGTCAGCAAGTCGATCACCCTGGCCGACGAGACGTACGAGTTCGCGGTGTTCGTCGCGGGTTACGTCGCCGGCGCGGCGATCTACACCATCCCGGGCGGTACCTGGCAGTGGCAGGCCTGCATCACGCCGCTGAACGGGAAGTACGACCTCGAGGCGACGCTGGTGTCGGCCCAGGGCTCGTTCAGCGTCTCGGGCGTGTGGCCCCATCCGACGAGCGGCGTCGCGACCTGGGGCTCCTACCTCGATCCCAACGTCGTCTGAGCGCTCACCCCGGTGCGCGGCGGCGGGTGGTGAGCACGGCGTAGCCGGCGACGAGCAGGGCGAGGAGGCCGGCGGCGAGGCCGGCGCCGGCGACGACCTTGGTGCCGGTGGAGGTACCGGACCCGGTGGCGGTGGTGGCCGCGCCGCCGGTGGCCGCGTCGTCCTCGCCGGCCGCGGTCAGCTTGAGGACCGGGGCGGGGTGTTCCGGCTCGGTCGGGCCCTGCGGCAGGTCGATCCAGCGCGCCACGCTGGAGTCCGAGTAGGTCTGGAGGGTCTTGAAGACCAGCTGCCGCACCTTCGGCAGCGGACCGGCCGAGATCTCGAACTCCTGGAACTGTGCGGGTGCGATCGCGTCGGCGGCGCTGTTCGCGGTCCAGGTGATGTCGGAGATCACGTCGCTGACCGGGCCGTCGTCGGACTGGACCGGCCTGGCCAGGTGGGTGGTGTTGACCTTGGCGGTCCAGCCCGGCACCGGCCTGACGCTGACCGACGGGATCGGCGTGCCGGTGGGCAGGAACACCTGGACGGCGGTGGTGGACGCGTTGTCCTTCTCGGTCGGCACCCGGAAGGTCAGCGCCGTGAAGCCGCCCTGGACCGCGGTGCCCGGGTTGACGGTCACGTGCGCGGAGGCCGGCAGCGCGGTGAGCGCCAGCAGCCCGGCCGTGCCGGCGGCCACGATCGCGGCGGAGCGGAGGGGTCGCACCATGAGCTCTCTTCTCGCGTACGGCGGGTGTCGTCCTCACAGTCGCTGGGCGGGCTCCGCGAGTTCCCGGAACGCCGCCGCGAGCCGGCGCAGGCCCTCCCCGATCCGCTCGGCGCGGATCGCGCCGTACCCGATCACCAGCCCGTCCGGGTCGGGTGGCCCGTCGCTGAACGCGCCGAGTGTGGACACGACCACGTCCCGTTCGCGGGCGCGGGCGACGACCGCCGCGAGGTCGACCCGGACGTCCGGCCGGAGCCGTGCGCACAGGTGCAGGCCGGCCGCTGACGGCACCGGCTCCAGCCAGCGAGCCAGCTCGCCGCGCAGCCCCGCGACGATCCTTCCGTGCCGGCCCGCGTACTCCCTGCTGGCCCTGCGCAGGTGCCGGGAGAGCAGCCCCTCGTCCAGGAACCGGGCCAGCGCGGCCTGCGCCGGCAGGTCGGCGTGCCAGTCGCTGAGCTGCTTGGCCACCCGCAGCGCCGGCAGCAGCGAGGCCGGCGCCACCAGGAAACCGAGCCGCAGCATCGGCAGCATGGTCTTGGAGAACGAGCCGACGTACACCACCCGGCCGCCGCGGTCGAGGCTCTGCAGCGGCTCGAGCGGCCGGTCGGAGAACCGGTACTCGCTGTCGTAGTCGTCCTCCACGACCGCCGCGCCGGCCCGCTCCGCCCAGCCGAGCAGTGCCGCCCGCCGGGCCAGCGACATCGGCGTGCCGAGCGGGAACTGGTGCGACGGGGTCGCGTACACCAGCCGGGCCCGGGCCGGCAGCGCGTCCACGACCAGACCCTCGGCGTCGACCGGCACGCCCACCACCCGCGCGCCGAGCGACCGGAACAGGTTACGGGCCGGCGGGTACCCCGGCTCCTCGACGGCCACCACGTCGCCGGGGTCCAGCAGCACCCGGCCGACCACGTCCAGCGCCTGCTGCGCGCCCCGGGTGACCACGACGTCGTCGGCGCCGGCCCGCACCGACCGGGACAGGCCGGCGTACCGGGCGATGGCGGCGCGCAGCCCGGGGTGGCCGGCCGGGTCGCCGTACCCCTCCGGCGGCTGCGTGGACGGGGTCAGCTCGTTCGCCACCAGCCGCCGCCAGGTGGCGAACGGGAACAGCCGGGTGTCCGGCATCCCGACGTCGAAGTCGTAGGCGGCCGTGCCGCGCGCGCCGGTCGGCCGCGGCGCCAGCCCGTCCCACCGCGGCCGCGGCGCGAGCGCGCCGCCGCCTGTGCGGCCAGCGCCGCCATCGCCGTCGGCCCCGGACCGGCCGGCCGGCGGTCCGGGCAGCGGCCCCGCGCACACGTACGTGCCCGCGCCTACCCTGCCCACCAGCAGGCCCTCGGCGGTGAGCCGGTCGTACGCGGCGGCGACCGTGTTCCGCGACACGGCCAGCCGGGCCGCCAGCTCGCGGGTCGGCGGCACCCGCTCGCCGGGCCGGAGCCGGCCGTCCAGCACCGCGTACCGGAGCTGCCGGTAGATCCGGGCCGACAGGTCGCCCCTGCCGCCCTCGGGCGGCAGGCTGACGTGCACCTCCACCCGCCGGACCCTACCCGATTGGCCCAGACCGAACGGCTGGCATTGGCTCTTACGTGGAGCCAATCCGCTTCCTAGCGTGGGGTCGTGACCAACGTGGACATGTGGTTCGACCCGAAGTGCCCGTGGGCGTGGATCGCCTCCCGGTGGCTGCTCGAGGTCGAGAAGGTGCGGGACGTGCGCGTGCGCTTTCACGTGCTGAGCCTGTCGCTGCTCAACGAGGGCCGCGAGGGGCTGGAGGAGTGGTACCGGGAGTGGCTGGCCGACACACGGGGGCCGGCCAGGCTCGCCCTCGCGGTGGAGCAGAAGTACGGCCCGGACGTGCTGCGGGACTTCTACACCGCCGTCGGCAACCGGATCCACCTGGACAGGGCGACGATCGGGCCGGAGCTGTACGCGGCGGCACTGGCCGAACTGGACCTGCCGGCCGAGCTGGCCGGCGCGGCCGCCGACGCGAGCCTCGATCCGGCGCTGCTGGCCGGCAACCGGGCCGGCCTCGATCCGGTCGGCGAGGACCTCGGCACGCCCGCGATCCACGTGGCGGTGCCGGGCGGCGAGCCGGTCGCGTTCTTCGGGCCGGTGGTGACCCCGATCCCGCGCGGCGAGGCCGCCGGCCGGCTGTGGGACGGCGTGCTCCTGGTCGCCGGCACCGACGGGTTCTTCGAGCTGAAGCGGGCCCGTACCCGCCGCCCCGACGTTCGCTGAGAGCTGACCCAAGACAAATTGGGGTGCGTTCGCCCACCCTGGGGGTGTTTTCTGGCAGGGCGGACGCATCGGGGGTGGCATGTACGGCAGAAGTTTGCGGGCCACGAATTTTTACGTGGCCCGCAATTTGTGTACCCTCGCCGTCGTGGAACCCGAACCGCTCGACCTCGAGGACGCGCGCGAACTCCTCGGCGGCGACCCACGAACCCTCGGCCTGCGGGCGCGCAAGAAGCTCGCCACCCGCGAGGCGCTCAGCAACGCCGCTCTCGACCTGGCCATGGAACGCGGGCCGGACAACGTCCGGGTGGACGACATCGCCGCCCGCGCCGGCGTCTCCCCGCGCACGTACAACAACTACTTCTCCAGCCGGGAGGAGGCGATCCTCGCGCTGGTCGCCGCCCGCTCGAAGCGGGTCGCGGCGGCCCTGCGCGAGCGCCCGGCCGACGAGCCGCTCGGCGAGGCGATCATCGCGGCGATCCAGTCGCAGGCCGTCCACCCCGAGCCGGACAAGGCGATGATCCGGCTGATCACGTGCTCTCCCACCCTGCGCGGCGAGTTCCTCAAGATGATGGCCGCCACCGAACGCCCGCTCGCCGAGGCGATCGCCGAGCGGACCGGCCTGGACGCCGAGCGGGACCTGTTCCCGCGCGTCCTCGCCGCCACCGTCTACGCCAGCACCCGCGCGGCCAGGGAGCACTGGCTGCGCCCGGAGACCACCGAGCCGCTCGCCGCCGTCATGCGCGACGCGCTCGCGTGGCTGAAGCCGCTGCTGGCGCCGCCCCCCGTCCCTACTCCTCCCCGGAAAGAGTCCGCGTGCTGATCCGACTGTTGCGGGCGCACCTGCGCCCCTACCGCGGCCCGATCGGGTTGATCGTGCTGCTGCAACTGCTGTCGACGCTGGCCACCCTGTACCTGCCGACGCTGAACGCCGACATCATCGACAACGGCGTGGTCAAGGGCGACACCGGCTACATCATCCGGATCGGCGGCGTGATGATCGTCGTGACGCTCGGCCAGATCGCCTGCTCGATCGTTGCCGTGTACTTCGGCGCCCGCACCGCGATGTCGGTGGGCCGGGACGTCCGGGCCGCCATCTTCGACCGGGTGCACGACTTCTCCGCCCGCGAGGTCGGGCGGTTCGGCACCCCGTCGCTGATCACCCGCACCACCAACGACGTCCAGCAGGTGCAGATGCTCACGCTGCTGACGTTCACGCTGATGGTGTCCGCGCCGATCATGTGCGTCGGCGGCATCCTGATGGCCCTCAACCAGGACGTGCCGCTGTCCGCGCTGCTGCTGGTCATCGTGCCGGTGCTGGCGGTCGCGGTCGGCCTGATCATCGCCAGGATGCGGCCGCTGTTCCGGACGGTGCAGACCCGCATCGACGGGATCAACCGGGTGCTCGGCGAGCAGATCACCGGCGTGCGGGTGATCAGGGCGTTCGTGCGGGACGAGCACGAGCGGGAGCGGTTCCTCGGCGCCAACACCGACCTGTTCGGCGTCTCGCTCGCCGTCGGCCGGCTGATGGCGCTGATGTTCCCCGTCGTCATGCTGGTGGTGAATGTCTCCAGCGTGGCGGTGCTGTGGTTCGGCGGGCACCGCATCGAGAGCGGCGACATGAAGGTCGGCGCGCTCACCGCGTTCCTCAGCTACCTCATGTACATCCTGATGTCGGTCATGATGGCGACCTTCATGTTCGTGATGGTGCCGCGCGCCGAGGTCTGCGCCGAGCGGATCGAGGAGGTGCTGGACACCGAGTCCAGCGTGGTACCGCCCGCCGACCCGGTCCGGGACCCGCCGCCGGACCGGCGCGGCCACCTGGAGCTCCAGGACGTCGAGTTCCGGTACCCGGGCGCCGAGGAGCCGGTGCTCCGCGGCATCAACCTGGCGGCCGCGCCGGGCCAGACCACCGCGGTCATCGGCAGCACCGGCAGCGGCAAGACCACGCTGCTCAACCTGATCCCCCGGCTGTTCGACGCGACCGGCGGGGCGGTGCTGGTGAACGGCGTCGACGTCCGCCAGCTCGACCCCGACCTGCTGTCCAAGGCGATCGGGCTGGTACCGCAGAAGCCGTACCTGTTCTCCGGCACGATCGCCTCCAACCTGCGGTACGGCAACCAGGACGCGACCGACGAGGAGCTCTGGCACGCGCTGGAGATCGCGCAGGCCCGCGAGTTCGTGGAGCGGATGCCCGAGGGCCTGGAGTCGAAGATCGCTCAGGGCGGCACCAACGTCTCCGGCGGCCAGCGGCAGCGGCTCGCGATCGCCAGGGCGCTCGTGCACCGCCCGCAGATCTACCTGTTCGACGACTCGTTCTCGGCCGTCGACTACGCCACCGACGCGCGGCTGCGGGCGGCGCTGGCGAGCGAGACCGCCGACGCCACCGTGGTGATCGTCGCCCAGCGGGTCAGCACGATCCGGCACGCGGACCGGATCGTCGTGCTCGACCAGGGCCGCGTGGTCGCCACCGGCACCCACGACGAGCTGATGGAGACCGACGACACGTACCGGGAGATCGTCCTCTCCCAGCTCACCGCGGAGGAGGCGGCAGCGTGAGCGGAGCATGCGGAGCGAACCATGGGCACAGGGTCGTCGTGCCTCATGCGGCCGGCGAGCGAAGCGAGGCGGGCGCGTGAGCACTCGTACCCCGACCTCGCCGACCCCGCCGACCCCGCCGGCCCCCGCCGTGCCGGGGGAGCGGCCCACCCCGAAGCGCGGGCCCGGTCCCGGCCCCGGTGGCGGGGTGGCCCGCGGCCCGGCGGCCTGGATGGGCGGCCTGCCGACCGAGAAATCCCTCGACTTCTGGGGCTCCAGCCGCCGGCTGCTGGGCACGCTGCGGCCGGAGCGGCTGCTGATCGCGCTCACCGTGCTGATGGGCGTGGGCAGCGTGACGCTGAGCGTGCTCGGCCCGAGGATGCTCGGCAAGGCGACCGACCTCATCTTCGCCGGCGTGATCGGCAAGCAGGTGCCGGCCACCGCGAGCAAGCAGCAGATCGTGGCGAACCTGCGCCGGCAGCACAAGGACCGGCTCGCCGACATGTTCAACGCGATGAGCATCCACCCCGGCCACGGCATCGACTTCACCAGGGTCGGGAACGTGCTGCTGGTGGTGCTGTGGATCTACATCGGCGCGTCCCTGCTCGCCCTGCTCCAGGGCCGGCTGACCACCACGATCGTGCAGCGCGCGGTGTTCCGGCTGCGCGCCGACGCGCAGGCCAAGCTGGCCAGGCTGCCGCTGAGCTACTTCGACGGCCAGCCGCGCGGCGAGCTGCTCAGCCGGGTCACCAACGACATCGACAACCTCGCGCAGACCTTGCAGCAGACGCTGAGCCAGATGCTCACCTCGTTACTGACGATCATCGGCGTGCTGGCCATGATGTTCTGGATCTCGCCGCTGCTGGCCGTGATCGCGCTCATTACCGTGCCGGTGTCGGTGTTCGTCGCGACCCGGATCGGCAAGCGCGCGCAGCCGAAGTTCGTCGCCCAGTGGACCACCACCGGCCAGCTCAACGGCCACATCGAGGAGATGTACAGCGGGCACGCGCTGGTCAAGGTGTTCGGGCAGCGCGAGGAGGCCACCCGCAAGTTCCACGAGCACAACGACAAGCTGTTCAACTCGGCCTTCAGGGCGCAGTTCATCTCCGGCACGATCCAGCCGGCGATGATGTTCATCGGCAACGTCAACTACGTGTTCATCGCGGTGGTCGGCGCGCTGCGGGTGTCCTCCGGCGCGCTGTCGCTGGGCAACGT
>JBJMIH010000255.1:0-9919 GCA_045806985.1 Mycobacteriales bacterium | reverse complement strand
TCCCGCCGGACAGCTGGCCCGGGAACTTACCGCCGTGCTCGGTGAGGTGGACCAGCTTCAGCGCGTCCTCCACCATGCGCCTCGTCTCGGCCCGGTTGGTCCCGAGCATGCGGAGGACGAAGGCCACGTTCTTGCGGACGGAAAGGTGCGGGAACAGCGCGTAGTTCTGGAACACCATGCCGAACCCGCGCTTCTCCGGCGGCAGCGTGTCGATGCGGCGGTCGTCGAGGTGGATCTGGCCGGCGGTGAGCGGCAGCAGGCCGGCGAGGCAGTTCAGCGCGGTCGACTTGCCGCACCCGGAGGGGCCGAGGAGGGCGACGAACTCGCCCCCCTTGACCTCCAGGTCCAGCGCCCGCAGCGCCTGCTGGCTACCGAAGCTGCGGGACACCCCGTCGAGCCGCAGCGAGGTGAAGCTGTCTGCGTGAACCATCAGCTCTTCTTCTTCCCTGCGCCGATCTGGCGTGCCCAGATGTCGAAGGCGGTCACCTGCTTGTCGGCGGACAGCGACGGGTCCTTCGGGTACTTGTTGATCCAGGTGTCGAACTCCGGAACGCCGTATTTCTTGATGGTTTCCTGCGAGGCGGCCGGCGCCATCTTCAGCGTCACGCCCTTCACCGCGGGGCCGGGGTAGAAGT
The DNA here is from genome assembly GCA_045806985.1 of Mycobacteriales bacterium. Taxonomy (GTDB): domain Bacteria; phylum Actinomycetota; class Actinomycetes; order Mycobacteriales; family JBJMIH01; genus JBJMIH01. The sequence continues at coordinate 9,284 of JBJMIH010000255.1, read as the reverse complement.
AGCCCGTGTCGTACGCCTTGGCCTGCTGCTTCGGGATCAGCATCCACTTGATCAGCGCGAGGTCGGCGACCAGCGTGTCGGTGTCGACGCCCTTCGGGATCACCGCGTACTGGGCGTCAGTCACCCAGTGCTGGTTGTCGTACTTGCCGACCTTGGTGCCCTGCGGCACCGTGCCCAGCGCGCGCGGGTTGATGTACCAGCCGGTGGTGGTGGCGATCATGTCGACGGCGCCGGAGGCGAGGTTCTTCATGGTCTCGGTGGTGCCGGAGGCGTAGTACGGGATGTACTGCCCGAGGTCCTTGAGGTAGGCCCAGGTCTTGTCCCAGCCGTGCACCGGGTCCTTCGGGTCCTTGTCACCGAGCAGGTAGGGCAGGCCCATCAGGAACGTGCGGCCGGGGCCGGAGTTGGCCGGGTCGGCGTACTGGAACCGGCCGGGGTGCGCCTTGGCCCAGGCGAGCAGCGCCTGCGGACTGGAGGGCGGGCTGCCCACCTTGTCGGGGTTGTACTCCAGCAGCGGGCCGGACGGGTAGTACACGACCTCGATGCCATGGCCCTGGGCGAGTTCCTGCATCTTCGCGGCCGGCTCGAGGTAGGGGTCCTGCGGGTTGCCGACCTTGGCGTCGTAGTCCGGGCTGAGCTTCTGCCACAGGTCCTGCTTCAGGCCGGCGGACAGGCCGTCGGTGCCGGTCAGCACCAGGTTGATCTGGATCTGCCCGGCGTCCTCCTGCGCCTTGATCTTGCCGGCCAGCTCGGGCGCGGTGCCCTTGGAGTAGGTGACGCCGCTGACGATGTCGCTGTGCGACTTCACGAACTCGTCGATCATGCCCTGGGTGAGCTGGAGATTGCCGGCCACGTCGAGGATGTTGAGCGAGACGGGGTGGCTGGGCTTGGCCGGCAGGCTCGCGCCGGGCTTGGGCTTGCTGGATTTCTTGCTGCCGGGCGCGGAACAGGCTGCTGCGGCGAGCGCGACGCAGATCGCCAGTGCGCCGGCGATCCTGAGCGGGTGGGACGGGCGTGTCACGGAGGTCACCTCACTGGGCGGCGTGGGGACTAGTTGGCGGTACCGGGTGGGGGTGGTGCTGTCGATGCGCGAACGATCAGCTGGGTAGGCAGCTCGGTCCTGGCCTCGCCGCCGGTGCCGGTGACGAGCAGGCCGAGCAGGAGGTCGACGGCGGCGCGGCCGGCGGCCTCCTTGGGGACGGCGACCGTGGTGAGCGACGGGACGGTCATCGCCGCGAGCGGGATGTCGTCGAAGCCCAGCACGCTCACGGACGCCGGGACCGGGATGTCGCGATCGGCGAGGCGGGACAGCACGCCGAGGGCCATCAGGTCGTTGTAGGCGATGATCGCGGTGACGCCGGCGGCCACGGCCAGGTCGGCGCCCTGTACCCCGGCGTCGAAACCCGGGGTGAACGGGCCGAGCTCGAGGACGTCCATGCCTACGCGGCGGGCGGCGTTGCGGAGCCCGCGCCGCCGCTCCTTGTTCGACCACGAGTTGCGCGGTCCGGACAGGTACGCGACCCGCCGGTGGCCGAGCGCGGCCAGGTGGTCGACCGCCTGCTGGCCGCCGCCGCCGCTGTCCATCAGCACCGACGGCACGCCGGCCACCCTGCGGTTGAGGAACACCAGGCTGGTGACGCCGACGACCTGCTCCAGCTGGAGCGCGGTCATCCGGGACGAGCAGACCACGATGCCCTCGACCTGCTTGGCCATCTGGAGGATCAGCTCGTACTCGGCGCGCGGGTCCTCACCGGAGTCGGCCAGGAAGACCCAGTGGTCGGCGGTGCGGGCCCGGTCCTGGACGCCCTGCAGGATGCCGTGGAAGAACGGGTTGGCCAGGTCGGGGATCAGCACACCGATGTTGCCGGTGCGGCCGGTGATCAGACCTCGGGCGGCCCGGTTGGGCCGGTACCCCAGCTCCTCCGCCGTGGCGAGGACCCGCTGCCGGGTGGACTCGTTCACCAGGTCGGGCGCGGTGAACGCCCGCGACACGGTGGACACGGACACCTCCGCGGCCCGGGCGACTTCCCGGATCGTGACCGACACCGCACCTCCTGGGCAGACCAGCGATCGACTGACATGAGAGTGCAAACGTTTGCGGTAAGTGTCAATACCCCAATGGCTTTCGGGGCGGTATTGGTCTTACCTGTCGGCGAGAGCGGCCCGGACCGCCTCGAGGGTGGCCTGCCGGGTGAGCGCGTCGAGGTACTCCGTCAGCAGCGAGCGGAAGCCGTCGTGGGCGGGAAGATCGTCACCGAAGACCTGCCGCACGCCGAGCAGTGCTCCGACCACTCGGGGCGCGGTCGACGCGCCGTTGACGCGCTCGGCGAGCAGTTCGGCGAGCGGGTCGTCCACGGACTGCGTCGCGACGTACCGCATCCAGGCCGCCACCGCGAGGACCGCCCAGCGCGGGGTGGCGCCGGCCGCGTACCGGTCCCGGACCGTGCCGAGCAGCCGCTGCGGCAGCTTCTGCGTGCCGTCCATCGCCACCTGCGCGGTGCGGTGCCGCAGCGCCGGATTGGCGAACCGGGCCCGCACGCTGGCGCCGTAGCCGTCCAGGTCCAGCCCGGCCGGCGCGGTCAGCGTCGGCACCACGTCCTCGGCCATCAGCCGGCCGACCAGCTCGGCCAGCACCGGGTCGGCCACCGCCTCGGCGATCGTGACGTAGCCGGCCAGCCCGCCCAGGTAGGCCAGCGTGGAGTGGCTGCCGTTGAGCATCCGCAACTTGACGGTCTCGTACGGGGCCACGTCCGGGGCGAGGGTGGCGCCCGCCTTCTCCCAGTCCGGGCGCGGGCCGGCGAAGGCGTCCTCGATCACCCACTGCGTGAACGGCTCGGCCACCACCGTGCCGGCGTCGTCCACGCCGAGCAGCGCGGCCGCGTCGGCGCGGTCGGTGTCGGTGGCGGCAGGCACGATCCGGTCCACCATCGTGCACGGGAAGGCGACGTTGGCGGCGATCCAGCCGGCGAGCGTCTCGTCCAGCCGGGCCGCGTACTCGCCGACCAGGCCGCGCACGGTCGTGCCGTTGGCGGGCAGGTTGTCGCAGCAGACGACGGTGGCGGGCGCGCCGGTGCCGGCCCGGCGCGCGGCCAGCCCGCCGACCAGCTGTCCGACCACCGTGCGGGGCGGCCGGCCGGACAGGTCGGCCACGATCTCCGGGTCGTCCAGCCGGAGGCGGCCGGTGGCCGGGTCGTGCCGGTACCCCTTCTCGGTCACGGTCAGCGTGACCACCGGGGCGTCGGCGATCCGGGCCACCACGGCGGCCGGGTCGGCGCCGGCGTGCAGCACCTCGCGGACCGCGCCGATCACCCGCGCCTCGCGGCGGCCGTCGTCGCGCACGAGCAGCCCGTACAGGCCGTCCTGCGGCGCGAGCTGGTCGAGCACCGACGCGCTGCGCTGGGTCACCCCGCAGATCGCCCAGTCCCCGCTGTCCTCGGTGTACACGGCCTGGTGGGCGCGGTGGAACGCGCCGATGCCCAGGTGCACGACACCCGGCCGGCGGGAACGGGGATCCAGCGCGGGCCGCGCCGTCTCCGGGACCTGGGCAAGCGTTCGCAGCGACAACCTCACGGCAACCTCCCGCATTCAGGCTAGGGTCCCGGGCGAAGCAAAGCCCCGTCGGTACGGGTATGGCCAGAGATGTCCCACAAATTGCGGTTACCTGGAACGTAATCGACACGGCGCGCGGCCGTGCGCGACGATCCGAGGGTGACGACCAGACGACCGCACCCACCACCCGTGGGTGAGCAGCTCAGGATGTGGCGGGAGCGGCGCCGGCTGAGCCAGCTCGACCTGGCGATCCGGGCGGAGATCTCCACCCGTCACCTGAGCTTCGTGGAGACCGGGCGGTCCAGGCCGAGCCGGGAGATGATCGTCCACCTGGCCGAGCACCTCGACCTGCCGCTGCGCGAGCGCAACCACCTGCTGCTGGCCGGCGGGTACGCCCCGGTGTACACCGAGACGCCGCTGGACTCGCCGGAGATGGAGCCGGTGCGGACCGCGGTGCGGCAGCTGCTGACCGGGCACGAGCCGTACCCGGCGATCGCGGTGGACCGGAACTGGAACCTGGTCGACGCCACCGCGAGCGTCAACCTGCTGACGGCCGGCGTGTCGACGGACCTGATGGGCCCGCCGACGAACGTGCTGCGGGTCAGCCTGCACCCGCGCGGGATGGCACCGCGCATCGCCAACCTCGGCGAGTGGCGCGCCCACCTGCTCGACCGGCTGCGGCGGCAGGTCAGCCTGACCGCGGACGCCGAGCTGGCCGAGCTGCTCGCCGAGCTGGAGTCCTACCCGGGCGGCGAGGGCGGCCACGAGGCCCTCCCCGACCCCGGCGCGATCTTCGTACCGCTGCGGCTGCGTACCGGGGACGGCGACGAGCTGGCCTTCTTCAGCACCGTGTCGACGTTCGGCACCCCGCTGGACATCACCCTCGCCGAACTGGTCATCGAGGCGTTCTACCCCGCCGATCCGCGCACCGCCGCCTACCTCCGCGATCACCAGACGGTGGCCGCAGGCGGGTAGCGCCTGGCGATGTCGTCGGGATGAAGGGCCGCCCCGCCACTGGCTAAAGGGGGGAGTCCAGTGACGGAGGCGACCGCGTTCAGCGTGCCGGACGCCGCTGAATCCGCGCTGAACGGCCGCCGTCGCGGTCGGCCCGCAGGCCCGCCGCGAGATCGGTGAGGGCGGCGAGCAGCTGTTCCCGCGTGGTGGTGTCGAGGCTGGCGACGGTCTGTTCGGCGAGCTCCTGCCACATCTTCCTGATGCGGGGGATGGTGCGCCGGCCCTCGCCGGTGAGCTCGACCACGACGGACCGCGCGTCGGTGGCGGACGGGCTGCGGCTGACCAGGCCGGCGGCCTCGAGCTTGCGGACCATGAGGGTGATGGTGGGCGGTTCGCATTCGGCCCCGGCGGCGAGCTGCTTCTGGGTGAGCGGGCCGTGGGTGTCGAGCTGGAACAGGACGGCCTCGTGGCCCGGGTGCAGGTCCAGCTCGGCGAGCATGGCCGCGAACCGGGCGCGGTGCCGGAGGCTGATCGTCCGGATGGCGGAGTTGAGCGCGTCGGCCTGCGCGTAGTCCACGTCGTCGCTCCCGGGGTTGCGGAGAAGATAGTTATGCGCATAACGTTTATGGGGCTAACTAATTCTACGGCGGAGGTGGCCCCGATGGGAAACACCGTGGAGCTGGACCACGTGCGGGAGTTCGCCGCGGCCTGGGACGACCCACGGCACACCCGGTACGTGATGCCGCCGATCGACGTCAACGCGGTGCTGGCCGCGCAGTACCGGACCGGCGAGCCGGTCGCGTTCACCCGCGCCATGGTGTGGGACGTGGAGGTGCGCAAGGCGCGGCGGCCCGGGAAGTACATCCCGCACGTGGTCGCCGGGGGCAGCGACGCCGCCTGGGGCGGCGAAGACGTCTTCGTCCGCAGGTCGCGGCAGCGGCTGTGGCTGGAGCCCGACCGGTACGGCCTGGTGCTGGAATAGACCCACCTCGATCACCAGCGGCAGGTCGTCACGTTCATCGGCGCCGCCGAGCTGCCCGGCCCGGACGGGACCCGGCTGCGCGCCGGTACCGGCCAGCCGCTGTTCCACGTCGAGCACGGCGTCGCAGGCACGCCGGACCGGCCGCTCAACACCTGGCGCATCGTTCTGCTCACCGAGCAACCCGATCCGCGCCTCGTCCAGGTCTTCGAGCGCTTCGCCGCCCGGCCCGAACTTCCCGAGTACTTCGAGATCCACCTGCGCGACGACCTCGGCATCGCCCTCGATCGCACCTGATCAGCTCGGGTCATCAGCCAGCAACGGCGCCCAGAACCGCTCCTCCACCGGCTTGTACCTGTCATACCGCGCGATGGAAAGCCAGTCCCCGAACTCGGGAACCGGCTCCCAGTGCCCACTGAGATCCACCTCCCGGTAGCTGGTCCGGGTGTACTCGTCAGCCGCCTGTTGTCGGTGTTGGCCGTCAGCTGGTCACGTCGCGCTGGGTGAAGCGGGCCCAGGCAATGCTGGTGAAGATGACCGTGTAGACGGCGAAGGAGAGCAGGCCGCGCTGGATGTCGTGGGTGGGGATCGGCTGGCGGATGATGTCGCCGAAGGCCAGCCACCAGTGGGTGAGGAAGTAGGGCCGGAGGCCGCCGAGCTGGGGTACCAGGTCGAGCAGCTGGCTGACCACGGCGAAGCCGACCGTGCCGGCCATCGCCCCGACCGGTACCTCGGTGAGCGTGGAGACGGCCAGCCCGACGGCGCCGAGGGCGGCGCTGGCGGCCGCGACGTAGAGGGCGATCAGTGCGATCCGGTAGAGGGCCTCCGGCAGCGAGACCGAGGTGCCGGACAGCAGGGTCATTCGGCCGGCCGGGAACAGCGCCTCGCCCATGATCATCCCCATCGCGCCGATGACGCCGGTGGCGGCGAGGCAGAAGATCACCATCGAGACGTACTTGACGAACAGCAGCCTGGTCCGGTCGACCGGGACAGTGAGCAGGTACCGCAGCGTGCCCAGGCTGGCCTCGCCGGACAGCGTCTCGCCGGCCACCACCGCCACCGCCAGCGGCAGGAACAGCGGCAGCAGCGCGGACAGCGCGGTGAACGCCAGGAACACCCCGTTGCCGGTGACCTGGGCGATGAACGGCGGCCCCTCCCCCGGCCGGGGTCGGGACGCGTGGATCGCCACCCCGATCAGCACCGGGGCCAGGGCCAGCACGAGCAGCAACGCCTGGGTACGCCGGCGGCCGAACACCAGCCGCAGCTCGGAGCCGAGGAGGCGGAGGGTGGGGTACCCGACGGTCACCGGGGCGGCGGTGACGGTGGCGGTGTCAGTCGACATCGAAGCCTTCCCCGGTGAGGGCCACGTAACGGTCTTCCAGGCTGGGGCGCTCGACGCTGAAGCCGAACACGGGGACGTCGGCGTGCACGAGCGCCGCGCAGACCTTGTCGGGGGCCAGCCCGTTCAGCTCGGCCCCGACCAGCTCGACGGCGACCAGGGTGGACTCCAGGCCCAGCTCGGTGAGCACGGCCTGGGCCTTGTCGGTGGCCGGGGTCTCGACCCTGAGTTGGGCGTTCCCGCCGGCCCGCAGCTCATCCAGCGTGCTCTGCGCCACCAGCCGGCCCGTCCGCATCACCGCCACATGGGTGCAGATCTGCGCCACCTCGGCGAGCAGGTGGGTGGACAGGAACACCGTGGTGCCACCGGCCGCGACGGTACGGATCAACGCCCGCACCTCGCGGGTGCCCTGCGGGTCGAGCCCGTTCGTCGGCTCGTCCAGCACCAGCAGGTCGCGGGGCTTGAGCAGGGCGGCGGCGAGGGCGAGCCGCTGGCGCATCCCGAGCGAGTACCGGCGGTACTTCTTGCCGGCCGCCGCGCCCAGGCCGACCTGGTCGAGCGCGTGCAGGATGCGCTGCCGGCTGGACTTCGGGTCGGCCGTCCGGTCGGCCACGTCGAGCCGGCGCAGGTTGGCGTACCCGTTCAGGTACGGGTGGAAGGCCGGCCCCTCGACCAGCGCGCCGACCCTGGGCAGCACCCGGGCCGCGCCGCCCGGGATGGCCGCGCCGAGCAGCCTGGCCACGCCGCTGGTGGGCGAGACCAGGCCGAGCAGCATCCGGATCGTGGTGGTCTTGCCAGAGCCGTTCGGACCGAGGAAGCCGAAGACGGACCCGGCGGGGACCGCGAGGTCGAGGCTGTCGACCGCGACCTGCCCGCCGGGGAACCGCTTCGTCAGACCCTCCGTATGGATGGCCAGATCGGTCACTGGTGCGACCCCGCGGCCTGGTACAGCACGTCCGGGGTGACCGCGCCGGCGAACAGCCGGCCGTCGTCGGTGAGCAGCACGCTCAGCAGCTTGGTACGCAGCAGCCGGCCGGAGCCCCAGGTCCCGGACACCGGTGTCGCCGACTGGACGAGCGCGCCCATCATGCTGTCGCCGCCGTGGTTGTGGCCCTCGGCGGTCTGCTCGCGGACCATCCAGGCCAGGTGCCGGTCGCGGGTGTACATCACCGCGGTCCAGCCGGTGCCGACGGTTTGGGACGGGCCCACCAGGTCCAGGTCGCCGCGGCGGCCGGCGCCGGGCACGTCGCCGGGGGCCTGACCGGCCTCGGTCACGGTCGACCCGGGCGGGGCCTTGAACTTGAACTGGCTGGCCGACGGCTTGTTGAAGTTCACCGAGGTGAAGCCGATCTCGGCGGCCGGGCTGCCGGCGCCGCGCGCGTACACCCGCACCCGCAGCGGCACGTGCGTCCTGGCGTCGACGGCGATCCGGACGGTGCCGATCAGCGACTTCGTGTCCCGCGGGTCGAGCACCAGCTCGTAGGAGGCCCGGCCGGCGACCGACGCGGTGCCGTCGGTGCTGACCCTGGTGGTCGGGCCGAGCTTGGCGAGCAGCTGCTTGGCGGCCTGGTCCGGGGTGAGCGGGGCCTCCGGGGTGGTGGCCTTCTCGTCGGCGTGCCCGGTGAGCGTCCGGTGATCGACCGTGTTGCTGCTGCTGGTCCAGGTCCACAGGTCCTTGCCGTTGCGGATCAGGTCGGTCTCGGCCAGGTCGGCCTGGATCGCGAACCGGACGTGCTGCGGGTCGGCGTACCAGAGCCTGCTGGTGTGCGAGCCGGACAGCAGCGAGGTCAGCGAGGTGTCGGCGTTGCCGGTGGGCATCGACGGCAGGCCGAGCGAGGCGGTCTCCACGATCGTCCCGGACACCCCGGGCGGGTTGGCGGTGGCGACGTCGGCCAGCAGCTGCTGGGCGCCGCGGTGCGGCAGGCCGGGGTTGGCGGCCGCGCCAATGGCGTGCCCGGCCAGCACACCGCCGGTCACCAGCGCCAGCACTCCGGCGGGTACCGCCCAGCGACGGGAACGCGAGAGAGTAGCCATACGTCAAGCCTGCACCGGGGGCGCTGAGCCCACGCTGAGCGAAGCTGAGGAGATTTTCAGGTTGCGGGTACTGGTCGTGGAGGACGAGCGGCCGCTGGCGGCGGCGATCCGTCGCGGCCTGTCCGCCGAGGGCTTCGCGGTGGAGCTGGCCCACGACGGCGAGGACGGGCTGCACCAGGCCAGGCAGGGCGGGTTCGACGTGGTGGTACTGGACGTGATGCTGCCGAAACTGTCCGGGTACCGGGTCTGCCAGCAGCTGCGCGCCGAGGACAACTGGGTGCCGATCCTCATGCTGTCCGCCACGGACGGCGAGTACGACCAGGCCGACGGGCTGGCCCTGGGCGCGGACGACTACCTGACCAAGCCGTTCTCGTACGTGGTGCTGGTGGCCAGGCTGCGGGCGCTGCTGCGGCGGGGCGCGCCGCCCCG
>JBJMIH010000254.1:0-5231 GCA_045806985.1 Mycobacteriales bacterium | reverse complement strand
CGGTACCCACAGTCCGGTGTCACGGAGGTCGAGGAGTCCGAGCAGGTCGTCGGCCAGGTGATCCTGCAAGGGCCGGCCGGCCACCCGGGCGACCAGGATCCCGAGGATGCCGAACGAGTGGTGGTGGCGCCAGCCCTCGCCCGGCTGGAAGGCCAGCGGCAGTGCCGCCAGCCGGGCGAGCCACTCGCCGGCCCCGAACGTCCTGGGCTCGACGCCGACGTCGACTTCGCTGTCGGCCATCGCGCGCCGCAGCGGGCACTCCGCCAGCACCATGCCGTAACCGGAGCTGCTGGTCAGCAGGTGCCGCAGCGTGATCGCCCGAACGGCCGGCGAGGTGTCGGCCAGTTCGGCGGTGGGACTCTTCAGCACCGGCCGATCCGCCAGTTCCGGCAGCCACCGTTCCACCGGCTCGTCGAGCCCCAGGCGCCCGGCCTCGACCAGCCGGAGGGCCGCGACAGCAACAACGGCCTTGGTCATCGACTTCATTCGCATGATCGCGTCGACGCGCATCGGCGCACCGCCGGCCGACATCGCGCCGGCGGCCACGATCTGGGGCTCCGCCGTGCCGAAGCTCGCGACGGCCCCCGGGACGGTGCCGCTCGCGACGTGCCGCTCGAGCAGGTCCCGCAGCGCACTGATCATTGCTCGGCATCCTCTACCACTCATTCGGCCGGGGTCGGCGAGGCTTCCGCGTACCGCGGGCGGCCGGTGGGCCGGTAGACCTGGATGGTCACTCCGCTGGAGGTGGGCCGGGAGTCGACCAGTTCGAGTGCGGTGTCCGGGCCGGCGTCCGGGAACAGCCGGGTGCCCTGGCCGATGACCACGGGGCAGACGAGCAGGATCATCTCGTCGACAAGCTGGTTGTCCAGCAGCCAGCGGACCAGCGCGCCGCTGCCGTGCACCTGCAACTCGCCTCCCGGCTTCGCCTTCAGCTCGCCGACGGCGGCCACCAGGTCGCCTGACAGGACGGTGGTGTCGGCCCACCCCGGGTCGGTGAGCGTGGTGGAGGCGAGGTACTTGGGCCGGCTGTCCAACGCTGTCCAGATAGGACTGTCGCCAGGGTCCTCCCAGGTTCCCCACGACCCGGCGAAGATCTCATAGGTATGCCGGCCGAACAGGAACGCCTCGGCCCGCTGATAGACCTGGTTGAGGAACGTCTCCGCCTCTTCGTCGAACAGCGGCGCGACCCATCCGCCCCGCTCGAACCCTCCCCTGCGGTCCTCATCCGACCCGCCGAGTCCCTGCATCACTCCGTCGACGGTGACCATCGTGACGGTCGTCAGTTTCATGATCACGTTCCTCTTCTCCCTGGGGGCGCCCTCCTGGGCAGTCCCCCGACGAGCGGTACGTGATCACTGTGACCGTCCGGCCGGGTTGCCGGCAGATACGCATGTGGTCAGCCGGCCGTGATGAACGTCATCGGCCGCCCGGTGACACCCCGGAGTCGGGTCAGAGTTCGGCGCCGAACGCCTCGTAGAGGCCGTCGGGGGTTACTCCCAGTTCGGCCAGCAGCCTGGTGTCCGCGGGATTGTTGAGGTCGATGCGGTCGGGCAGGCGCTCCGCGACGGAGTCGGCATGATCGGGTCCGTAGGCACTGCGAATGACCTTGAGCGCCTGGGTCTTCGTGATGACGGTCATGGGAGCCTCCGTGCCGTGCGCCGGCAGGACAGGTCCTCCACGCCCGCGACGGCGGAAATCGGATCGTCGGCGTATCCCGACGTCACTAGCCTCGCACGGATGGGTGGGGTGCTGTGGCTGTATGGGCCTTCGGGGGTCGGGAAGACCTCGGTGGGGTGGGAGCTGTTCCGCCGGTTCGAGGCGGCGGGGGTTCCTGCCGGTTACGTCGACGCCGACCAGGTCGGGTTGTGCTATCCGGCAGCCGCGGAGGATCCGGACAACCATCGGCTCAAGGCCCGCAACGTGGGGGGCGTGCTCCGGACGTTCCGGGCGGCGGGGGCGCGGTCGCTGATCGTGTCCGGGTACCTGAACAGCGCCGAGGTGGCGGACGGGTACGCGGCGTGGCTGCCAGGCGGTTCGGTGGTGTGGTGCCGGCTGCGGGTCGGCGAGGGCGAGCTCCGGGAGCGGTTCCATCGCCGTGGGTGGGCCACCCACCTGGTCGAGGAGACGGTCGCCGAGGCCGCGGAGCTGGACCGGACGGACTTCGCCGACCTGTGCGTGGACACCAGCGGGATGTCCGTGGCGGCGGTCGCCGACCAGGTACGGGAACAGGTACGGGAACGGGTCGCGAGCCGGCCGCGCGGGCCGGCCGTGGCGGAGGGCGGCGCCGGTCCCGGATCCCCGGCCGGGACGGCTGGTGGGCCCGTACCGGTGCTGTGGCTGTGCGGCCCTCCCGCTGTGGGCAAGTCGACCATCGGCTACGAGGTCTTCACGCAGGTCAACCGGAGTGGGGTCAAGGCCGCGTACGTCGACCTGGCGCAGCTCGGGTTCTGCTCGCCCGTACCGGACGGCGACGAGGTCAGGATCGCGAACCTGGCCGCCGTGTGGCCGAACCACCTGGCCGCCGGCGCCCGCTGCCTCGTCGTCACCGGGAGCGTCGACAGCCAGGAGGCCGTCTCCAGGTACGCCGGCGCGCTGCCGGGAGCCGCCTTGACGGTGTGCCGGCTGAGCGCGGATCCAGCGGAGCTGGTCGCACGGGTCATGCGGCGAGGGCGGGGTGGCGGGCCGTCGCTGGCGGGGGACGAGCTCCGTGGCCAGCCTGACGACATCCTCCGCCAGCGCGCCGCGCGGGCCGTGCGCACGGCAGGGGAGCTGGACCGGGTGGGGCTGGGGGACGTGCGCGTCGACACCGGCGGCCGCTCGGTCCAGGAGGCGGCCGGGCTGGTACGGGCCGGTACCGGTGACTGGCCCGACCTCACGTAGCCGCCAGCTCCTCGCGCAGGCTGCGCTGGACGTAGGCCATGGCCTCCAGCGCCGCGGGGTCGGCGAAGCGGTCGGCCAGCTCGCCGGGTGGGACGTCCTCGACATGCTCGTGCAACCACCACAGGTGGCCCTGCGGATCGCGGACGCGGGCGACGCGCTCCCCGAAGGCGAGCAACGTCGGGCGGGTCACCACGCGCGCCCCCGCCGCGACGGCCGCCTCCACGGCCTCAGCGACGTCGCCGACGTAGATCCGCAGGTGAGCGGGGGTGGCGGGCCAGCCTGACTTGGCGTCGAACAGCATGATGACGCTGTCGCCGAGCTCGACCTCGACGTGGCCGATGTCCCCGTCGCCGTCGAGCATGCGCGAGCCCGGGGTCTCGACGGCTCCGAACGCCGAGGCGAGGAAGCGCACCTCCGCGTCGGTGTCGCGGCTGATCACCCAGGGGTTGACGCGCGCGTACCGCGCCGGGACGGCTACCTGCCGGTGGTCTGTCATGGCATCGATCATGCCCGCCGGGCGCGGTCCGGCCGTGATTATGCTCGGCGTGTGGTGGAGCACCGGGTCAGGCTGGCCGAACTGTTCGATGCCGAGGTGGCGCCGCACCATCGCCATTTCATGGCGGCGGCGCGGGTCGCGGCGGGGGACCGGGTGCTCGACGTCGGCTGCGGAACGGGCGAGTCGGCCCGGGACGCCGGGCGGGCGGCGGCCGGTGGCAGCGTCGTGGGAGTGGACGTGTCGGCGGCGGCGCTGGCGTACGCGCGGCGGCTCAGCAGGGACGAGGGCCTGGGCAACGTCGGGTACGTGTGCGCCGACGCCCAGACGTACCCGTTCCCGCCCGGCTACTTCGACCTGGGCATCAGCCGGTTCGGGGTGATGTTCTTCGCGGACCCGGTCGCGGCCTTCGCCAACATCGGGCGGGCACTGCGGCCGGCGGGCCGGCTGGTGCTGCTGATCTGGCAGGCGCGGGAGCGGAACGAGTGGTCGACGGAGTTTCGTCGGGTGTTCGCCGCCGGCGGGCCACCGGTGGCGGCCGGCCTTGATCCGTTCTCGCTGGGCGACCCGGCGGTCGCCGAGAAGGTGCTGGCGGCGGCGGGCTTCGTCGAGGTGGGATTCGCCGAGGTGCGGGAGCCGGTGTACTACGGGCCGGACGTCGCCACCGCCGAGGATCTGGTGCTCGGGCTGCGCGACGCGACCGCGCTGCTCGTCGCGCTCGAGCCGGCGGCGGCCGAGGAGGCCCGCGGGCGGCTGCGGGAGCTGCTCGCCGCGCACCTCACCGGCGGTGGGGTGTTCTTCGACTCGCGGGCCTGGATCGTCGCCGCCCGCCGCCCCTGACGGCGGCGCTACGCGATCGTCCGGTCGCGGCGGGGCAGGACGAGGAAGGCGAGCACGGCGCCGGCCGCCACCACCAGCGCGCCGGCCAGCTCGGTGGGGCGGTACCCCCAGCCGGCGCCGAGCAGGGTCAGGTAGCCGGTCGCGGCGATGCCGCCGCCGACGTGGCTGGTGGACTCGAACAGCGCGGAGGCGGTGCCGCGATCCCGCTCGGCCGCGTCGCCGACGCACTCGCGGGTGAGCGCCACGTACACCGGGCCCGAGCAGACACCCCACAGCACCAGCCAGGGCAGCAGGGCGGCGAGCGTGCCGGTGCTCCGGGCCGCGATCATGGCCAGCGCCGAGGAGCACAGGACGAGGGTGGCGGTGACGACCAGCCTGGAGGGGTACCGGCGCAGGAGCGGCGCGGACAGCGTCGAGCTGGCGATCCCGCCGACCAGGACGGGGGAGAGGGCGAGCCCGGCGGCGGCGGCCGACAGGCCGTGCGCCTCCTGGAGGCACAGGCTGCCGACGACGACGACGGCGGTGTAGCCGGCGCAGTACGTGCCGAAGGCCAGGCAGCTGCCGGCCATCCGGCGCGAGCGCAGCAGGCGCGGGTCGACCAGCGGGTGGGCCACCCGGCGCTCGACCGCGACGAGGGCGGCGAACAGCGCCGCCGCGCCGGCCAGGACGAGCACGGCGCGACCGGCGTGCCGCCCGCCGTCCTGCCCGAGTTGCTGGAGGCCGAGCAGCAGGGTGACCAGGGCTGCGGTGGTGAGCAGCGCGCCGGCGACGTCCAGCCGCTCGGCGGCCGTACGGCGGGGGCCGTCGGAGGGCAGCAGCGCGGTCGCGGCGCCGAGGGCCGCCGCGCCGACCGGCACGGTGACCAGGAAGACCCAGCGCCATCCCCAGCGGACGGTGATCAGGCCGCCGAGCATGGCGCCGGCCAGCCCCGCCGACCACGCCGCGAAGGCGATGACCGAGAACACCCTGCTCCGCCACGGCTCGCTGGCGAACACCGTGGCGGCGGTGGCCAGCGCGG
>JBJMIH010000253.1:0-9025 GCA_045806985.1 Mycobacteriales bacterium | reverse complement strand
CAGGGTGGCGAGCACGTCGTACGCCTCGGTCTTCTCCAGCGTGACCAGCGGCTCCTTGATGAGCTGCTGGTGCACCTTGTTGGGGAAGTACACGTCGAGCGGACGGCCGTTCAGCTTGAACTGCCCCGAGCCAGGCACCAGCCGGACTCGGACGATCGCCTCCTTGCGACGCCCGACCGTCTGGACGGGCTTTTCAGCGGTGGCGGTGGTCATGCTTCTCCTACTGCGCGATCTGGGTGATCTCGAACGGGACGGGCTGCTGGGCCTGGTGCGGATGGCTGTCGCCGGCGTACACCTTGAGCTTCTTGATGAGCTGCCGGCCCAGCTTGTTCTTCGGCAGCATGCCCCGGACGGCCAGTTCGATCGCCCGCTGGGGGTTGCGGTCCAGCAGCTCGGAGTACGGGGTCTGGCGGAGGCCGCCAGGGTAGCCCGAGTGCCGGTACGCGAATTTCTGGTCACGCTTGTTGCCGGTGAGCGCGACCTTGCTCGCGTTGATCACGATCACGAAGTCACCGGTGTCGACGTGCGGGGCGAAGATCGGCTTGTGCTTACCCCGCAGCAACTGGGCGGCCTGGCTCGCGAGCCGGCCGAGCACGACGTCGGAGGCGTCGATGACGAACCACTGCCGCTGGACGTCACCAGGCTTGGGGCTGTACGTGCGCACAGGACTACCTTGTCTCGTCGGGTTCAGGCTTCCCCGGTGCGGGGATCGGCCGGAGATCGACCGGGAGGCGCGCACGACACAGCGGCGCGACAGCACCCCACGATACCGGCCGGCCCGTGTGGCGGTCAAAACGGGGGCCGCCTGACCGCCACGCGCCCCTACCGTGCGTGATCTGTGCCACATTCCGGAGATCACGCGGGGCAACGGTGACCTACCCGAGAGCTACCTGCGGGCCCAGTACCGGCGGCGCGAGCCGGACGCGGCGGGTCGCCACGCGGTCGCGAAGCCGGCGAGGTGGAGCGCCACGAGCAGGAAGCCGAGCAGCGTCAGGTTGCCGGCGTTGAACACGTCGCCCTGGTCGAACTTGCCCACGTTGAGGATCAGGGCCAACCCGAAGCAGATCGCTCCCACGATCGCCAGCATGAGATGCCTCCTCAGATGTCGGGTCTGACATCCCCATGGTCAAGCCAACTTGGGTTTTCCGCCGACACGCAGGTCAGCGGGGTCGTACCACGCGCTTCTCGTCCCACACCGGCTCGGACGACTCGTACACCTCGCCGTCCGACCCGAACACCAGGAAGCGGTCGAAGGACCGTGCGAACCACCGGTCGTGGGTGACCGCGATCACCGTGCCGTCGTAGGAGGACAGCCCCTCGTCCAGCGCCTCGGCCGAGGCCACGTCGAGGTTGTCGGTCGGCTCGTCGAGCAGCAGCAGCGTCGCCCCGCACAGCTCCAGCAACAGGATCTGGAAGCGAGCCTGCTGGCCGCCGGACAGCGTGCCGAACGTCTGGTCGCCCTGGCCGTCCAGCTCGTACCGGCGCAGCGCGCGCATGGCGCCGTGGCGGTCCCTGCCGTCACGGTGCGCGTCGCCCCGCCACAGGATGTCCACCAGCGTGCGGTCGACCAGGTCGGGCCGCTCGTGCGTCTGCGCGAACAGGCCGGGCAGCACCCGCGCGCCGAGCCTGGCCTCGCCGGTGTGCGCGACCGGCGCGACCGGCAGCCCGTCCACCGGGCCTTGCCCGTCGCTGCCACCGGCCGCCAGCAGGCGCAGGAAGTGCGACTTGCCGGAGCCGTTGGAACCGAGCACCGCGACCCGCTCGCCGTAGAAGACCTCCAGCGAGAACGGCAGCATCAGCCCGGTGAGCTCCAGCTCGACCACGGTGACCGCGCGCTTGCCGGTACGGCCGCCGCGCAGCCGCATCTGGACGTTCTGCTCGCGCGGCGGCACCTCCGGCGGGCCGGCCGCCTCGAACCGCTCCAGCCGGGTCACCGCGGCCTGCAACCGGCTCGCCATGTCCGAGTTGTACGCGGCCTTCTGCCGGTACATCCGGACCAGCTCCTTCAGCTTGGCGTGTTCCTCGTCCCAGCGCCGGCGCTGCTCGTCCAGCCGGTCGTGCCGGGCCCGCCGCGCCTCGTGGTAGCTGGCGAAGCCGCCCGGATGCACCCACGCGCTGCCGCCCTCGATGGTGACCACCCTGGTGGCGGTGCGGTTCAGCAGCTCGCGGTCGTGCGAGACGTACAGCACGGTCTTGGCCGACTCGTTGAGCCGCTCCTCGAGCCAGCGCTTGCCCGGCACGTCCAGGTAGTTGTCCGGCTCGTCGAGCAGCAGCACCTCGTCGGGCCCGCGCAGCAGCGCCTCCAGCGCCAGCCGCTTCTGCTCGCCGCCGGACAGCGTGCCGAGCGGGCGGTCCCTGGCCCGGTCGTACGGCACCCCCAGCGCCGCCACCGTGCAGGTGTCCCACAGCACCTCGGCGTCGTACCCGCCGGCGTCGCCCCACGCCGTGAGCGCGTTGGCGTACCTGAGCTGGGACTTCTCGTCGGCGCCCAGCGCGTTCTCGGCCTCCGCCAGCGCCGCCGCCGCCTCCCGCACAGCCGGCGGGGCCAGCGACACCAGCAGGTCGTGGACGGTCCTGCCGTCGCGGATCTGACCGATGAACTGCCGCATCACGCCGAGGCCGCCGGCCCTGCCGACCTGACCGGCCTGAACAGGCAGGTCACCGGCGACGAGTCGCGTCAGCGTGGTCTTGCCGGTACCGTTCGCCCCGACCAGTGCGACCTTGGCCCCTTCGCCCACCCGGAACGACACGTCCGCGAACAGCTCGCGACCCTCCGGGAGGGTGAAGCCAAGTCTCTGCACGTCGAGATAACCCACAGCGAATCAGTGTGCCGGGTATGAGCGGGGACCGGCGAGGGTATTTCCCCGTCGGCCGGTAGTGTCTGACCAGGCGCACATCCCCGGGGGAAACAGGGCAATGGGACAGCAACTAGGCAGCAGATACGTACTCGATGCCGCCCTCGGCGAGGGTGCGGCGGGCAAGGTCTGGCGTGGCCACCGGGTCTCCGACGACCGGGCGGTCGCGATCAAGGTACTCCGCGAGGACCTGGTCTCCGACCCCCAGGTCGTGGCCCGGTTCCTGCAGGAACGCCAGATCCTGATCAGCGTCCGCGGGCCGCACGTGGTCGAGCTGTTCGACGTCGTCGTCGAGGGCGAGACGCTCGGCCTGGTGATGACCCTGGTGGAGGGCGGCGACCTGGGTTCGCTGCTGCGCCAGTACGGCCCCGCCTCGCCGCCGGACACCGCCCGGCTCGGCATGGAGATCCTCGACGGGCTCGCCTCCGTGCACGCCGCCGGGGTGGTGCACCGCGACATCAAGCCGGAGAACGTGCTGGTCGACCGGTCCGGTCCGGCGCCCAAACTGCTGCTCACCGACTTCGGCGTGTCCCGCATCGTGGACGGCTCGGCGCTGACCCGCGGCAACGAGTGGGTCGGCACGCCGTCGTACCTCGCCCCCGAGGTCGCGCACGGTCACCGGCCGACTCCGGCCGCCGACCTGTACTCGGCCGGTTGCCTGCTGTACCAGCTCAACACCGGCCACCCGCCGTTCCGCGGCGACCACCCGCTCGCGGTGCTGCGCGCGCACGCCAGCGCCGCCCCCCAGCAGCCCCCGCACATGCCCGACCAGCTGTGGTGGGCGGTGCAGCGGCTGCTCGCCAAGAACCCGCAGGACCGGCCCGCCTCGGCGGTGCACGCCAGGGACGAGCTGAAGGCGTTCCTGGAGGGCCAGCCCAGCCCGCTCGGGCCGCCCCGGTTCTCCGCGGCCCGGTACGTCGCCACGCCGGTCCCGCAGGCGCCCCCGCCGGTCGGCCCGCCCGGCCCCGGTATGCCTCCGCCGGCCGGGCCCGGCGGCTCCGGTGGCGGCCCGTCCTTCCCGCCGCCGGCCGGCCCCGGCGGGTCCGGCGCGGGGCCGACGTTCCCGCCGGCCGCCGGCGTCGGCAGCTCCGGCAGCGGACCCGCGTACCCGCCCCCGGCCGGTCCGGGCAGCTCCGGCGGCGGGATGGCGTACCCGCCCACCGCCGGCTCCAGCGGCGGCGGTCCGGCGTACCCGCCGCCGGCCGTTCCCGGCAGCCCGCAGCTCGCGACCACGGCCGGCGGCGCGGTGCCGCCGCAGCCGACGCACCTCGGCGGCAGCGGCGGTTACCAGCCGCCGTACCAGCCGCCGGGCGGCGGGTACGGCGTGCTCAGCGGGCCCGGTGGCGCCCCCAACCGGAAGAACCAGCAGCCGCTGATCATCGGCGCCGTCGTGGCCGCGGTGGTCGCGGTCGTCGCGCTGGTGGCCGTGGTGGCGTGGCCGGACGGCAAGAAGCACAACAGCGCCAACCCGGGTACCCACGTCACCACCTCGCCCACCGCGAAGGCGAGCCCGGTGCCGTACGCGTGCCCGGCCTTCGACCCGAACAATCCCGCCGACAAGAAGCGGCTCACCTACGTCCCGCCGCAGAGCACCGCGACGCCGACGCCGAGCGACACCTCGCCGCCCCAGAAGACCGACAGCCGCACGACCGACCCGACACCGCTGGACTGGACCTTCGCCTTCAACCCCGGCGAGAACTCGTTCCACCCGTTCGGCGGTGCCACCCAGGCCCTCAACGCGGCGTGCAGCTACCTGGTGCTGGGCAAGGACATCACCACCAACTGCGCCTCGCTCGCCACCGGCGTCGTCGCCGAGAACCTCAAGACCCTGCACTGCTCGCAGGTCCTCCGGATCACCTTCACCGACCAAGGCCCGGACGGCAAGAACCACTTCATCGCCTCGTACTCGCTGATGAACCTCCAGGACAAGGCCGAGGTGAAGAAGTTGCAGGACGCCGCGGGCAAGGGCAAGAACGGCTGGATCAAGGAGTTGCAGGTCCCGGGCACGGTGGCCGACAGCAACACCCTGACCTACACGCCGACGGAGGACCGCGAGCAGATCCGCGTGACCTTCGACCACGGGCACTACATCTACTTCGCCACGTACATGTACGTGGACAAGCACAAGATCCCGACCTTCGTCCCCGATCTCCAGCGGACCGGCACCGAGACGCTGTTCTCGATCGACAACAACCTGCGCATCGCGCGGGACGAGGGATGAGACAGGGCTAGCGGTAGAGGACGTCACGATGAGCGGTTACGAGCCCGGTCAGGGCCCGCAGGGCCCGGGCCAGGGTCCCGGCCAGCAGGGCCCACGCCCACCCCAGGGTCCGCCCCAGGGTGGGCCACAGGGTGGGCCACAGCGCCCGCCGCAGGGCCCTCCCCAAGGCCCGCCTCAGGGTCCGCCGCAGGGTCCGCCGCAAGGCCCGCCGCCGGGCGCCGGCCAGCAGCAGGGCGGCGGCGCGAACGCGCCGTGGCAGCCCGGCCAGGTGTGGCAGCCGGTGCCGGGCGGCCCCGACGACCCGGTGCCGTACCAGAACGAGCCGACCACCTACGGTCAGGCCCCCGGCTCGTACGGCAGCGACCCCACCAACATGTCCGGGCAGCCGTGGCAGCAGTGGACCACCCAGGGCGGCTACCCGATGAGCCAGGTCCCGGTGGAGCCGAAGCGGTCGCAGAACAACATGCCGTTCCTCATCCTCGCCGCGGTCGCCGTGATCGTGCTGGTCGGCGGCGGCATCGCGTTCGCCGCGTTCCACAAGAGCGGCGGCAAGCCCACCCCGACGGCCGGCAGGACGAACCACAGCGCCACCCCGTCGCCGAGCGGCAGCGCGCTGCCCAAGCTGGACTCGAAGATCGCCAACCAGCAGATCGACCCCAATCCGATGACGCAGGAGGAGGCGTTCGCGAACCGGAAGGCCGCCACCAACGACATGGACGGCATCGCCCTGGACCTGGTCGCCTCCGACCAGACCCAGGACTGCACGACCGTGGTGGTGCCCGAACAGCAGGGCAACGTCCGGGACTCCGGCTGCACGCAGGCGCTCCGGGCGACCTACCGGGACGCCAAGAACAAGATCCTCGCCGGCACGGTGCTGCTCAACGTGCGGGACTCGGCCGCGGCGAGGTCCCTCGAGGACAAGATGAAGAGCGGGCTCCCGCTGATCCTGCCGATCGACCCCGGGCCCGGCAAAACTCCGCTGCGGCTGAACAGGAACACCCAGGGTTACTTCGAGGTGCAGGGCGACAGCATCAACCTGTACGGGCACTACGTGCTGTACGAGTGGGCCGCGTACGAGGACGGGCACGGGCCGCAGGGCTACGACACCAAGCTCCACAACGACGCCGACGCCTGCGACCAGATCGTGAACGGCGCCGTCCAGGACCGCGGCCGCGGCGACAACTAGTGGCAGTGACCCGCGCGTGAAAGCCTTGACGACATGAGCCCCGAAGGACCCTTCCGGCCGCCCGGCGAGGAGCCGGACGAGGAGGCCGCCCAGCCGCCGCGCCGCTACCCCATCGGCGGGCAGCAGGGCGGCGGCCAGCAGAACCCGTATGCCTCGGCGCAGGGTTCGCAGGGCCAGTCGCCGTACGCGGCCGGATCGGGCCAGGCCAGCCCGTACGCGGCCGGGTCGGGGCAGTCGCCGTACGCCGCCGGGTCCGGCCAGCAGTCCCCGTACGCGGCCGGCTCCCAGCCGCCCGCCACCCCGCCGGGGTCGCCACCGGCCGCGCCGCCGCCGGTGGCCGGGCCGGCCGAGACCGCGACCGGACCCGCGCTGGGCCAGCCGCCGGGGCTGTGGGGAACGCCACCGCAGCAGCAGCCGCCCCCGCCGCCCACTCCCCCCACGCCGCCGCAGCAACCGCCGTACTCCGGCGGCTCCGGAGACGGCGGCCAGGGCCGGCTGTGGGGCAGCCCGCCCGCGCCGACCCAGCAGCCGCAGCCGCCGTGGGCGCAGCGCATCCCGGCCGCTCCGGCGCACCGCGACCCCGGCCGGCCCGCACCACCGGGCCCGCCGGGCAGCCCGCCCGGTAACCGGCCCACCTGGCAGCCGCCCGCCACCCCGGGGCCGCTCCTCGGCGAACCGGCGGCGGAGCGCGGCCGCCGGCCGCTGGTCATCGGCGGCGTCCTGCTGCTGGTGCTGCTCCTGCTCGGCGGCAGCGTCGGCGCGTACCTGCTGTTCAAGGGCGGCGGTTCCACCGACACCGGAAAGCCGAAGGTGACCAAGCCGACGGCCGACACCAAGCCGTGCAAGGTGTCCGGTACGGATACCCGGCCGCGCAAGCCGACCGACTGCTGGCGCAGCGACCAGTTGCCGATGACGATCGACGAGGCATGGCCGCAGGACGCGGTGAAGGTCAGCAGGACGAACTCCACCGAGAACCGGGTGACCAGCAAGGTCGACACCGACTGCGGCAAGGTGGTGGTCAAGGAGCTGCGGAAGGTGGTCGCCGACGCCGGCTGCCGGCAGGTGATCCGCGTCACCTACTACGACGCGAACAACAAGATCGTGGCCAGCGCCGGCGTGATGACCGTGCGGGACCGCGACTCGGCGGAGGCGGTCAGGGCCAGGGCCAGCGACATCGCCGACAGCGCGCCGCGCGGCGTGGTGTCGCCGCTCAAGCCGCTGCCGGGCAGCGACGCGACGAACGGGTCGCAGATCACCGAGACGACCAAGGGCAGCTACCTGACGTTCGCCCAGGGTCACTACGTGATCTGGCGGTTCGCGGCGTACGTCGACAAGGCCGCGCAGACCTCGGTGGACCAGAAGCTGTCCGACGCCGGTGGCATCCTGTACCTGTTCGCGTCGAACGCGATCGGCGAGCGGGACAAGAACCCCAACCCGTCCACGTCGGTGACGCCGCAGCCGAACGGCGGCAGTCAGACCACGACCTCGCCGCGGTAGCGGCGGGTCAGCGCGGCCCGCTCGGCCAGCCCGGCCGGCTCGGGGTACCCGACCTCGACCAACGTCAGGCCGTGCGCGGGCACCACCAGCACGCCGGGGTCCCGGACACCCGTCGCCAGCACGGCGGCCGGCCAGTCCGGCGGGCGGCGGCCCTCGCCGACCGCGATCATCGCGCCGACCAGCGCGCGCACCATGTTGTGGCAGAATGCGTCCGCCCGCACGGTGGCGACCAGCAGGTGTCCGGTCCTGGTCCAGTACAGCCGCTGGAGTGCCCGCACGGTGCTCGCGCCCTCCCGGCGCCGGCAGTACGCGGCGAAGTCGTGCTCGCCCAACAAGCCGGAGGCCGCGGCATTCATCGCGGCCTCGTCCAGTGGCCGCCGCCACGGCACCGTGTCGTGCCGGCGGAGCGGGTCGGCGCCGTGCGGAGCGTCGGTGAGCCGGTACGCGTACCGGCGCCACAGCGCCGAGAACCGCGCGTCGAACCCCTCCGCCGCCTCTCCCACCCCGGTGACCCTGACGTCGAGCGGCAGCAGGCCGTTCAGGCGGCGCGACAGCGTGCTGGACAGCTCGGCCCACGCCTCCGTCGGCACATCCACGTGGCAGACCTGCCCGGTCGCGTGCACCCCCGCGTCGGTACGCCCCGCCACGGTCAGGGTGGCCGGCGCCCGCAGCACCGTCGCCAGCGCCTCCTCCAGCGTCCCCTGGACGGTGCGCTGCCCCGGCTGCGCCGCCCACCCGGCGAACGCGCCGCCGTCGTAGCTCACGTCGAGCCGCAACCGCACCGTCACGGAACCGAGTCTTCCAGCTTCCGGATCGGGCCCACAAACGCCGCTGCCCGCCGCGCGGTGTGCGCGGCGGGCAGCGGGTGACGATCTTGGCGTCCGTACTACTTGTCGGCGTCCTCGGCCTGCTCGGCCACGTCGGCCTCGTCCGCCTCCACGGTGACGTCCAGGGCCTCCGCGGCCTCGTCCTCGACCTCTTCCGGCTCGTCGGCCACGTCGGTCGAGGTCTCGGGGACCTCGTCCTCGACCGCCTCGACCGGCTCGGCGGGCTGGGCCTTCCTCGCCGTGGCCTTCTTCGCCGGGCGGGCCTGAGTGCCGGTGGCCCTGCTCGCCACCTGCTCCTCGACCAGCTCGATGATGGCCATCGGGGCGTTGTCGCCCTTGCGCGGCACGGTCTTGATGATCCGGGTGTAGCCACCCGGACGGTCGGCGTACCGCGGGCCGATCTCCTCGAACAGCCGGTGCACGACGTTCTTGTTCTCCT
>JBJMIH010000252.1:0-5195 GCA_045806985.1 Mycobacteriales bacterium | reverse complement strand
CTGGGCCCGCCGCACGGTCGGGTCCAGCGTCGCGAACAGCGCGTCCTGGACCAGCACGCCGGCGCCGGTGAGCCGGTTGAGCAGCGAGGACTTGCCGGCGTTGGTGTAACCGGCGATGGCGACGGCCGGGATCTCGCGGCGCACCCGTTCCTGCCGCTTGACCTCGCGGACGCCGGCCAGCGCGGTGATCTCCCTGCGCAGCTTCGCCGTCCGGCGGCGGATCCGGCGCCGGTCGGTCTCGATCTTGGTCTCGCCGGGGCCGCGGGTACCGATGCCGCCACCGCCGGCCACCCGGCCGCCGGCCTGCCGGGACATCGACTCGCCCCAGCCGCGCAGCCGCGGCAGCAGGTACTCCAGCTGCGCCAGCTCGACCTGCGCCTTGCCCTCCTTGCTGCGGGCGTGCTGGGCGAAGATGTCCAGGATCAGCGCGGTCCGGTCGATGACCTTGACCTTGACCAGGTCCTCCAGCTGGCGGAGCTGGCCCGGCGACAGCTCGCCGTCGCAGATCACCGTGTCGGCGCCGGTGGCCACCACGATCTCGCGCAGCTGCTTCGCCTTGCCGGAGCCGACGTAGGTCGCCGGATCGGGCCGGTCGCGGCGCTGCACCAGCCCCTCCAGCACCTGGGAGCCGGCGGTCTCGGCGAGCCTGGCCAGCTCGGCCAGGGAGTTCTCGGCGTCCACCAGCGTGCCGGACGTCCACACGCCGATCAGCACCACCCGCTCCAGGCGGAGCTGGCGGTACTCGACCTCGGTGACGTCGGTGAGCTCGGTGGAGAGCCCGGCCACCCTGCGGAGGGCGGTGCGGTCCTGAAGATCCAGCTGGTCCAGCTCGGGATCGAGAACCGGCGGGAAGATCTCAAAAGTCTCTGTCATCTTGTCTCGATCGTCCCACGCGGACGGGGGGTGACGCACGCCTATTGCTCCCCGCCGGCAATACTGAAGGATCGACCCCCTGCGGATCCGCTCAGGACAGGAGTGACGGTGGCGAACCCGGTGACCGGTTTGACCGACGGTGGGCTGGGCAGGATGCCGAGCGCCGGGTACTCGATCACGGTACGGCTGGCGCTGCCCGCCGACCCCAGCGCGGTCGGCCGGCTCACGATGGCGGTCGGCGCGGCGGCCGGCGCCGTGACCGCGCTGGACGTGGTCGAGTCGCACCCCGACCGGATCACCGTCGACATCACCTGCGACACCGCCGACATCGAGCACGCCGAGGGCGTGGTGGCGGCACTGCGGGCGCTCGACGGGGTCGAGGTCAGGAAGGTCTCGGACCGTACCTTCCTGCTGCACCTGGGCGGGAAGATCGAGGTCACGCCCAAGGTGGCGCTGCGCAACCGGGACGAGCTGTCCCGGGCGTACACCCCCGGGGTGGCGCGGGTGTGCCTGGCCATCGCCGCCAACCCGGAGGACGCCCGCCGGCTGACCATCAAGCGGAACACGATCGCGGTGGTCACCGACGGGTCGGCGGTGCTCGGGCTGGGCAACATCGGGCCGGCCGCCGCGCTGCCGGTGATGGAGGGCAAGGCGGCGCTGTTCAAGCGGTTCGCGAACGTGGACGCCTGGCCGGTGGTGCTGGACACCCAGGACACCGACTCGATCGTGGCGATCGTCAAGGCGATCGCGCCCGCGTACGGCGGGATCAACCTGGAGGACATCGCCGCGCCGCGGTGCTTCGAGATCGAGCGGCGACTCAAGGACGAGCTGGACATTCCGGTCTTCCACGACGACCAGCACGGCACCGCGATCGTGGTGCTCGCCGCGCTCACCAACGCGCTGCGGGTGGTCGGCAAGGCGCTCACCGACGTGCGGGTGGTGGTCTGCGGGGCGGGCGCCGCCGGTACGGCGATCATGAAGCTGCTGCTGGCCGAGGGGGTCGGCGACCTGATCGCGGTGGACCGGGACGGGGCGCTGCACCCGGAGATGGACGGGCTCAACCCGGAGATGCGCTGGCTGGCCGAGAACACCAACGCGCTCGGGTACACCGGCGACCTCAAGGGCGCGCTGCGCGGATCGGACGTGTTCATCGGGGTGAGCACGTCCGGGCTGCTGGACGGGGAGGACATCGCCACGATGGCGAAAGACGCCATCGTCTTCGCCTTGGCGAACCCCGACCCGGAGGTGGATCCTCGACAGGCGCGCCAGCACGCCACGGTCGTCGCCACGGGACGATCCGACCAACCAAACCAAATTAATAACGTCTTGGCCTTCCCCGGCGTTTTTCGGGGCATGCTGGACGCACAGGCGAGCGACTTCACTCCGGCCATGGCGATCGCCGCGGCCAAGGCGATCGCCGGGGTGGTGGATGATGAGCGCCTGAACGCGAGCTTCATCGTGCCGAGCGTGTTCGATCCGGCCGTATCACGGAGGGTGGCGGCGGCCGTACGCGAGGCGGCGGGAGCGAGCGGAGTGGCTCGGGGGTCGGCCCATCCGGGGCATCACACCGGGCAAGTCGACCTGTGATACTGCACCAGGCAGGGCCTGGTGGGTGAGGGAGCGCAGGAACGATGACCGCGAACGAGACCGCAACGCAGCAGCAGGCGGCGCAGTGGGGTCGGGTAGCCGAGGACGGCACGGTGTACGTCCGGACCCCGGACGGCGGCGAGCGCGAGGTCGGATCCTGGCAGGCCGGTGACGCTGCCGAAGCGCTCAGCTACTTCGCGCGGAAGTACGACGACCTGGTCACCGAGGTCGAGCTGCTGGAGCAGCGGCTCGCCGCGCACACCGGGGACACCTCCTCGCTCAAGCACACCGCCGAGCGGGTGCGCGACACCCTGCCGAACGCCGCGGTCGTCGGCGACCTGGCCGCCCTCGAGAAGCGGACCTCCGCCGTGCTGGAGCTGATCGAGCAGCGGCGTACCGAGGAGAAGGCCGCCCGCGCCGCGGCCGCCGCCGAGGCCACCACCCGCAAGCAGGAACTGGTCGCCGAGGCCGAGGCGCTCGCCGAGTCCACCGAGTGGAAGAAGGCCGGCGACCGGCTCAAGGAGATCCTCACCGGCTGGAAGGAGATCCGCGGCGTCGACCGGAAGACCGACCACGAGCTGTGGCGCCGGCTGATCGCCGCCAGGGACACCTTCGCCAAGCGCCGCGGTACCCACTTCGCCGCCCTCGACGAGCAGCGCAAGGCCGCCGCCGGGCGCAAGGAGGAACTGGTGCTGGAGGCGGAGGCCCTCGCCGACTCCACCGACTGGGGGCCGACGGCCGCCCGGTTCAAGCAGCTCATGCGGGACTGGAAGGCAGCCGGGCGGGCCAACAAGGAGGCCGAGGAGCGGCTGTGGCAGCGGTTCCGGGCCGCCCAGGACCAGTTCTTCACGGCGCGTTCGTCGGTCTTCGCCGAGCGTGACGAGAAGTACCGGGAAAACCAGCACCGCAAGGAGGAACTGCTCAGCCAGCTGGAGGCGATGGACCCCGAGGCCGACCTCGACGGCGTCCGGGCACGGCTCGCCGACGTGCAGCGGCAGTGGGACGAGATCGGCCGGGTACCGCGGGACGCCATGAACGCCCTGGAGGCCCGGCTGTCCCGGGCGGTGCAGCGGGTACGCGAGGCCGCCGACGCCCGCTGGCGCGGTACCGGCGCCGGCACCCTGGCCGGCAACGCGATGGTCACGCAGCTCCGCGAGTCCGTCCGCAAGCTGGAGGAGCAGGCGGCCGCCGCCCGCGCCGCCGGCAAGGAGTCCGACGCCAGGAGGGCCGAAGAGGCCGCCGAACTCCGCCGCGCCTGGCTCGCTCAGGCCGAACAGACCGCCGCCGACCAGCGCCGCTGACCCGCGTGGCTGAGGCGCGGCGCGGGATGGCGGGCATCGAGGCGTTCGGGGTCGGCCGGTGACGGGACGAACTGGGTCAAGGCCGGGGTCGAGCCGCCGTTCTCGTCACGATCAAGGACTTGTGGCCGCGTTGTCATATGAAAATGCGGCCACAAGTCCTTGATCGTGGCCGCAGGGGTCCGAAATCCGCCATGAGCACAGGCGGAAGCCGACTCTGAGACCCGGCCTAGCCGGTGGCGGCGGCGCGGAGGGATTCGAGGCGGACGGTGCCCTCGGCGACGATGACGGCGGGGCCGGTGAGCAGGCAGGTGGTGCCGTCGAAGGCGACCGTGAGGCGGCCGCCGGGGACGTCGACGGTGACGGGTTGCCGGCCGGACTGGGCCGCCACCACGGCCGCGGTGGCGCACACGCCGGTGCCGCAGGAGCGCGTCTCCCCCACTCCCCGCTCGTACACCCGCATGGTGACCTGGGACGGGCCTACCACGTTGGCGAACTCGACGTTGACGCCGCCGGGGAAGACGGCGGGGTCGGCGAGCGGCGGCGCGGACAGGTCCAGGTCGGCGACGGGCTTGTCGACCAGGCAGACCAGGTGCGGGTTGCCGGTCGAGACCGCGGTGCCGCGGTACGTCACCCCGCCCAGCACGGCGGCCGACTCGCCGCGCAGCTCGGCCGGGCCTATGTCCACGGTCACGTCGCCGGCCGCCGGCGCCAGCACGGCCCGCACGCCGGCCCGGGTCGCCACCGCGAACTCCCCCGGCGCCACCAGCCCGGTGTCAACCAGGTACCGCGCGAACACCCGGACCCCGTTGCCGCACATCTCCGCGACCGAGCCGTCGGCGTTGCGGTAGTCCATGAACCACTCGGCGGCACCGGCGTCGGCCGCCGCCTCCGGGTGCCGCAGCGACGGCACCATCCGCAGTACCCCGTCGCCGCCGACCCCGGCGTGCCGGTCGCACAGCGCCCGCACCAGCGCGGGCGTCAGGTCGATCCGGCCGTCGGGGTCGGGCAGCACGACGAAGTCGTTCTGGGTCCCGTGGCCCTTCGCGTAACGGAGGGTGGTCACGGGCCCAGGTTACCGGGCCGGTACCACCACCCCGGCGGCGCCGACGCCGCGGCGGACCGGTTCGGCGGCGGCCAGCAGCTTGCCGTGACCGAGGAACTCCAGGCCGGTGGCGGCCCCGATGTCCGGGACGAGCGTGAAGACCTGGCCCCTCGCCTGGAGCGGGGCCGCGTACGGCCCGGACAGGAACGCCGCCTCGGCGTCCGTCACGCTCCGGTTACGTTGCGAGATCCGGGGCGCGGCGATCGCGTCCGGCAGCGACATGCCGAAGTCGATCCGGTCGAGCAGGATCTGGAGCGTGGTGGTGATGATCGTGGCGCCGCCGGGCGAGCCGACCGCGAGCCACGGCTGGCCCTGCCGGAGCACGATCGTGG
>JBJMIH010000251.1:0-5081 GCA_045806985.1 Mycobacteriales bacterium | reverse complement strand
GCCCGCTTGATGTAGGACTCCAGGCTGGCGTCGTCGTAGACGATCTCCATGCCGCGGCCGCCGAGCACGTACGAGGGCCGCACCAGCACCGGGTACCCGATGCCGTCGGCGATCTCCTTGGCCCCGGCGAACGTGGTGGCGGTGCCGTGCTCCGGCGACGGCAGCCCGGCGCGGGCCAGCACCTCGCCGAACGCGCCCCGGTCCTCGGCCAGGTGGATGGCTTCCGGCGGGGTGCCGACCACCGGCACGCCGGCGTCCTTGAGCCGCTGCGCCAGCCCGAGCGGCGTCTGCCCGCCGAGCTGGACGATCACCCCGGCGACCGGGCCGGCGGCCTGCTCGGCGTGCACCACCTCGAGCACGTCCTCGAACGTCAGCGGCTCGAAGTACAGCCGGTCGGAGGTGTCGTAGTCGGTGGACACGGTCTCCGGGTTGCAGTTGACCATGACGGTCTCGTACCCGGCCGCCCGCAGCGCCATCGAGGCATGCACACATGAATAGTCGAACTCGATGCCCTGCCCGATCCGGTTCGGGCCGGAGCCGAGGATGATCACCGCCGGCCGCTCCCGCGGCGCCACCTCGGTCTCCTCCTCGTAGGAGGAGTAGGGGTACGGGGTGGTGGCGGCGAACTCGGCCGCGCAGGTGTCCACGGTCTTGTACGCCGGGCGGACGCCGGCCTCCCACCGGGACGCCCGGACGGCGTCCTCGGTCGTGCCGGTGAGCTCGGCGAGCTGCCGGTCGGAGAAGCCGTACCGCTTGGCCTGGTACACGCTCGGCGCGCCCTCGCCACCGGCGCGGACGGCGGCGGCGAGCGCGTTGATTCCGTCGATCTGGGCGAGGAACCACGGGTCGATGCCGGTCGCGCCGGCCAGGTCGGCGACGGAGGCGCCGGCGGCGAGGGCGCGCTGCACGGTCCGCAGCCGGCCGTCGTGCGGTACCCGGGCCCGCTCCACCAGGCCGGCCGGGTCGGCGGGCAGGTCGGCCCAGTCGAACTCGCCGTCCCGCCGTTCCAGGGAGCGCAGCGCCTTCTGCAGCGCCTCCGGGAACGACCGGCCGAGCGCCATCGCCTCCCCCACCGACTTCATGTGCGTGGTCAGCTCCGGGTCGGCGCCGGGGAACTTCTCGAACGCGAACCGCGGCACCTTGACGACGATGTAGTCGAGCGCGGGTTCGAACGAGGCCGGGGTCTGCCGGGTGATGTCGTTGGGGATCTCATCCAGCGTGTACCCGATCGCCAGCTTCGCGGCGATCTTGGCGATCGGGAAGCCGGTGGCCTTCGACGCCAGCGCCGAGGACCGCGACACCCGCGGGTTCATCTCGATGACGACGATCCGGCCGGTGTCCGGCCGCACCGCGAACTGGATGTTGCAGCCACCGGTGTCCACCCCGACCGCGCGCAGCACCGCGATGCCGAGGTCGCGCATCCGCTGGTACTCGCGGTCGGTGAGGGTGAGCGCGGGCGCGACGGTCACCGAGTCGCCGGTGTGCACGCCCATCGGGTCGATGTTCTCGATCGAGCAGACCACGACCACGTTGTCGGCGCGGTCGCGCATCAGCTCGAGCTCGTACTCCTTCCAGCCGAGCACGCTCTCCTCGATCAGCACCTCGTGCACCGGGCTGGCGGCCAGCCCGTCGCCGGCGAGCCGCCGCAGGTCGTCCTCGGAGTGCGCCATGCCGGAGCCGAGCCCGCCCATCGTGAACGAGGGCCGGATGACGACCGGGTACCCCAGCTGGCCGGCGGTGTCGAGCGCCTCGTCCAGCGAGTGGCAGGCGCGGCTGCGCGGCACCTCGCCGCCGACCGAGGCGACGATGTCCTTGAACCGCTGCCGGTCCTCGCCGCGCTGGATGGCCTCGATGTCGGCGCCGATCAGCTCCACGCCGTACCGCTCCAGCACGCCGGTCTCGTGCAGCGCGACCGCGGTGTTCAGCGCGGTCTGCCCGCCGAGGGTGGCGAGCAGCGCGTCCGGGCGCTCGCGGGCGATGACCTGCTCGACGTACTCCGGGGTGATCGGCTCGATGTAGGTGGCGTCGGCGAACTCCGGGTCGGTCATGATCGTGGCGGGGTTGGAGTTGACGAGCGTGACCCGCAGCCCCTCGGCCCTGAGCACCCGGCACGCCTGGGTACCCGAGTAGTCGAACTCGCACGCCTGGCCGATCACGATCGGGCCGGACCCGATCACCAGCACCGAGCGCAGGTCGGTCCGCTTCGGCACTACCGCTCACCCCCCATCAGCTCGCAGAACCGGTCGAACAGGTACCGGGCGTCGTGCGGGCCGGCCGCCGCCTCCGGGTGGTACTGGACGCTGAACGCCGGCCGGTCGAGGAGCCTGAGGCCCTCCACGACGCCGTCGTTGAGGCAGACGTGGCTGACCTCGACCCGGCCGTACGGCGTGTCGGTGGCGCCGTCGGGCGGCGCGTCCACCGCGAACCCGTGGTTGTGCGCGGTCACCTCGACCCGGCCGGTGGCGCGGTCCCTGACCGGCTGGTTGATGCCGCGGTGGCCGTACTTGAGCTTGTACGTGCCCAGGCCGAGCGCGCGGCCGAGCACCTGGTTGCCGAAGCAGATGCCGAACACCGGGATGCCCTCGGCCAGCACGCCGCGGACCAGGTCGACGGCGTGGTCGGCGGTGGCAGGGTCGCCGGGGCCGTTGGACAGGAACACCCCGTCGGGCGAGCCGGCCAGCAGCGCGTCGAGGGTGGTGCGGGCGGGCAGCACGTGCGTGCGCACCCCGCGCTCGGCGAACCGGCGCGGGGTCATCCGCTTGATGCCCAGGTCGAGGGCGGCGACCGTGTACCGGTGGTCGCCGTCCGGCTCGACCGTGTACGGCTCCGGCGTGGTCACCTCGCCGGCCAGGTCGGCGCCCTCCATGGTGGGGCTGGCGAGCACGCGCTCGCGCAGCGCCTCCACGTCGGCGGTCTCGCTGGACACGCCGACCCGCATGGCGCCGCGCTCGCGCAGGTGCCGGGTGAGCGCGCGGGTGTCCAGGCCGCAGACGCCGACCACGCCCTGGGCGCGCAGCTCGTCCTCGAGGGTGCCGGTGGCCCGCCAGGACGAGGCGACCGGGCTGGGGTCGCGGACGACGTACCCGGCCACCCAGATCCGCCGCGACTCCGGGTCCTCGGTGTTGACGCCGGTGTTGCCGATGTGCGGCGCGGTCATCGCGACGACCTGGCCGTGGTAGGAGGGATCGGTCAGGGTCTCCTGGTAGCCGGTCATGCCGGTGGCGAAGACCGCCTCGCCGAACGCGGTGCCCTCGGCGCCGTACGCCTCGCCGCGGAACGCCCTGCCGTCCTCGAGCACCAGAAGTGCCGGTTTGCGACTCATGCGACCACCTTGCCGTCCAGGACCGTCGGGCGGCCGTGCAGGAACGTGGCGACGATCCGGCCGGGCAGCTCGCGGCCGGCGTACGGGGTGTTGCGGCTGCGGCTGGCCAGCGCGGACGGCTCGACGGTCCAGCGGGCCGCCGGGTCGACCAGGGTGAGGTGCGCGGGCTCGCCGGCCGCGAGCGCCCGGCCGTGGCCCTCGACCCGGCCGATCCGGGCCGGCCGCACCGCCATCCGGTCGGCCACGCCGGCCCAGTCCAGCAGCCCGGTCTCCACCATCGTGGCGACCACCACCGGCAGCGCGGTCTCCAGCCCGAGCATGCCGGGCCGGGCCACCGCCCACTCCGCCTCCTTGTCCTCCAGCGCGTGCGGCGCGTGGTCGGTGGCGACGCAGTCGATCGTGCCGTCGGCCAGGGCCCGCCGCAGCGCGGTGACGTCCTCGGCGGTGCGCAGCGGCGGGTTGACCTTGTACACCGGGTCGTAGGTGGCGGCCAGATCCTCGGTGAGCAGCAGGTGGTGCGGGGTGACCTCGGCGGTCACCTGGATGCCCTTGGACCTGGCCCAGCGCAGGATCTCCACCGAGCCGGCCGTGGACACGTGGCAGACGTGCAGGCGGGAGCCGACGTGGCCGGCGAGCAGCACGTCACGGGCGATGATCGCCTCCTCGGCCGCGGCCGGCCAGCCGGCCAGCCCGAGCCTGGCGGACTGGACGCCCTCGTTCATCTGCGCGCCGACGGTCAGCCGGGGCTCCTCGGCGTGCTGGGCGATCACCCCGTCGAAGGCCTTCACGTACTCCAGCGCCCGCCGCATCAGCGCCGGGTCGGCCACGCAGCGGCCGTCGTCGGAGAACACCCGCACCCCGGCCGCCGAGTCGGCCATCGCGCCCAGCTCGGCCAGCCGCTCGCCGCCGAGCCCGACGGTGACCGCGCCGACCGGCCGGACGTCGACCAGCCCGACCTCGCGGCCGAGCCGCCACACCTGCTCCACCACGCCGGCGGTGTCGGCGACCGGCTCGGTGTTGGCCATCGCGTGCACGCAGGCGTACCCGCCGAGCGCGGCGGCCCGGCTGCCGGTCCCGATCGTCTCGGCGTCCTCCCGGCCCGGCTCCCGCAGGTGCGTGTGCAGGTCCACCAGGCCGGGCAGCGCGACCAGCCCGTCGGCGTCCACCACCTGGTCGGCGGCCTGGCCGGCGGTCAGGCCGGTACCGACCTCGGCGATGACGCCGTCGCGGACCAGCAGGTCGGCGGGTTCGCCGCCGAGCGGCCTGGCGCCCCTGATCAGCCAGCTCGTCATGACGCCTCCTCGTCGTCCAGCGGGAGCTGGGCGCCGCCCAGCAGCAGGTACAGCACCGCCATCCGCACGCTCACCCCGTTGCTGACCTGCTCGACGATGGTGGAGCGGACCGAGTCGGCCACCTCGGCGGCGATCTCCATGCCCCGGTTCATCGGGCCGGGGTGCATGACGATGGCGTGCTCGGCGAGCCCGGCCATCCGGTGCTTGTCCAGCCCGTACCTGCGGCTGTACTCGCGCTCGGTGGGGAAGTACGAGTCGGCCATCCGCTCCCGCTGCACCCGCAGCATCATCACCACGTCGGACTTGGGCAGCACCCCGTCCAGGTCGTAGGAGACCGCGGCCGGCCAGGCGTCCACCCCGACGGGCAGCAGCGTCGGCGGTGCGACCAGGGTGACCTCGGCGCCGAGCGTGTGCAGCAGCAGCACGTTGGACCGGGCCACCCGGCTGTGCAGCACGTCGCCGACGAT
>JBJMIH010000250.1:0-70818 GCA_045806985.1 Mycobacteriales bacterium | reverse complement strand
GGAGGGCGATCGAGAGTAGCGGGGCGATCGAGAGTAGCGGGGCGATCGAGAGTAGCGGGGCGATCGAGAGTAGCGGGGCGATCGAGAGCTGATATCCGCTGGTTGCTCCCGGGCGACGGGGCTGCGTGCTGGAGAAGCCGCCGCTGGTCCAGGGCAGCGGGATCCGGCCGTGGTTGGACGCTAGATCGGTACGCCGTTGATGGTCTCGGGCGGCCGTTGGAGGCCGAGCATGATCTGGAGCCGCTGGTTGTAGGTGGAGCCGTTCGGCGGCAGGGGATCAGACATGGGCCGGATCCATCGTTCGACGAAACTCATGAGGATTGCCGTTCTGGGGCTGCGGGATGAGTTGTAGCCGGAGCGGTGCCAGGTGGCGGCGGCCATGATGAGCAGGGCTCCGGGTTCGGCGGTGAAGGTTTCGGCCGAGGTCGGCAATGGCTCGCCGGGGCGGCGTGGTGGCATGTGCGAGCCGGGGAGCAGGCAGGTGGCGCCGTTGGTATCGGTGAAGTGGCCAAGGGCCAGGACGCATTGCAGCCCGAGGATGCCGCCGGTGACGATGGCTTGCATTTCGTTGTAGGGGTAGTCGATGTGCCAGTCGTCGATGGGTTGGCCGGGGTTGACGACGTTGAGGCTGTAGTCGGACAGCAGGTGGTGCTGGCCGAGCAGGTTGTCGAGGAGGTCGGCCAGTCCGGGATGGGCGATCATTTCGATGAAGATCGAATCGTGCTGGTACAGGTCCCACACCCGGATCGATTTCGGGTAGTGGTGAGCGTGTTCTCCCGTGGCGAGGATGTCGGCGGCCTTCTTCAGCTCGTCACGTTGCTCCGAGGAAGCGAAGTCGGGCCAGACGGCGAATCCTCGGTTTCGGACTTCGTCGGCGAGGATGGTTGAGGCGCCGCTCACGGTGTACTCCTCGGGGCTCGGCTGGCCACGCGCAGTTCGATCACGTCGGCGCGTCGGTCGTGGTGGGACAGGTCGACCACGGCTGCCTCGTCATCGATCAGCTCCATGATCGTGTTGACAAGGGAATCGAGGTCGTCGTCGGCCCGCCGGACGGCGAAGCTGCGTACCAACTCAGTGGGCGGCTCCACCTGACGGGAATCGTTGAAACCGGTCATGATGACTCCCCTTGCAGCATTCGGTTCGCCTCGGCCGCCGCCATCTCTCCGGCACCGGCAAGCCGTACCGGTTGGGCCGCGAGCCACCGTGCGAGGTCCTCCAGGTAGGACGCGAGGTCGTCCGTGGGCAATCGACGGAGGTCCAGCAACAGGACTGCGCCAGCGTCTGAGTCGAGGAGCCGCGCGATCCGCCGTCGGCTCCGCTCGACTGATGTCGGTTGCACTGTCAGCCGCTGGGCTGTGATCTTGAGCAAGCTCGGGCGCGGGGGGCGGAGACGCAACCATCGATCCGCGGCAGGTGCCGGACCGGGCAGGATGAGGAGCCGGGTGCCCCGAGCGGCAAGGTCCTGCGGCGACAACCGGTGAACCTCGCCATCCCAGACAACCGCCTCGACTGGTCCGGGTGGGCTCTCGATGAGAGCGCTGAGGCTCGCTATCGCGCCGTCTCGCTTCGCGTCGTCCAAGGCCAGCGCGTCGCGAAGGCCGTCGGGAAGGTCAGCGGCCAACGAGCCGGGTGTCAGGTGGTCGGGCGGGATGAGGACGAGCAGGAGCGCCTTCGGTGCCACTGACGCCGTACCCGTGCCACCGGCCTGTTGGTGGATCTCCCGGACGACGGTGTCGACGGCCGCGGACGATGGCGCCAGGCGAGATTGCCGTGGCGGTCGGGTGAGCGCGTCGCGGACCAGCGGCTCCAGGCTGGCCCGCTCCGGTGCGCCGACGGCGCCGCCGTACCGGGCGACAGTGCGCGCGGCGTGCTCGTCGAGGCCTTCCATGAAGGACACGTCGGGTACGAGGACCAGGTTGGCCTGGCCGGCAAGGGCTTCGGACAGGGCGTTGTTGCCCGGTTTGATGACCGCGACGTCGGCTGCGGCGAGGAGTGCGGACAGACGTGGTTCGAAGCGTCGCACGACGACGTTGCCGGTGTCGTGTAGGGACCGGCCCGCGTAGTAGGGACCGGTGACGAACACGAACCGCGCGGGGTGCCCCTCGTTGGCCAGCGTCGCGGCGACTTCCTGGCAGGAGCCGAAGAGTCGATCCCCGTACCCGTCGGGCATCTGGTCGCCGCCCGCGCCGCCGTTGATGACGACCAGCGGGGCCTCGTCCGGTGCGTACGCCTGGCGGGCGGTACGAATCTCGCCTGCGTCGGGCGCGTGGGCGATGTTGCCCACGAAGGCGCACCGGCCGCTGTACTTGACGGCGGCCGCAGAATCGCCACTGTGCCCCTCCCGGTCGAACGCGGACTCATCCTGAGCGATGAGGATCCGGTCGTAGTGCGCGAAGTCGCCGCGCTGGCGGATCTGGTCGAAGGACGGGCCGTCCAGGCGACGCATGACCAGAATGCGCGGCCGGTCGGCCAGCGCCGGTAGCCGGCGGTACCTGGCGTCGGGGTAGGTGTCCTCGATCACGACGGCGGGGTCGAGACGGTCGAGTAGTCGGTCCAGCAGCTCGGTGTAGAGGTCTTCGGCGATAGCGGACGGTACCCGGTGCATCAGGGGAAAGTTGATGACCCGCACCGGGCTGTCGCCGCACAGCGCGAGCGAGCTGGCCTGGCTGACAATGATGGGTCGCAGCTGGCCGGCGCGCTGGACCGCCTCGGCGATGAGTAGGGCGCGGCGGATGTGGCCGAATCCGATGCCGTTCTTGACCAGAAAGACCGCGTTCCTCATCCGACCACCGCCGGCCGGTCTGCTGGCGTGTCGGGAAGCCGCAGCAGTTGCCGGAGCGTGCGGCGGGCGAGTTTGGCGCCGTGGCGTTGCTCGATGGTCGCACGCGCCGCCTGGCCGAGGCGTTGCCGGGCGGCCGGGTCGGCGGCCAGCTCCAGCAGCGCGGCAGCCATGCCGGTGACGTCGTGCTCGGCGACCAGTCGCCCGGTGGCCCGGTCGGCGACGACCTCCGGAATCCCGGCGTGGTCGGTGGCGATGACCGGGATGCCGGCTGCCATGGCCTCCAGGACCGCGAGCGGCTGGCCCTCGGCGTCGCCGTTCTC
This sequence comes from Mycobacteriales bacterium, assembly GCA_045806985.1. Taxonomy (GTDB): domain Bacteria; phylum Actinomycetota; class Actinomycetes; order Mycobacteriales; family JBJMIH01; genus JBJMIH01. The sequence continues at coordinate 67,716 of JBJMIH010000250.1, read as the reverse complement.
GGGCGAGGTGACGGCGTGGTGTAGGAGTACGTCCGCCGCGCGGATCATGGCGAGAGTGGCCGGATGGGGCAGCCGCCCGTGCAGCCGGACCCGGTCACCCAGGCCGTGGCGATCAACGTAGCTGCGAACCTCATTCATCAGCGGTCCGTCACCGACCAGGTCGAGGGTCAGGTGGTCGCACCGCTGTGCGGCGCGGCGGAACGATTCGAGGACGAGCAACGGTCCCTTCTTCGGTACCAGGCGCCCGACCGCGACGCACCGGACCTCGGCGCGTGTGCCGGTCCGCGCAGAGCGTCGGGGCGGCAGGTCGACGCAGTAGCGGACGACATGGACCCTGCCCTTCGGCAGACCGGTTTTGACCAGCGCGGTCGCGGCGGCGAGGCTGGGAACGATGATCCCGTCCGCTTGGTCGTACCGGCGGTACCGCTCCCGCCAATTGTGCTCGGTCAGCCGGGCGGAGACATCGACGCCATGCCCACGCAGCCAGACCCGCACGCCGCGCCCGAGGAGGGCGTCGAACCAGCGGTCGGCGAAGTCCAGGTATTCCACCAGAACCGCTTCGACCCGATGCTCGGCGAGGAAGTCGGCGACCGCGCTTACCCGGTCGGGCGGGGGTGGCGGGTCGCCCGGCAACGGCTCGAAAGCCAGGATCGGGCAGTCTCCAGCGTTCCAGGCGGCGCGGTGGCGTACCGAATCGCCAGCCGGAGGCGGGTCGGCGATCACGACGGTTCCGCCCGGCAGCAGCTCGTGGATATCCCAGCGGATGAAGGTCTCGCTGACCACCCCGATTTCGGGCAGCAGGACGCATAGTGGTCGCGGCACGCCGACCAGCATCGGCTGATCAAATTCCGACCCGCCAGCCCCTACACCACGGGCGTCGCAGGGTCGCCAGTTATCGGCGTGAGCCGGATCTGCGGGTCGGATAGATTCATGTTCATGGCGACCCTGGAACAGCTGCTGCATGATCGGCTCGCTCCCGCCTTCGAGGCAGTGGCCGGTGGTCCGGCCGACCCGAGCTTGCGCCGGTCGCAGCACGCGGATTTCCAGGCCGATGGATCTCTGGCTCTTGCCCGAAGGTTGGGGCGTAACCCGCGGGAGATCGCCGCCGAGGTGGTTCAGCGGGCGCAACTCGGGGACCTGTGCGCCGCGGTGGAAATCTCCGGACCAGGCTTCATCAATCTCACGGTGTCCGACGACGCCCTCGCCCCCCTGGTCGGCGCCATGGCCGCCGACGAGCGGCTGGGCGTGGCCCAGGTCACCGACCCGGACACGGTCGTGGTCGACTACTCCGGGCCGAATGTGGCAAAGGAGATGCACGTAGGGCACCTGCGCTCCACCGTGATCGGCGATGCGGCGGTCCGGCTGCTGGAGTGGCTTGGCCATCACGTCATCAAGGACAATCACCTGGGCGACTGGGGTACCCCATTCGGGATGTTGATCGAGCACCTGGTCGACATCGGCGAGGCGGAGGCCGCCCACGAGTTGTCGCTGGGTGACCTGAACACCTTCTACCAGGCGGCCCGCACCAAGTTCGACGCCGACGAGGCGTTCAAGGACAGGGCTCGGGCGCGGGTGGTGGCACTTCAGAGCGGCGATGGGCAGACGCTGCGGCGGTGGCGGCTGCTGGTCGACGAGTCGGAGAAGTATTTCCTGACCGTCTATGACCGGCTCGATGTGTGCCTGACCGAAAAGGACTTCTTCGGGGAGAGCTACTACAACGACATGCTCGCCCCTGTGGTGCAGGAACTGGACCAGTTGGGGTTGTTGCAGGAAAGCGATGGTGCCAAGGTCGTCTTCCCGCAAGGGTTCAAGGGCCGCAAGGGTGAGCCACTGCCGCTGATCGTCCAGAAACGCGATGGTGGGTACGGCTACGCAGCCACCGACCTGGCCGCGATCCGGCACCGGACCCAGGATCTGGGGGCCAACCGGATGCTCTACGTCATCGGGATGCCGCAACGGCTGCACCTTGAGATGGTGTTCGAGGCCGCTCGCGAGGCGGGCTGGTTGACACCACCGGCGCGGGCACAGCATGTCGGGTTCGGCTCCGTGCTGGGGGCAGATGGCAGGATGCTGCGCACCCGGGCAGGTGGTTCGATCAAGCTGGTTGAGCTGATTGACGAGGCAATCGGCCGGTCGGCGGCGAGTGTGGCGGAGAAGAACCCGGAGCTGGACGAGGCGACGCGGGACAGGGTCGCGCGGATGGTCGGCATCGGTGCGATCAAGTACGCGGACCTGTCCAACGACCGGATCAAGGATTACGTCTTCGACTGGGGCCGGATGCTGTCCTTCGACGGCAACACCGCCCCCTACCTGCAATACGCCCACGCAAGGATCCAGTCGATCTTCCGCCGTGGACAGGTCGCCGTACTCGAGGACCAGTCCGGCCTCGCGATCTCCGAGCCAGCGGAGCGGGCACTGGCCATCGAGCTGCTGGCTTTCGCGGGCGTCGTGACCAGCCTGACTGAGTCGCTGGAGTTCCACCGGCTCGCCACCTACCTCTATGGCGTGGCCACCGCGTTCACCGCCTTCTATGAGCGGTGCCCGGTCCTGCGGGCCGAGGGAACCGTGCGGGACAGCCGCTTGGTGCTGTGCGACCTGACCGCTCGGGTGCTGGCATGCGGCCTGAACCTGCTTGGCATCGCCGCCCCGGACCGCATGTAGGTCACTGGTATCCCAGGTCTCGGCATAGGGGTCGTAGCGGTTCCGGGGTTTCCGCCTCGGTCGGCATGGGTCGTCCGGGCAGCACTCGCCCGGTGCGGATTCGGTCGGTGAAGTCGCCGATGCCGGCCAGGAACGGGCCGTGGTCCCGTCGTCCGTACTCCACCATGCCGAGCTCCCAGTCGACATCGAGGTATTGGCACACCAGCTGGGTGGCTGCGTCCGGATCATCGGTCAGGTCCTCGTAGCGGATGGTCAGGCCGGGCAGAGCTTGGCGTGCCTCGCAGAGGCGGGTCAGGAACAGCTGAACCAGGTCGGTCGACTCGGCCGCGGTGGCGTGCGGGCGGGCGGTGATCGCCGACTCGACCACGTGAGCCGGGTGGCGGAGCAGGAAGATGTACCGGGCTTTCGGCCAGCACCGCGCTACTCGCTGCCACCGCAGCAGGTTGGTCGGAGTTTTGTCGACGATGAGGCGCTTGCTGGAGCGGACCAGTTCGCGGTGCAGGACGCGGTCCCAGAGCAGGTGCTCCAGCTCCTGCTCGTCGAGTCCGGCGACCTGCATGGCCAGCCCGGCGAAGCGTCCGTCCGTCCGCACGGTGAGGTCGACCAGGTGCAACTCGTGTGGTGCATGGATGAGCGAGTGCGTGTCAAGCATGCAGCGCAGGAGCGTGGACCCGGACCGGATGGAGCTGAGGATGAACACCGGCGACTCGACCAGCCGGTCACCAGCGGCGTTCATCGAGCGGCCTCGGTAAGTCCGAGTGCCTGGTGCAGGCATGCCCTGTCAACCGCGTGGTCGTCGAGTAGCGCGTGGGTCCGCGAGGTGAGCCGGTCGAGGACCGGTGCGTGGCGCAGGACCACCCGCCGGTCCAGCAGCGCGCGAAGTACCTCGACGTCGTCGCTCTCGGCGAGGCCCGGATCGATCGTCCGGGTAAGGGCGGCGTCCCGGAGGACCCTGCCCATGACAGCCCCGGCCAGCACCGATTCACACGCGGCGATCGAGAAGATCTCCACGGGGTACTCCGGATCGGGGCTGAAGCCGAGTGCCCGCTGGAGGGTGGCGAACCGCACAGCGACCTGGTGCCGACGGTACGACGCCAACTCACGGACGGTGATGACAAAGCAGTCGATGTCGCTGCCGCAGCGTGCCCGACCAGACGCAACCGAGCCATAGATGAATGCCGCGGCGAGTTCGTCCCCGAGCTGCTCCTCGAGGAACGACGCGACAGGTGCCGGGTTCACCGCACCACGAACTCTCATGCCCATGCCTTCCCTGATGCAGTGCTGCACCGACCCTCACCGCTCCTTGAGGCGACGTACATTCCGGCGCTGGACATCGCGTGCCGGTGGACCAGCGCGGGGTCGAGCTGGCCGGCGTAGTTGCCGGCAACCGCGAGGTCGGCGGCGCGGATGCGATCCACGGCGTCCCGCCCGTACTGGCGGCGGTGGTCGATCTGCTCGATCCCGTAGTCCCGGGGATCGGCACCGGCTGGCACGTCCACAGTCCTGTCCAAGCCGGGATCGATGGGTATGAGAAGCAGCGCCAGGCCGCCGGGCCGCAGCACCCGGCACACCTCCCGCAGCGCGGCACGGTCGTCGTCCACGTGCTCCAGCACGTGCCCGCAGACCACCAGTGCGAACCGGCTGTCCGGAAAGGGCAGCCGCGTCAGGTCGGCTCGGACGTCCACGCCGTCCGCGTACAGGTCGGTGGTGACGTACCGGAATCCTCGAGCGGTCAGCAGCGGTTGGAACGTGTCCTCCGGCGCGACGTGCAACACGGCGTCAGCGCCGTCCAGCACCTGGACGCCCGCGGTGGTGAGGAAGTGCCAGAGCAGCCGGTGTCGCTCTTCAGACTCGCACCCGGGACACACCGCATTGAGTCGAGTCCAGTCCGGCAGGAACGCGCGGTATGACCTACCACAAATGGGACATGACACCGTGTCACCACGATAGAAGGCGGCCGCCGTCGAGCGGGCGAGGGCTCGTCGCACCGAGGGCGGCAGCAGTCGACCGCGCAATGTCCGTGGATCGCGGTTGGGAGACAGGTACCGCGCCAGTAGCCGTGCCCTTCTCGGCGGAACCCTGCTACCGGTCATTCGCCGTCGCTCCACCCCGCCGGGCCGCCTACCGAACCGGTCGGCGGAGCGGCGCGTCCGTTTGCCGGGCCGCCACGTACCTCGGCGAGCATCGGCCCGACCAGGCGACGGGCGTAGCCGACCAGGGAGGCCACCGCGTTGTCCAGGTCGGATCGCTCGATCAGCGGGTTGCCGGGGCAGGTCGCCATGATCGTGTAACTGCGGCCGGCACCCGTGCCGACCCGGTCGTCCAGGTCGGCAAGGGTGTGTTCGTCGAAGCACACCACGCCGTCCCGGTAGAGGGCAGTATTCAGGCGCGACGTGTATCCGCTGACGAGCCGGGCGGTGGCCTCCGGGTCGGCGCCGTCGCGGAGCGCGGCGCGGACCGCGGGCGGACAGAACACGAAGGCCAGACGGTAGAAGTCGACGTCGTTGAGGCATACGAACAGACCACTGTCCTCGATGCGCCGCTCCAGGTACCGCACGTGGGCTTGGCGGCTTTCCACGAGATCGCCCAGCCGCCGGGTTCCGATGTGCCGCAGCAGCATCCAGGTCGCCAGGCTCTCGAAGCCACGCGACCCGAGGAAGGGGGTGATCAGGCCGAGGTCCCAGCATCCGTCGGCCATCACGGTGGTCTCGTGGCGGCTGAACTGGGTCAGCATCCCCCGCTCACGGAAGATCACGTACGACGAAGGGTAGGGCGTGAACAGGCCCTTGTGCGGATCGAGCGAGACCGAATCGGCCAGCTCGATCCCTGCCAGGTGCCGGCGGCGCAGCCGGTCGCTGAAGATGAGGCTTCCGCCGTGGCACGCGTCGGCGTGGAACCAGACCCCGTGCCGTCGGCAGATCCGGGCGAGCGCGGCGAGGTCGTCCAGGCCGGTGGTCCGGCAGTTTCCCGCCACGCCGACCACCATGAACGGGGTGGTTCCGGCCGGCGGGTCCGTCAGGGCCGCCTTCACCGCCGCCGGGTCGGTGGTATAGCCCGACCCGGCGCCGACGCTGACGACGCTGTCCCAGCCCAACCCCAGGTGGAACGCTGCGTCGCTGTGGGAATAGTGCGCGATCGGCCCGGCCATGACCACCGTCGGCCGGGTACCGAGGTTCATCAGGCCGCTACGGCGGACGTCAGGAAACCGGTGGCCGAGCGCGACCAGCATGGCAAGGTGGTTTGACAGGTGACCGCCGGTGGCCCACAGCCCAGCAATGTCGCGCACGCCCCGCATCGCCGTCACGGGCACGGCGTCGTAGCCGACGAGTTCGCGAAGCCATTCGATGACCTGGATCTCGACGAACGTCGCCGACGGCGCGCTGCGGTCGACGGCGATCAGGTTCTGGTTGAGCATGCGGCCGAGAATGCCGCCGGCGACGGCCGCCACCGCGTTCCCCGAGTCGGGAAAGGCGAGATAGCGCCGGTGCGACTGGGACACGGCGTACCGGGCGATGGTGCCCTCGACCTCGGCGAGCACGTCGTCCAGGTCGGCTCCCTCGCGGTCCAGTGTCCCACCGATCGCCGCCCGCAGGTCGTCCGGTTCGCGGTGGTGCAGGAACGGCTCATCGTCGCGGTGGAGGAAGTCCAGGCCGATGCGCGTGGCGGTCGCCAGCAATTCCTCATGGGCCTTACGGGCGTCGCCGTTGCCGATCAGGTACGCGTCGAGTGCCGACCGGTCGAGCCCACCGGCCGCGTGCAGCATCTCGTCGACCATCCGGCCGGGATCGGTGGCCAGCCGCTCGTACCACCGTTTCGTCTCGCCGCGGCAGGCCGCCAACCGGCCGGGCCCCACCGCGTCGAGCACGTCAACCAGCGCTCTGGTCCGCGGCGAGGCCAGCTCCGCCGCGCCGTACGCACGCGCCCGGAGGCTACGGCAGATGTCGGCCTCCATCGCCGCCTCGAACACCTCCAGGCAGGCAACGAGGACGCCGGAATCGGAGACCGGACTCAGGTGCGCGAACAACCGGGCCTCATCCGCCACCGGTACGAAGTCACCCCAGAAGTGACCCAGTTCGTGCCCGAACAAGACCCCACCGTCCCGCCCACCCACCTCCGGCCGGAGGTGGCGGCCCTCCAAGGCGACGCTCGCCAGCAGCAGCTCGCGACGCTGCCGCCAACTCACCGTGTCGACGCCGAGCAGCGCCCGCTCGAACTCGTCCGCGACCACCGCTTGGTCGTCCGGGATCCGTGGTTCGGTAGCCAGCGGGCTGAACAGCGCTGCCGCCTCCTGACCGGTCAGGCAATCGGCGAAGAAGACCCGATGCCACAGCAGGCATTCGGCCGCCCGAACCGGATCGATCCGAGCGTCGATCACCTCCTCGAAGTCGATCAATACGATCTGACCGTCCCGGAGGAACATGTTGCGTGGCGCGAAGCCCTGCCAAACCACTCCGTGGTCCGTCATGGCGTTCCGAAGTGTCGCCAGGGAGCGCACCACCCGCTTGCGTTCATCCGCGTCGAGCGGTCCCCAGCGGAGACGGTCCTCCAATGTTTGGCCCAAGTTCGGTGCGAACACCCACGGATCGGCTCCTTCGACCTCGACCATCGCGTACTCTTCGTGCGCTGTCAGGCCGAGCGGCGCGGTCACGGAGGCGATCCGCAGCACCTCTGCCATCCGCTGCTGATGCCCTGACCGCACCTCTCGTGACCCGGCCGGCCAGCGCAGCGCCACCAGCTCACGATCTTCGATCGTGACGAGGTGCGCCCGGCGCGACGGGTGCAGCGGTACGGCGGTCTGCTCCAGAAGGCGGTGCGCCGTGACGAGACCGGTGATGTCGGCGTCGGTTGCCACGATTCGCCGCACATCGTCGAGAACTCGACCGGAGCCCTGCACAGTCAGCGTTCGGCTCGTATCGGGCGCCGACGCCCTTGCCTGCTGCCGAATGCCGGCCAGGATCGACGCGGCGTGGCCTGGACCGTCGACACCCAGGGCTTTACGGGCCTCTTGAGCCCCTTCGGCGGTGGCGTCCTCCTCCAGGCGAGCCAGGACGATCGCGTGCCGGTCCCGGTATCTCGACGACAGCGCCGGGACGCCGTCGAGCAACTCCCGCCACCGCGTCACCCGCTGCTGCAGGAGATCGGAAGGGACGGTGTCGGCAAGGCCAGCGGTCACGCCCGCGCCTCCCCCGGCCGGTAGCGCTCTTCCAGGCCAGCCAAGACTTCCGCCTTCACCTCCGGTCGTTGCGTGTGGTACATCGACCCCGGTTCCACCTTCCGGTCACAGTGGTAGACGTCCAGGGGCCACGATTCAGGAAAGGCGATGCGCCGCCCGCCAGTCGTGCCCACATGCGACACCAGGTCCTCCCAGTTGTAGCTGTGGTCATTTCGGTCGATGAACACGTCCAGGTCGAAGCCGCCGAACCGCTCGGCCACCGGCGCGAACCGCGCCACGTCGTAGGCGATGAAGTGGGTGGACAGCCGGTTGACCGCGCGAACTCCGGGCTCGATCTCGGGCCCGGAGGCGGTGAGTTTCCACGACCACTGGTCGTAGTCGTTCACTTTGGACAGCACCGGCACGTCCGGGTGTCGATCGAACAGCTCACGGCAGGCCGCGAGCACGTCAAACGACCACTCCTTCCGGTACATGACCACGTCGTCCTCGATCACGACCAGGTACGGCGTCCGCACTGGAAAGAAGCGCCGGTGACCGTTGTTGGACGCGTCGCCGGCCGCCACATGCCGCCGGCGACTACGCAACTGAAGCTCGTCGACGCCCCATTCCTCCAGCAGCCCCAGGAGCCGGACGGCGATGTCGGCTGGGGTGCCGTCCGCCAGCAACACCACCTCGAACGTCTCCGAGGTCGACCCCGTCAGCGCCTCCACGCACCTGGGCAACGTCCTCGCGAGAAGGTCAAGGTCCGAGTGGAACAGGAACGCGATCCGCCACGTCGGCCCCACCGGCCGCCCGCTGCTCGCCGTGACCACGCCTTCAACAGGGACGCTGTACTGAGCGGCGAGCACACTTACGTCCGCGGAGGTAAGTTCTGGGCTGGTCGCGGCAACGGTCACGGCTGGCCGCCTCTCGTTGCATTGCGCGTGTGCCCTGTCTGGCGGCCCTCGGCACGCCACATCGGCCAGAATGGCGGTCCCTCGGGCAGATAGAACGGCTCGCCGAAGTCCTTGAAGCCGTGCCGCAGGTACAGCTTCCGGGACTGTTCGCTGCTGGCCTCCAGGTAGGCGCTCGTCCCGATGGCATCGACCTGGTCAAGGTGGTGGTGCAGCAGGGCGCTTCCGACTCCTTGACCTTGCCGCTGCCGCCGCACGGCTAGGAACGCCAGGTAGTGGTGCGGCTGGTCGGGGTGGTGCCGCTCGAACAGGTCGTCGAGGATCTGGAAGCTATCGGTCCAGGCTCCGCAGGCGGCAGCCAGGCGCCGGTCGTAGTCCGCTGGAGGTGGAACCGGCCCCTGGTCGAGGCGAAACCAGATCGCAGCGCCGCTCTGTTCTGCGGCCGTGTAGATCGTGCCGTGGGCCAAGGCGTGTTCAACGTAGATGCGGAAGTTGTCGGTCAGCACCTGGGGGCGCGCCGCGGCGTCGTTCACCAGCCACTCGGCGACGGCGAGCGACGTGAACGCCTCGGCAATCAGGCGGGCGACGGCGTCGACGTCTCCGGGACCGGCCGGGGTGATCTCGATGGGCATGGCGGTCAGTCCCACAGGTCGGGTCGGGTGCTGGCATGGACATGCCCGCCGCCTTGGTCGACGACGCCGCGGCCGGTGAGGCTGTCGGCGCCCATGCCGATGGTGGCGTAGACGTCGTTGCGGTAGTACCGGATCACCAGGGCCGCCACGGTGCCGATCACGGCGACGGTTGGGTACGCCGCGAGCAGCACCCACCGCAGCCGGGAGTGGGGGTCACCGAGCAGCGTGCCGATGTTGTGCACTGCCAGCACGACCACGCCGGCGAGCAGCACGAACGACAGCAGCGGTGCGATGAGCCGCTGCCAGGCGTTCTCGTCCGGCAGCGGGCGGCGGTGGAAAAAGGCGACCACGGCGGCTGAGGTGGCGGTGAGCAACAGCAGGATGCCGAACCCGCCGCCAGTGCCGCCGAGGAAGAACAGCTTGGTCAACGGGTCCCAGCCAGCCTGAGCGAACACCACGATGACCCCGAGCCCGAGCAGGCTCTGCATCAGAGAGGCCACCCACGGTGCCTCGGTGAGCCGGGAGGTGCGCGCGAACATCGGCGGCAGCACGCGTTCGCGGCCAAGCGCGAAGGCGTAGCGCGCGATGGTGTTGTGGTAGCTGATCATCGCCGCGATGACGCCGGTGACGAACAGCGCGTGCCCCACGTCGGCAGCGGTCTTGCCCAGGTACTGGTGGGCGAGGGTGAAGATGACCTCCGGGCCCTGCTGGCGGGAGACGTCGACGATGTGGTGCTGGCCGATCGGCAGCGTCGGCGCCCAGGCTGAGGCGGCGTACAGGACGGCGATGATGCCCAGCGACAGGTAGGTGGCCCGCGGCACGGTGCGGCGCGGGTCTTTGGACTCCTCGGCGAACACCACCGCGCTCTCGAAGCCGACGAACCCGGTGATGGCCAGCACTAGTGCTGCCCCGGCACCGGTCGCGCCAGCGAGGTTGGTGGGTGAGAACGCGCTGAGGCTGATGTGCCCGCCGGCGCGGGCGACGTGGCCGAGGTCGCTGGCGTCGTAGACGCAGATGACCAGGATTTCGGCCACCAAGAGGACCGCCAGCACGCGGCCGTTGACGTCGACGCGCAGCAGCCCGAGTACGGCGGTGACGGCCCAGGCGAACAGGGCGATCAGCCACCACGACAGGTCAAGGTCGAACCACTGCTGGAGCAGCGGCCCGGCCGCGGCACCGACGCCGCCGTAGAGGCCGACCTGCATGGCGTTGTAGGCCAGCAGCGCCACCAGGGCAGCGGCGACGCCAGCGGGCCGCCCGAGGCCCCGGGTGACATAGGCGTAGAAGGCGCCGGCGTTGGCCACGTGCCGGGCCATGGCCACGTAGCCGACCGAGAAGATGACCAGCACTACCGCGCCGACCAGGAACGCGGCCGGGATGGCGGTCACACCGACCGCGTAGCCGGTGGTGATCAGGCCGGCCGCCACTGTCAGCGGGGCGGCGGCGGTCAGGTTGAAGCCGAGGATGCTCGATACACCGAGCCGATTAGCAGCCAGCGTGCTGCCGACCGCGCCTCTCGGCTGCGGCAGGGACAGGTCTGTCGAGGTCATGACGAGGCAAGCTCCTTACTCATGGATCAACTGCGCCGGCCGGTACTGACGGTCTTGTCGACTTCGGCACGGGTGTGGATGACGAGCGCGTGCAGTGGCGCCGGCAGCCCGTCGATGAGCTGGCCGAGGTACTCGTAGACCGCCCGGTCGGCGCCCATGAGGAGCTGTTTGTGCAGCCCGATTGCGGCCATCAGGCCGGCGAGCACGATGTCGTGCTGCGTCAGGGGACCGAGGCGGCGCAGCTGCTCCGAGACCCGCACCGCCGGCCAGGCGGCCGTGCCGTAGTCCAGGAGCGGCACGTACAGGGTTTCGAGACCGCGCTTGCCCTGCCGCAGCTGGACCACATGCCGGCGACGCAGCCGCTCACCCACCAGGTCGCGGGCACTGACACGCAGGAACCCCAGCCAGGTCGGTAGATCACGACAGTCCGGCTCGCAGCCGATCTGCTCATGCACCAGATGGTCAAGCGCATCGATCGGCGGGCTGTGATCGACGATCCACAGCTCACGGTCTTCGAGGTGGAGTTTGCGGGCAAAGACCAGCTCGGCCAGCACCGCGCTGGCCAGGCCCAAGCCGAGCCGCAATGGCCGCAGCCGGGGCATGCCGGTGAACTCGTCATGCGCGGCCAGGAACAGCCCGTCCGCCAGCAGCTCGGCGGGCTCCGGCGGTGGCGCTTGGTCGCGGTAGGAGAGTTGGGGCGGCACCGGATGGCCCTGCGAGCTGAACGAACCATCCCGGCCGCTGCGCGTCGGCGGGAGTTCGCCGCCACGGTGGTGGCGCGCCAGCGCTGGGCTGTCCGCGTCGGGCGCCGCCACGCGATAGGACGGCACGGTGCGCGCGGGCGTCGGCACGCTCATGCTCGCCCCATGGGCGGCTGACCCGACGGCAGGACCTGGTGGCCGTTGCGCTCAGGGCACTGGACCGTGGCACCGGGCTCGGTACGGTGGTGGTGCGGTGCGGCCGTATCCCCCGTGGCGGCCGCACCGTCCACGATCCGTCGTCCCACCGTGTCCAGCAGCAGGCTGATCCGCAGGACCACGTCTGCCTTCGCGCCGCTCTCCCACAGCGCGCCGACCAGGTAGGCGTTCATCCGGAGGTAGTGCTCGTGGGGGATTCCCAGACGCTGGTGCGCCGTGCGCAGGGCTTGGCCACCATAGTTCGCCGGTCCCCCCAGCAGGTAGGTCAGCAGGCGAGCTTTGTGGCGCTTGAGCCGCACCGGGTCAACCCCGGCGAAGTACGGCCGGAGCTGGTGGTCGGCGTACACCAACTCGTAGAGGCGGTCGACCAGCTGCTCGACCGCCTCCTGGCCGCCGATGGCCTCGTAGTCCGTCACGCTGGTCCTTCCGGGAGTTGGTGAGCAGGCAGGGTCCACAGGGGCTCGGCGGACCAGTGCGGAGGGCCCGCCAGCGGACCCTGCCTGCGGCTGGCAACGAGGCGGCGCGTGGGCCTGCCGGTCCAGACAGCTCGTCGCCAGCGGTCTGAGCCGTGGCGGCCGACTTCGGCCTTGTGACCGGTTGAAGGCGCTGCCCACCGCCACGGGTCTTGGATCGCAGTCCGATATGCGCTGGAGGGTGGCCCTGGCTGGCCGGGGAGCCACGGGCTCCGCTGCAGGGAGATGGTCAGCCAGGGCCACCGGACCGCATCTGGGGCCGGCTGCTCGGAGAGCCCGGCTCACCCTGGTACGGCCCTGCTCGTGGCTACGGTGCGCGCGCCACGGCGCGGAGCCGGCGCGCCAACTGGCACCCGGACGGCGGTGCGGGAAGCAGTGTCACCCGATCACTGTTTCGCGAAGGCGCTGGGCGAACCCAGACCATGACAGGGGTTCATCGTGAACCCCCTTGAGCGGACACTCGCCGAAGAATTGGGCGGCTTCGTCCGGTTCCGGCTACGCTCTGTTCAAAGCGGACCACAGTTCACGGGGTGAGGGCTGATGCGGACGTTGCCGGACCTGGATGCTGCCTTGTGGCGCACCGCGACCTTTGAAGGCCGGCCGGTGCGTCAGGCCCTTCGGGACCACGACATCGGTACCGTCTTCCGCTTTCTGCGCACACGAGGGTGGAGCCGGGCTGTGCTGGCAGCGGCCACCGGCCTGGCTGAGACGCGGGTGCGCGCTATCTGCCAGGGAAAGCAGCAGGTCAGCTCCTACGAAGTGCTCGAACGGATCGCTGCCGGGCTCCAGATCGAGCGCGGCCTACTCGGCTTGGCCTATCTCGATTCGCCGGCCATCCACCCGGAGCCCGCTGGTCGCCTCGTGCTCCGCCATGCGCCTGCTGCGCGCGCCGAAGCCATGGTCGGCAACCCAGTCGCGGAGCGTGGCGATGCCACGCCGGTAGCCGACGACCAGGGCCACACGGTCCGGGAACAGCTCCCGGCGCTGCGGCGCGCCCTGGATGCCCACGACGTTCCCGAAGACGAGCCGACGCGTTCGGTCGAGGACCTACATCGCGCGGTCGCTGACGTGGTGCGCTTGCGTCTGGAATCGAACTACCAACGGCTGGCCAGCATCCTGCCGGTCTTGCTGCCCGAACTGCATCGGGCGCTGCACCTGCACATCGGGCAGCGTCGCGCCGTGGTCGGCAGACTGCTCGCGCAGAGCTACCGGGCCGCGGACGCGATTGCGGACAAGTTCGGCTACCACGACCTGTCCGCCCGGATCATCGGACTGATGGCCACGGCCGCCCTCGACTCTGGCGACGAGCTGACTATCGCCGCCGCCAGTTACGTGCGTGCCGAGACCTTCTTCGTGAGCGAGGACTTCGACACCGGCCGGCGGATGCTGACGGTGGCCGCGGACCGGCTGATGCCGGGGTCGTCGCCAGCAGCCGCAGCCGCCTACGGCGCGCTCCACATGCGAGCTGCTGTCCTGGCTGCCCGGGACAGCCGGCCCGCAGCCGCCTACGACCATTTGGCCGAAGCTGAGCACATCGCCGAGCAGGTCCCTGAGGCCGTGTATACCGGCACCGTGTTCGGCCCCGCCTCGGTACGCATCCACCAGCTGACGCTCGCGGTCGACCTGGGCGACCCTGACCGGGCCTTGCAGGTTGGCGACCAGTGGTCTCCACCCGCGAGCCTGCCGGCCGAGCGGCGCTCCCACTTCTACATCGACCTGGCTCGTGCCTACGCCGCCGCCGGAAAGATTGAGCCGACACTGGCGTCCCTGCATACCGCCCGCGAGATTGCGCCCGAGCACACCCGCGAGCACCCCGACGTCCATCACCTGCTCGACACCGTCTTGCAGGGCAGCACGCGGCGAGATCCCCGCCTCCAGGAGTTCGCCGCTTGGGCGCGGGCATCACCCCCCGGCCGTTGACCGCTCATCGATGGGCCGAAGCAGGTCCGGCAGCTCGGCGAGGGAGTCGATGACCCAGTCAGCGGTCTGCGCCACCACCGGGTCATCGGCCCACAGATAGCCCCAGGGACCGCGACGGATCAGCGCCGTTCGCAGGCCAGCCCGGTGTGCCGCGACGGTATCACTGTCCCGGTGATCCCCGACGTACACGATCTCCGAGCGCTCCCCGGGCGTCACCGCAGCGATCTGATCAAAGAAGGCCGGATCCGGCTTGGCCACTCCCCACTCGCCCGACGTGGCCACCAGGTCCACCGGCAGGTTGAGCGCTCGTAGCAGCTCGGCGGCGCGCACCGTCTGATTCCCGGCAATGCCGACCCACAGGCCACGCGCCCGCAGCTCGGCCAGCGCCGCGCGAGCATCCGGGTACAGGTCAGCCTCGTCGATCTGCTCGCCCGCGCCGGCCTCCTCGCGGCGCTGCCGCTCCAGCGCCAGGTCGAAGCCTGGTCGGAAGTACTGGAAGGTCTCGGCGTTGTTCCGGCCCGCTGCGGTCACCGCGCCCAGGAGCGCCGAGAACGTGTGCCGCGGCACAGCCAACCAGTCCGCCCAGGCTGCCCACTCCCTGGTGTCATCCAGCAGGGTTTCCCCGACATCGAAGACCACCGACCTGATCATCGATACGCTCCGCTCGCTCGGCTCCCCTCGGCCTCGACCCTACGTGTCGAGGCAACGCCACCAGTTCTTCGTCGTGCGCCGGTCGAGTCCCCGTCGTTCAGGTGGCGGCCCAACAGACGTCCGGGTGTTAGCCTTGGGCGACTGATCCGGGTCTTCGGTCGCACCGGAGATACCAGCAGGCTCGGAACCTTCCCGTCCGGGGGCACGGCCGTGCCGCGCCCACCAGCGTTCCCCCGTACCCGCGCATTCCCCTACCAGGGGCGTTTCGCCGCACTCGGAGAGCCGACATATGTCTGCTGATCTCGCTCGAACCGGCGCTTCGCCGGCCGTCGCCGACCTGTTCGTCTGCGAACACACCTCCTCGAAGTCGAGGGTGTTCGCCCTGGTCTATGAGGACGGACGGCGGCCCACGCTGAACGCCGTCCTTACCTGCACCGATCCGCAACTTGCCACCGATGTCGCGACCATCCTGACCGCGGCTGCCAAGGGTGGCCCCGGTCCGGCCGTCCGGGCTGAGATTGACCGCCTCGCTGCCCTACTCCCTGCGGCGCCTGCCGCCTCGTTACGGCAGGCCGCGGAACACACCCTTGCGGGACGCTGGCCGGCTTCCGCGCCAAGCCGCTCCACAAACGCCACCGATAACGAGGACGACGATCGACCCCCTCCTGGCATCGCGGACGAGCTGATCCGGACGCCGGCAGATGCCCGGCTCGCCGAGTTGACGGGCCCGGTCGTACGCGTCTTCCACCTGTTGGAACTGCATGTCCATGACCGTGACCGGCTGGTGACCGCCGCTGCCGCACACGGCTGGGAGCCGGAGGAAGGTACCGATCCCCTCGACCTGGATAACCTTCTCGACGCGGTGATGTGGCTCGCAGAGATGGACCCGGACGTGCCAGGGACCGACATGGTCACCGATGCGGCACACGGCGAACTGCTCCGCGCCGAAGACGGCGACGAGGTCTGCGACTGGAGCCCAACCACGGTTACGGCAACGTTCGGTTCTGGGTGGCGACTCACCGAAGGGCCAGGTCGGTCCGAGGACCGTCCGGACTTCGCCTCGCTGTACGACCCGGCCGTGGAGGAGAACTGGCCGCTGACGCCCCGTACGGCCGCGCTGCTGTACAGCAAGCTGCGCGACCTCGCGGATGCCGGCCGGGTGGATCTGGACGAACACGCCGGCCAGCCAGTCGAGGCGTCATCCCGTGGTAAGTGGGCACTCTTCGGTCAGCTTCCCCGGCTCTCCTGGCGACAGGATCTCCTTTGGCGCAAACAGGTAGTTCGCGCATTCGATGACCTCGCCGCCGATCTCCGGGCTGGTGATTATCTGGTGCCCCGATGCAACGCCGAAGAGCTTGTGCTACATCTGGCCATCAACGGCGCGCAGGAGGACCTGGATCTGATGCCGGAGCTTCTTCCGGAAGCGGCGCAGGATCTACCGCAGCATGAGAACGATTTCGATCTCGACGCCTGCGCGGACGCGCTCTTCCAGGACCACGACATCTTGCTGCTTTACCGAGCGGAGTTGGACGGGATCGAGGACCCGGCGGACGACGGCAACCGCTACTACGGCATCGGTAGCCTGAAACCGGAAGACTGGTTCGAGCCGTTCCTCAACGTCGAGCCCCGCGACCCTGATCGCGGTTTCGTGGACTAACGAACGACGATACAGATAGCGCGGGAGGTGGTGCTGCTGTCGGCCCATCGGCAGCACCATCGCATTCCGAACATCGGCCGAGCAGGTTGTCCGGCGGCGCCAGGATCGCGACCCAGTGCCACCTTTGGCCCTCCCAAGGGTCGTCTTCGCCGTCACCGGCGAGCTATGTGAGCGGTTGCTTATTGCCCGCGTCGGCGGCCTCCAGCCGCTTGAACAAGGTCGTGGCGAGTAGTTGGGTCCGTTAGGCCCAGGATCGGGTGAACTCCTGCCAGCGGACGGTGGAGTTGCCGCACATCTCGGCGACCTTCGCTGCGAGCTTCGGCCCGTATACCGGATGTCGCTCGAGGTCTTTCACTGGCAGACGCCAGGCGAGTTCGTCGGTCATGTGCATGGAGTCGAGGGCGTGGCCGACCGCAAGGTCGCGATGCTCGCCGCGATCCCGCAGCAGGTCGCGCAGAACGGTCCGTGGATCGGGCATCGCCGAGAGTTGCTCGTCGGTGGGCAGCTCAGGGGCCGGTCGACGGCGTGGTGGCTGCCAAGCCGGCGGTTGCGCCGGCCGGCGGTCATGCAGCGCCTGCGCGCAGAGGCGGCGCAACGCGCTGCCTTCGAGAGCGGACCGCTCCAGTTCCTCAAGGTGTTCGACAGTGAGCCGGTCCACCAGATAGTGAAGCTGGTCCTCGTTGACGGCAGGGTTGCCGACCAGCAGGTCGACGAGTTCGTAGCGGCGAGGATCACGCCACGCCGCCTCCCTGCCCGGTGCTGGCGACCGGTCAATGACCGCAGCTCGTACCAGCACGCCAGCCACCTCTGGATTGCTGGCCAGCCGGGCGGCGGCAATGATCGCATCCCGCTGGCCCGACCGTGCTGCTTGCTCCGGTGACCAGCTACTTCTGGCGAGCCGGTAGACGGCGTCCCGCACGGCCGGCCCGGCCAGGTCGATCAGCCGCGGGAACCGGTGCAGGTACTGAAGTAGTGGCGGCTCGGCCGCCTCAGACACAGGGACCGATAGGTCCAAGACTTCAGGGAGGCACGCGACCAAGTCCTCGTCGGTGACCTCAGTGTCGGCGACCAGCGCCTGCTGTACCAGCCGGCCATGGTCCGGATCTGCGAGCAGCTCCTGGCGACGACCTGGTGACAGATCTTCGATCAGGGACCTGATCAGTTCCGGGCGCTGGTATCGCTCCGAGCCGTAGCCGGTGAAGTTCGGCAGTTCGACCGGCTTGGTTAGGACGACCTGGAGTACTGCCTCGGCCAGCTCGAAGCGCTGGCGCGGTGTCGGCGACCAGACCCGGCTCTCCAGCCAGAGCTTGGCCGCCTCCAGGTAGGACAGCTCAGCCACGACCTGCTGCGCCGCATCGCGGGTGTCGGGCCGCAGCGCTGCCTCCACCACCGAGGCGGAGGTCGGGAACTGTTTCAGCAGTGCCACCGCCTCGGAGGTGGTGCAGTTCGCCTCGTTGATCAGATCGGGGGCCCGCCAGCTCAAGGTGTTCTCCAGCACGTAGCTGCGCGCATCAGCGTCGAGGTGCTGCCTGCGCAGCAACGCAACCGCCACCTCGGTCGGCCCGCTGTCCGCGAACCGCTGTGCGATCTGACGCTGGCCTTCGGGTCGCAGGTCGGGTAGCTCCGCAAGGTGCAGCCACAGCTTGCCGGGCTCGACATAAGACTCACGGTCAAGCGGCTGTATTGGCCCCGTTGGTGCCTCGCGTGCGGCTTCCGCCCTCGGAGTCGCCTGCCTCCTCGACAGCCCGACGGCCAAACGCGCGGCCGGCAGGTCGTCGATGACGAAGACGTCCTGGCTCCACTCTCCTGGCCAGGCCGCGAGCACCAGATCCCTGTCATCTGCGGTATTCAGCAGGGCCCGCTTCTGGGGCGTCGGTCTTGGCCTGGCTCACCACGCCATCCGAGGTGATACGGACCAGCGTCACCAGTCCGCCCAACCAGGGAAAGTACTCCACGTCACTCGTACGGCGCAGTTCGCGGACATCGAACCCAGATCCGAAGGTCACCCGCATATCGTAGGAGTACCACCAAGCATCCGTGGCCCGCACAAACCAATCGCAGCCACGCGCCTCGACGGCCCGTGCAGCGTCCATTGTCGCTACCCGGCCAGGTCCCGTGCCGCAGGAAGCCGTCATCGCCGCCAGTGACGGTGAGATCGTTGACATCGCACAGTCTCGGCCTACCGTTGAGCTGGGAATTCGCTGCAGACCCCCCGAGTTGACGACTCCCTGGATCGATAGCGCAGATCGCTGGCATCAGTCTCGGCCTTCGCGCCGCGGCTACCGGGTGCCAGTGGGTTCTTCGGGGGTGTAGATGACACCAGAACAGCGGATCCTGCGGGCTCGACTTGCCGCCCATGCGCGGTGGGCCAAGGAGGATGATCGCGCTGCGGCGCTGGCGCCGGCCAGGGCGGCGATGACCCAGCGGTTCGAGCGCGAGGTCGATCCAGACGGCGTGCTCAGCCCTGACGAGCGGGCGAAGCGAGCGGAGCACGCCCGCCTGGCTCGCATGTACGCACTTGCTCTTCGGTCCGCCGCGGTTCGTCGACGCCGGCGTCTCAACACCGACGATGCCGGTTCGTAGACGGCGGTGCTTCTGCTGGTTGATGGGCGGTCACGGCAGCGGCGAACCGATCTGGTGCGCGTCCTCTGGGCTCGGGGAGAGGTCGTGGAGGAGGAGGTCGAGTAGGGCTTCCTCGTGCAAGGGGATCTTGAGTTCAGCGTAGAGCTCACGTAGGCGCCGTAGCATGGAGTTCTCGTCGCCGCTGGGTTCGGCGATGCCGGTCAGGCCAAGTTGCTGGGCGTAGGTGGTCGAGTCGTACCGCCATGTGGTCGCGGCCGGGGCGACGGATCTGACCTGCTCGACGACGACGAAGCCGTTCTCGTCCACGTCGGCGCGGGCCCTGATGGTGCATCCGGCCGCCGCCAGACCGGCGATCAGGTCGAGGGCGGCGATCGAGGGGATGCCGTCGGTACAGACCAACGGCTGGCAATGCGCGCCGAACCGATCCGCGGCCGACTCCACCACGGTGGGGTTTTCACACACGTGGACGGTACTGCCGGCGACCGCCGACCAGTCACCGCTGATCGACCGCAGTGAAAGCCACAGGGGTTCGCCGGGCGCGGCGGTGCTCCAGCGCGCGGCCGCCGCGTCGCCACGCAAGGGGAGGTTGAGGACCAGCACGCGGGAGGAGATCTCGTCGCACCGGACCCCGGCCGCTGCCCAGGCCCGCCTCCAGTCCCGGCCGGCCGCCAACGGTCTGGGCAGGTCTTGCGTCAGTGCGATCAGCCGGACGACGGCCCGACCCAGATCGGTCCGGTAGTCGAGGGCGTGCGCGTCGCCAGTCACTTCGGCCGCCAGCCGCGCCAGCCGAACGGGCCGTTCCGCCGCAGTGGGAAGCCGCTGCCACACCCGCGTCATCTGCTCGGTCAGAGCACGCAGATCACCTTCGCCCGGGCGGGGAAGGCCAGGGTCGGCCAGCCAGGTCCCAGCAATGTCGGCGTCGATGCCCGCCCCGGCCAACAGCGCCGCCACGGCCGAACGCTCGGCCGTGGCGGCGGCACGCTGAGCCGCTCGCACCTCCCGCTGGTTGATGACCTGGTGGCCGTCCAGTTGCTCGATGAGCTGCCGCACAGTGATCCGGTGCTCGGCCAGCGCCGCGGCCAGGTCCTTCAGCCTGACAGGGCGTCCGGAGACGTCCCAAGGGGTACCGATAAGCCTCGCGACCTCACGTCGCTGGGTAGCCGTGAGAGCCACCCGCAGCGTTCCGTTCTCGGTGTCGAAACCGCGCCGAGCCCGGTCGCGCACCTCGTCCAACACGAGCGACGGCCCCGCCGCTCTGGTCCATTCCACCAGTTTCGGCGGCAGCCTGGCCGGATCAGTCACCGTCGCCGTCCGGGTCGAGGTCGGCGAAAAGGCCGTCGGACGGCAGCGGCGGCGCTGGCGGCGTCACGCCGATCCTCGCCACGTCCACCATGGTCCGCTCGCCACCGCACCACAGGTACGGCAACACGTCGACGCCGGGCTGCTGGGCCTGGCGTGCCAGGTCATATACGGCGACAGCGGGCACCGTCGGGTAGGTGCACCACTCGTCGTGGGCGGTGAGCATCACATCCAGCTCGAAATCGACGGTGAGGCCCATGAACGACGCCTTGACGGCGGCGTCCACCCCCGTCATCGCCTCGTCCAGCCACACCCATCGGGGCGCGAGCGGCCCGGCGGCGTCGTAGGAGACCACTGCGGCGGCGAACAGCGGCTGCGACAGCAACACCACCTTCTCGCCGCCCGACTTGGCGGCGTGCTTGGCCGCGTCGAAGACCTTCCACGGGCTGCCGGACCCTGGCCGGTACTGCAAGGAAAGCTTCAGCCAGCGGCGGTAGTCGAGGGCCTGGGCGAGATGCTCCTTCCAGTCAACCGCGCCGGCGGCCTCCGCGCCGTCCCGCACCTCGTTGATCTTGCGTGCAAGGAAGGACCGCACCATCTCCTGCCGCTCGGCGGACAGCAGCGAGTACTCCACCCCGAGTGTGGTCACCACCGCGTTCGCGTCCGGATCGTTCGGGTCGGCTTCGGTGAGCACCCGTACCACGTGCCCCTGCCGGGTCGGGTGCTTGGCGAGTTGGTCGTTGATGCGGGCGAAGGTGTGCTGGGCGTCGTCCAGCCGGTCCTTGAGATGTTCGATGAACGTCGACTCCAGCAGCGTGCTGAGCACCCGCTGCTGCTCGGCGTCGTACTTCTCGCGCTGCTCGCTCACCCGTGCGGTGAGGGCCTGGGCCGCCTGGTGAGGCAACTGCCATCCGGCCAGCGAGTCGGCCAGCACCAGAACGCTGGGCAGGCCTGCACCGTCGTCGGCGTCCTCCTCCACCCGGGCGTCCCGATCCGGCAGCAGTTCCTGGCGCAGTCCCTCCATCAGCTTGTAGCAGCGCCGCCAGGCCCGGTCCTCGTCGCCGGGCAACGCGGACACGGACAGCTGTTGCCGGGCGGTCGCCGCGAATCCTCTGGCCGACTGCACGTTGCGCCGATCTGGCAGGGCCAGCTCGAGCGGCTCGGCCAGGCCGGCATCCAACGTGGCCCACAGGGCGCTCATGGCGGTGTCCCGGACCTGTTCGGCCTCGGCCCGGCGCTTCTCGTGCTGTTCGAGGACCTCCTCGGCACGTGCCTGGGCGACCTTGGCCTCGGTCAGGACGCCGGTGAGGTGGTCGATCGCGGCACCCAGCCGCTCGACCTCGGTGTCCAGGGCGTCGCGGCGGTCCAGCAGCGCGGCCTGGTCGGCGCCGAGGGCGTTCTCCGCCGTGGTCAGCCGTACCGTCTCCTGCCGCAGCATGCCTTCCAGCGTTTCGATCTCGTCCCGCGTGGCCTGGGTGACCCTCGCCCACTGCTCGAGCGTCTCCTCCGCCGCCTCCCGCGCGCTGGTAAACACCTCGAGAAGCCTCAACTCGCCGGCCAGCGCCGCAAGCCGCTCCTGGAACTCCCGGAGGGCGGCGTCCTGGCCTTCCATGTCGTGCAGGCCGAACCGGTGGCTGCCCGCGTACTCGGCGAATCGCCCCCATGCCGTGTCGCGCTGGGCGACGTCCTTCTCGTGCTTCTCCTGCTCCTCGCCCAGCGCGGTGGTGCGGGCGGCGCGCCGCCGGGCCCGGTCCGCCCACCTGGCCACCTCTTCGCGGAGCGCGGACTCGGTCACGGCCGGAATCGCGCGCTCCTCGCCGTCCAGCTTCTCGCGCTCGCGTCCGATCTCGGCGAGCTGATCGTCCAGCGTCGCGATCTTGGTGTCCAGGGCGGCGATCTCGCCTTCCAGCCGGACGATCTCCCGCCGGCGGGCCTGCTCGCGTGCTGCTGCGCCGAGGTAGGAGGCGGGTGCGGCGGGTTCCGCTCGGCCGGTGATCCCGCCGACCCGCCAACTCCCGTCGGCCGCCAGCCAGTCACCGGACGCGCTGCTCGGAGCCGTGTCGTACCAGCCGATGCCGCCGAGCAGCTGCGATACCACGGCGCCGTCCACCCCGCCCGCTGAGTCGGGTGCCAGCACCGCGAGCAGGCTCCGGGCAGCTGCCGGCGTACCGGGCAGCGGCTGCACGTCGGCGATCAGCACGCCGTCGATGGTGGACAGCACGCCGTCCGGGTTGACCCAGGCGTCCAATAGTCCGGACGCGGCCAGGCCGGCCTCCAGCAGGGCCAGCCGGTCGCCGTCGAGGCCGTCGACCGGGTTGGCCAGCCGCCACAGCGGAGCGCCCTGGCCGGCATCGAGGTCGGGCCGGTGGCGGCGGGCCCAGGACGCCGGTTCCGGTGGCGGGGTCTCCGCCCGCTGCCGCACCTCGTTCAGTGCGGACTCCACCTCTCCCCTCTCCGACACCAGCGGCTCGCGCGAGGACAGGACCTCCGCGGCGAGACTGGTCAGCGTGTCCCGGACGGTCGCCACGTGGGCGCGCATAGCCTCGGCGACCGAGGCGGCGGGCTCCACGGTCCCGGCCTCGACGTCGATATTGGTGAGGTCCGCGACCCGGTCGGACCACTCCCGGGCCAGCTCCCTCGGGCAGCTGGCGACCTCGACCGCCTCGGCCCAGTCCCGGATCCGCTGGCGAAACGCCTCGACGCGCGTCTCGACCAGTTGGCGTGCCTCGGACTCCTCGGCCGTGGCGGCGACAAGAGACTGTTCGGCCCGCCGCGCGTCCTGGCCGGACTGGTCCGCCACTCGGTCGGCCTTGCCGTGCTCGTCGTGCAGGCGACGGAGCTGGGCGAACCGTTCCCGCCGCGTACCGTACGCGCCGGACAGCGCGTCAAGGTCGCGTTCCGGCAGGTGGCGGTCGACCGCCTCCACCAGGCCGGTGGCCGGGGCGATCTCGGCCAGCGCGACCCCGGCCTTGCCTACCTGCTGCTCGGCACCGGTGACCTTTCCCCGGGCCTCGACCGCCTTGCGTTCCGCGTCCGCCACCCTGGACCGCTCGCCGGACAGGCGGTTCGCGGTATCGCCCAGCCGCCCGCGCAGCTCCTCGACGGCCTTACGCAAGGTGTCCACCCGGCCGGCAGCCGCTACGGCGTCCCGGTAGGCGTCGGAGACGAGCAGCTCACGCAGCTCGACGGCCCGGCTGTCTCGATCCTGTGTGGACGTTCCGAGCTGTATCTCGGCCTCGCCCACCTGGCCTGTCGCCTCCTCCAGCGCGACCGCCGCCCTGTTCTTGTCCCGCGTCGTGTTGTCCAGGCCGGTGGTGGCTGCGGCGAACTCGTCGGCGCGGCGGCGCAGCACCACCCGTGCCCACGGTCGCCAGCCGTCGCGGACGAACCGCGCCACCTCGGTCGCCGCCCGCTCGGTCGCCTGGACGGCGTCGCGCAACTGTTCGAGGTGCTCCCAGCCCTCGGCGAGCTGGGTGATCTCGTGGCTGGCCAGCGGCGGCAGGGCCTCCCGGAGCGTCTCGGCGAGACTGTTCGGGTTGAGCCGCTCGCCGAGCTTGGGCCGCCGCAGCTGCTTGAGCAGGTCGGTGAGGTTCCGGTACGACTCGATCGGCATGCCGAACAGCTCCGCCGCCAGCCTCTCCCGGTACGCCTCGGCGGTGACCGGCACCGACACGCCGTCGATCCGCTTCAGGTCCTTCTGCTCGATCGCGCGACCGTCGGACAGCAGCGAGAAGTCCTTGCCGGGACGCGACTCGGTGAGAAAGTGCCAGACGGAAACGCCACCGGTGCCGGTGCCGCGGCGGGCGCTTGCACCCATACCGCAGGTGAGGAAGCGGGATTCGCCAGCCTCGTCGCGCCGGCCGAACTCGACCCAGGCATACCCGAGCCCGGAGTCGGCCGACTCGCGCGGGTCGTCACCCTCACCGGTGGGAAGCAGGTTGAACCGCATGGTGCGGTGCTGTGAGCCGAACGGGTCGAGTACCGACGGCGCCACCTCGCCGCGCAGCAGCATCAGGGTGGTCAGCTCCAGTACCTTGGTCTTGCCGGTGCCGTTGCCGCCGCGCAGCACCAGCCGGCCATCGGCGAACCAGAACTCGGTGTCGTCGTACTCCCACAGATTGACGATGCCCACCCGCAGCGGCTGCCACCGCGACCGGGCTGGTTCCGGCAGGCCACCTTCGGTCGCCGCAGCCAGCCACGCCCGGCCCAGCTTGTCGATGGCGACACCGTCGCCCGTCATAGTTCCTCGCCCTCGTCCAGCCGAGCCGCTACCGACACCACGGCCGGGTTGCGGAACCGGGCCGCCGCCGGCGTCAGCCACCAGCGTGTCCCGGATGGGCGCAGCAGGTCCAGCGCGCACAGCAGCTCGACGGCGCGGTCACGCACCGCGGTATCACTGTCCAGCTCCCTGGTTAGCGCCTTCGGGTACCGGATGCGTACCTCGGAAGCCGCCCGGTCCAGGTTCTCGGCGGTGAGCAGGCCGTGCTCGTCCTGTCGCCGCAGCAGCTCGTCGAGCATGATCAGGCTGGCGAAGTCGACCGCCCGGACCCGCGGGAACGGCAGGTCGGTGTCGTGCTCGTCGGCGGCGATCAGCGCCAGCCCTTCGGCGCGTTGCTCCACCACCCAGCCGGTCATCTCGGTGCACCAGGCCAGCACCCGGTGGCGCTGGCCGGCCAGGTACGCGCGCTCGGCCTCGGTCATGTCGGCCAGCAGGCACACCGGCAGCTCCAGCAGCTTGCGCATGAGGCCGAATCGAGGTGCTCGTTCGGGGACTCCCGTACCACGCCACCCGTCGGGTTCGCCACTCCCGTCGCCGCCGTCCAGTGCCGCGGCGAGGGCGGCCGGGTCGACCAGGCGCAGTAGGAGTTCCCGCTCCACCTTGTACGCGCCGCCGACCAGGTCGCGCCGGTGGGCCCAGCCCTCGCGCCGGTCATCGGCGTCCGTCACGACCGGCCGCAGGGCACCGGCCGAGATGAGCAGATCCACGGCCTTGACGAAGAGCTGCCGCTCGGCGAACCGGTCCGGATCGTACCGGGCGAGCGCGACCTCATCACGATGTGTTAGAGCCCGTACCCGGTCGGACAGGTCCTGGGTCGTGGTGAGGTCCTCGGCGTCCTCGGCGACAGCGGCGGCGAGGATGGCCAGGACGAGCATGCGGCGCGGCGGTGGCGCGAGCCGGCGCGGCGCCGGGACGGCGCCACCCAGCGGGAGCCGGAACAGCCGCGCCGCCGAGTCGGTCACGACCAGCCGGTACCCGAGCCGGGAGGCGAACCAGTCGATCAGTACCGGCCGGTGCTGGGAGCTGCGGACCAGCGCGAACAGCTCCGGATGGCGCCACTGGTCCAGCACCGGGTGGACCAACAGGCCGGTGAACGCGCGCTGCCGTTCGGCGGCGTCCCGGCTCACCGGGCCGGCTCCAGTTCGAATCGCCAGTTCACGGTGACCAGCCCGCCGCCTGGGCTCCGCAACGTCGTGGTGGGTTCCCGGCCGTCGGGTGGACTCAACGTCACCCGCCATCGGCCGTCGCCGGTGATCGCCGACCGGACGCCGTCCTGGCGACCGCCGTGCGCCACCCCGAACAGCTCCAGCAGCAGCGCGAGCTCCGTGTCCGAGACAGTTCCCCACTGCCCCAGCCACGTGCCGGACCGGTCGCGCAACGATGCCTCGGCCTCCGCCCGAGCGGCAGCCGCCGTCGCATGGGCGCGCCGGGCGGCGGCCCGGCCGGCCGAGTAGTCAGGTGCCTTGCCCCGGCGGCCCACCGCAGCCTTCGTACCCTGCTCGCGGAACCGGGCGGTGACCGGCGCCGCCGGGGCGTCCGCCCACCGCCGGCCGTGGTCGTCAGCGGCATCCGCTGCCAGCAAAAGGTGCCTGGCGCTGAACAAACCCGCGGCCGTGTCCCAGATCCGCCACGCGGACGCGTCGTTCGGTGCCCGCTCGATAGCCCTCGCCAGCGTCAACAGTTCGGCCCTGCGGGTGACCGCCCCGCCGGTGTCCATCAGGATGTGCATGTTGCGCGCCCACGGGGAGACCAGGTCGCGGAGCTGCCGGCGCAGCCGGCGGGCCTGCCCTTCCGCTCCGGTGAACCAACCCGCCAGCGCTTCCCACGTACGGGACCAGCGCTCCGCTTGGCCGTCGACGATTTCCTCGGCGGCGTCCTCGGCCAGCGCGGCCCGTACGCAGGCTCGCCACACCGTCGGGCTGAGGGTGGGCGCCAGCTCGTCGAGCAGCGCCGCGATCCGCGGCGAGTACACGTCCACCTGCTCGCCCCACATCCCGATGTAGGACCGCAGGGTCCGCCACAGCACGTCCTGCTTGTCCGGATCGGGCCCGCCGGACAGCGCGTGCGCCAGGCTCCGCTGCCAGGTGCGGGCGGCCACCGCCATGCCCTGATGCAGGCCGATGACCTGCTGGTACTCGGCCGCAGCCACCGGGTAGCGCCGCTCCCGCACGGCGGTGGCGAACGTCGCCAGCCGGTCATGGATCGCCCGCGGAGCCAGCGTGAGATCGGCCGCTGCGTCCTCCTCGGACCCGAGGTCCTGGGTCCAGAACGCGTGCAGCCGCGCGGCGGTTGGCGTCAACTGGTAGCGGTCCCTGCGGCGAAGGAAGTCCTCCCCCACCCGCGCCGGATCCTGCCAGCGGGTCAGTACCCCCCACGCGACGAGCTGCCCCAGTCGAGCGTCGAGGTTGAAAGCCTCCTCGGCGGTCAGCTCGTCGACCACCTCGACGGTCACCTTCGCCGCCAGGTAGCTGCGGACGCCGGCCCGCACCTCGTCGAACGACATCCCGGTCAGGCTGGTGTCCTGTGCGGCCAGCAGCACCTCGACGATGGCCCGGTACTGCGCAGCGAACCGGGAGACGAGGTACGCCGGCACCCATTCCCGGCCGGGCAGGTACGTGCCCCACAAATCGGACCGCCCAGTTTCGGACAGCTCCTCGCTTTCCGACACGATCGCCAATATAGGCCCTTCGACAACCGGCCGCCGGCCTGGGCCCGCAGCCGTGGAATTGGCGAGTGCCTCAACCCTCGGCCCGGCAGACGGAGTGAGCATCGCGCGGTCCGGCGAGGCGCTGTCATGATGTCGGGGTGGCAGAGCCCTCGGTAGCTACTGGATCACGCCACGAGACAATAAGACTGCGGCTTGTTCCTGGGCAGACCTTCGAGCCGCGAGAGCTTATGTCCGGGCGGTCGGTGCGGGTACCTGGAGGCGGCACGACCTGGGCCGAGTGGGTGGCGTGGGGTAGGCGGCAACTGCTCTGCTTCGGTACCCAGTCAGGACCGGTGGTGGTGTGGGATCCAGCTGCGACGGATTCCTGGGCCACGGTCCTCCTGGATCCGTGGTCGCACAGCGAGGGTGACCAGTCGGTATGGGGCACGGGCCTGGAACTTGGCGATGTCTGGGTGCTAGCGACGGGCTGGCAGAGCGGCGAAGTCCGCATCACGCGGTGGAAGCTCGATACAGGTCCGCTCTACACATCGAGCTGGCTCGCCTCCACGAGCCTGCGTACGGCGCTGTGGGGCTGCTGGGGTCGAGCGGGTGGTGGTGCCTACCTGGCGACCGGCGGTGAGGACGGCGAGGTGACCCTCTGGGGACCGTGGACGGTAGTGGCTGACCAGACGGTGCTGGACGCCTCCAACCGGCCGCGACGAGTGGTCTCGGATGCCATCGGGCCGGTCCGATGGGGCCGGTGGGGCCGGTTCGACAATCAAGCCGTGTTGTTCATCGGGGGCGACGACGGCGTGACGCGCAGGCTGAGTCCATCCGCACCCGAGGTCGGACGGGAGAATCTGGCAACACGTGGACCGCTGCTTTGGGGCTCGGTACGCGAGCATGCCGGAGGCTCGACCGTAGCCACAGGCAGCGCCTGGGGCCGCCTGCTGCTGTGGGACGGGACTAGTCGTCCGGCAATGCGCCACGTAAGTGGTCCGGTCCAGCGGTGGGGTTGTTGGAGCGAAAGGGCGGGTCGGCCTGTGGTCATAGCTGGCGGCGGCAGTAACGCGCCGCTGCTTCTCTGGGACCCCGCTGATTCGGAGGAGGGGTTTCTCGCAGGCTCCGGGGATGAGGGTGAGTCGTTGTGGGGGCGTCCGGCTCGGGTTGGTGGGCAGATGGTGATCGCCACCGGTAGCGCGGACGGCCTGGTGAGCCTGCGGGACGGGGGTGACCTGGCGCGGCTTGGCCCGGCGATGCCGGGACATGAGGGTGCAGTGCGGTGGGGCTGTTGGGGGGAACTGGACGGCCGGCCGGTACTGGCGACGGGCGGGGACGACGACAGGGTGCGGTTGTGGGAGGTCGTAGAGGAACAGCTGATCTCGGTGCCCCGCTACCGGTCGGACGTGGGCGGGGACCGGGACCGGCTGGGCCGGGCAGACGAGGCCGGGGCACTGGCGGAACTGCTGATTGCCCGGTCGGCACGCCCGCCGCTGGCGGTGGGGGTGTTCGGGGACTGGGGCGAGGGCAAGAGCTTCTTCCTCGACCAGTTGCGGATCCAGGTCACCGCTCGTACCCAGCAGGTAGCCGCCGATGACGAGGTGAGTCACCGGGCGGTCCGGCAAGTGTGGTTCAACGCCTGGCACTACGCCGAGACCGACCTGTGGGCCAGCCTGGTGGCGGAGCTGTTCAGCCAGCTCGCCCACCCCACCGAGCCGGGCACCACGCGGGCGAGCGAGCAGCGCCGGCAGTCCCGGCTGTCCGCGGAGATCATCGCCCAGCGCGGCCTGCGCGAGCGACTCGCCGGAGCCGAGGCCCGGCTGGCCGACCTGCGCGCTCAAGCTGCCGAGCCGGCGAGCGGCTGGGAGCGGCTTCCCGCAGCGTTGCGTGACGACGTGACGGCGCTGGCGGGGCAGGGGCCTGAACGTCTGTACCGGTCGCTGGCCAGCGCCGGTTGGTCGGTGAGCCGTGGACTGCGACTGACCTGGGCGGTGATACGCGCTACGCGGGCAACCTGGTGGGCCGCCACCGTACTGTTGGTCGCCGCGGCCGTGGCGGTGACAGCGTGGACACCGGTCCCCCGCTGGATCGGCGGTGTGGTGGCCGCGATCGGGCTGCTGCCGCTGGCGGCGATCGCGGCCGGTATCCGCGGCGCACGGCGGAGGCTCAGGGTCGTCCGCGACCGGGTCGACGAGTGGGCAGGTGAGCAGCGGGACCGGCTCCAGATCCCGCTCCAGGTCGCCACCCAGGAGGTGACGGACCTGCGCCGGCAGTTGCAGGATCTGACCGCCGCAGGCCAGCTCGCCGGCCTGGTCGCCGAGCAGGCCGGCCGGGGCGACTACCGGTCCCGGCTCGGTCTGATGACCCAGATCCGAGCCGATTTCGAGCGGATGGCCGCCTTGCTGGCCGCCGCCGGTACCGAGCACGACACCGACGATGTGGGCGACACCCTGCCGGCCATCGACCGCATCGTGATCTACGTCGACGACCTGGACCGCTGCCCACCCGCCCGGGTAGTGGACATGCTCGAGGCCATCCACCTGCTGCTGGCCGTCGAGCTGTTCGTGGTGGTAGTGGCCGTCGACCCGCGCTGGCTCCTACAGGCGCTGCACAGTCACTACCGCGAGCAGCTCACCGGCATCACCGGCGACGACGCCGGTACGGCGGACCCGTGGCAGCCGTCGGCTGTGCAGTACTTGGAGAAGATCTTCCAGGTCGTACTCACCCTGCCGCCGCTCACCGAGGCCGGATACCGCGGTCTGGTCGACCACCTCACCAACCCACAGGACCAGACGGCCTCGGACAGGCGCCCTCCCGGAACTGCGAGGGCGACGGAAGTGGATCCCAGCCCACCGCGACGCCCACCCGCCGAGACTGAGCCGGGCATCGGTGCCGACCCGCTGGCGCAGCCGAACCCGCAGGCCCAATCGGTGGACCTCCCCCGACCCCGCGTCCACGAACGCGGCGACCCGCTCGCCCTCACCCGTGACGAGCAGGCGCTGATGCACCTGCTCGGTCCCCCGCTGATCAGCACGCCCCGGGCAGTCAAACGGCTGGCCAACAGCTACGGGCTACTCACCGCCCTGCGCCAGCCCTACCGCGACCGGGATCTGGACGTCGCCGCGACCGGAGACCACCCCGGGTACCGGGCCGCCATGGCGTTGCTGGCCGGCCTCATCGGCTACCCGCATCTCGGCCCGGACCTGTTCACCCATCTGTACCACCGGGCCGCCGCCGAGCCGGCCGGCCTGTGGAGCGGCTTCCGCGACGGCCTGCGCCCGTGTCCTCCCGGCGATCGGAGGGGGGACCAGACCTGGACGAACACGATCGCCATCCGGCTGGACAGGGCCCAGGCGGAACAATGGAAGGCGCTCACCGCCGCCCTGACCGACCTGGAGGGGCGCGCCGAGGCTCGGGGCCTTCCGCTGCCCCGCCGCCTCGACAGCTGGGCGGCGTGGATCCAGCCGGTCGGCCGCCTGTCCTTCCCCACCGGACGAGTCGTGTCCAATCTGGATCGCCATCCACCGCTGCTGTGATGGCGCGACGCTGGTGGTCGCCGCCCGGTTGGCGCCGTGGGCGGCAGCGTGACGTCGGTACCGTCCCTGGTCGCCCTTACCCTCGGCGCCGGCCTGGTCGTCGCTTCCACGCAGCCGCCCTGCCGAGGATGGGTGCCTCAGCTCTGCCGGAGGTTGATAGACGAGCACGGCGGAGGGGAAGGCGGCTCAGCTACTCGACGCGTAGCCGCCCTTGCCAAGCTGATCAACCTGCGACGATAATCTGCTTTGCGTGTGGTGCCTTTGGGTGCCGCGTGGCAGCAGATTATTTTGGGTTCTACGCTCGTCAACGACGTGCGTTTTCGCAGGTGAGCACGCGCTCGGCCTCGGGATTCCTACGGATCAAGAGGTTGCAGGTTCGAGTCCTGCCGGGCGCGCAGGTCAGAGGCCCCTTCTTATGATCAGAGGGGGCCCTTTCGCGCGTTTTGAGTGACCAATTGAGTTGGCCGGCTCGTCGAGTCCGGGTGGCCGTTGCGTATGGCGGGCGGGCGGCGGGCCGGTCGACCTGGATCGTGATCCCGGGGGGTCGGCCTCGCCGTGGAACAGGGGCAGGGCCCATTCGCCGCGCTCGGATCCGCCTCTGCGGTCCGTGGGCGGCCCGCCGAGTTCCTGCATGACTCCGTTCGGGGGAGACGTTCGTTGTGCCTCGTGGCCGTCCTTTCATCTCCGATACGAACCGGTTTGCCCCGATCAGGGCAGGAGTTCGCGCTCGTCGTCGTAGAGGGTCCATGCGGGCAGGCGGACCACGTTTCTGGCGCCTTTCGGATCGTGCAGGAGAGCAGCCTTCTGGTACTGCAGTCGCAGGTGGCGGGCAGGGTCGTCGGTTGCGGCCGGCGCCGCCCGGTCGAGGAGTACCGCAGTGGAGGTACCGTCCCGGCGGACGGTCGCGTCGGCGAGGTGGCCGTTGATCGGCGTCGCCAGTTCCACGGTGGAGCCGTGTCGCTGGCTGAGTCGCTCGTACAGCCGCTGCGTCAGGACGTCGCCGCCGGGCTGCTGGCCGACCGTGCCGTTGACGGCGGCTACGAGGTCGGCGCCGACGCTTCGTTGAGCGGCCCAGTAGGTGTCGTCACCGACGATGACGAGGTGGGCGCGAGCTCGGCTGACAGCCACGTTCCACAGGTTGCGTTGCGCTTCCAGCCAGGCAACGCTGCCCTCCCGCATCCCGGACCCGGCGACCAACCCGAAGACGATCGCGTCACATTCGCCGCCCTGGAAGGTGTGCACGGTGCCGGCCCGCACCCGCGGCTCGTGCCGCCATCGCCGGTTGAACCGGTCGGCCTGTGCCCGGTACGGAGTCACCACCCCGACGGTGGCGCCGGTTGGCAGTTCCCTGAGCAGGAAGCCGACGCAGGCGTCGACCTTCTCCGCCTCGAGCTCGTTGACCCACGATCGGCCGTGACGTGGCCGGGCCGGGCGCCCGGCGACCGGGACCCACACGACCGGGTCGCGGTCGATGCGGTACTGGGCGCGCGTGTCGGTGAGCACGGTGAGCTGCCCGCCGTAGAAGAGCTCGTTGACCAGGTTCGCGATGTCCGGGTGGCACCGGTAGTGCTCGTCGAGGAGCAGACTCCCGCCGGCCGTGTGACGCGGCGCGTGGAAGGCCGAGTACCGGCGGTAGGCGAGCTGACGTTCGTCCAGCCAGTCCGCGGTCAGCCCGGCGGCTCGGTGAGCGTCGGCCTCCCGGGCGGGCGTGATCGTGCTGATGTGCGGCAGTTGCATCGGGTCACCGATGACCAGGGCACGGCGGGCGCGGTACAGCAGCGGCAACACCTGCGGGATTGAGCACTGGCTGGCCTCGTCGATGATGACCAGGTCGAACAGTGCCGGATCGCTGGGAAAGCGCCGCGCCGACAGGCTGCTGACCGCCCAGCCACGTACCGCTGACAGCGCCCGCCTCACGTCGGGCCAGTCCCGGCGCTGGCCGGACTCTTCAGCCCGCCGCAGCTTGGCGTCCCGCAGGCTGGCGATCCAGCTCCGTCCGGTGTGGGCGGCGGTACGGACGGCGGCATCGACCACCGCCGTGGAACGCTCGCGTAGATCGTGCTCTGCCTGGAGGGCCTGGTCGGCGAGGATGGTGTCGGCTTGTAGCCGTGCGTGCCGGCGGCGCAGCGCGATCCAGGACCGCTGGGCGGCGGCGGCCTCGGCCACCGTCCGGCACGTGGTGGCGACGGGCTCGCCGGGGTGCCCCAGGGCACGCAGCATGCGTTGTCGACGCCACCGGGCGAACAACCTGGCGCGTCCGCAGCGCTCGGCCCGTCGGTGCCATCTGGCCGCCTGCTCGTCGTCGCCCAGGTGGGCGGCGAGTTTCGCCGTTGTCCAGGACAGCTGTGCGGCCAGGTCCTCGCGCCGCCGGGCGGCCTGGAGGAGGTCACGGTCCACCTGGGCGACCTCGCGCAGTTCGGCCCGCACGTCCTGCCATCGACGAGTGGCGCTGGTCAGCGCCGCATCCACGGTGGCGAGGTTGGTCGTCGGCGGGTCGAGGGCGAGCAGCTTGGCCAGTTGCCTGGTCTCCTCTTCGGTGTAGCTGGCGTTGCCGGTGCGGACCAACATGCCCGGTGCCAGGTTCTGGCAGCGTTTCCACACCTCGTCCACTGCCGTGTTGTTGGTGGAGGCGACCAACACGGTGTTCCCTCGTGACACGGCCGTGGCGACGGCGTTGGTGACGAGCTGGCTCTTGCCGGTGCCGGGCGGGCCGGTCGCGACGGTGAGCCGGGCCGTCATCGCCGAGGCGATCACCGCCCGCTGCGCCTCGTTGCAGGCCAGCGGTGTGACGAGCACCGGCGGCGTGGCGGCCGGTGCGGTGGGCGGGGACGCGGTCGGCGGCGGCAGCAGGGACGCCAGTGCGGTGTGATCGATCCGGTCCGGATGCTCCGCGATCCGCGCCAGGTCCCTGAGCAGGTTCCCGACCATCTCGTCCTTGCGGGTGACCCGGAACAGCACGGCGACGTTCCGCGCCCCGTTGGTCGGGGTCCGGTGGTCGAGCTTCTCGGCGAGGAACTCGGGGCGCAGCTCCTCCACGATCGGCAGCTCGAACTCGGTCTCCAGCACCGCGCGGATGTCCTTGACCATCTGGGCGTACCCGCCGGCATGCCAGCTCGCGTAGTAGGTGGCGAGCAGGTGCGCGGCCTGGTCCTCGTCCAGCCACTCGTCGGCGAGACCCGGGTGAGGCTGCGCGGGGCCGAGCGGTTCGAGGTACAGGCCGGAGCCGTCCTGGACGACCTCCACCCGGCGCATCAGCAACGGCGCGAACCTCGCTTCCCGCGGCTGGTCGCGGGACCCGTAGAGCAGGACCGCCGGGTAGCCGGCCCACAACTCGCCCTCCGACTGTGCGGTACGGTCCAGCCACGCCATGGCCTGCCGCGGTACTTCGATGCGGTCGTCACCGTCCTGCCCGCCGGACAGGACGCGTTCGCGACCGTGCAGGTACACGAACCGGTCGCCTTCCTCGCCCAGACCGAACAGCGGCGCATCCAGGTTTTCCGCCTCCACGCACCGCCGGTAGTAGTCCAGTAGCCGCCACCATGCCTCCGCCCGGGTCCTCGGCGGCGGCGGTGCGGAGCCACCGGGCCTACCTGCTGGCGGTGTCCCGCGGTCGTCGGACAGCTCGGCGGGGGTGGCGCTCAGCCGGACGGCGCCGCCCGCGATCACCTGAGCGATGACGATCTTCGTGGTGACGCCGAAGGAGGAGTAGACCGGCACCTGCAACGAGTCCCGCTCCCGGCTGCGCAGCCTGCCGCTGACGTAGTGGAACAGGTCTTCGATGGAGACCTTCCCGTCCCCGTCGCCGTCAGCCTTCCCGGAGCGCAGCGCGTCGATGACTTCACCGGTGAACACCGACGGCGTGGGCTCGCCAGCGGCGGTCACGGGGCCGGCGTAGGACGCCTCACCGGCGCCGGACGACGACACGACGTACACGCCGCGGCTCTGCAGCAGGGCAGGGCGCGCGCCCTTGGCGTCCCGGGTTCGCAGCCCGACCGCGAATCCACCGCTCTCGCACGCATCGATGATCGTGACCTTCTGCCGGGCCCGGCACGCCTCCAGCTGCTCGTTCACGAACCCGGCCGAGACGGCCGTGTCCCCCACCCGGTCGAAGTCGGTGTCCCTGGCGACGAAGTGGAACTCCCCGGTGCTGGCGACCAGCCGGCTGCCGTGACCGCTCAGGTACAGCAGGAGCAGGTCGTCCGGACCGGCGTCGTCGACGAACGCCGCGATCGCGTGCCGCATGTCGCTCGCCGCCGGGTCGCACAGCACCGCGACGGAGTCGAAACTCCCGACAGCGGGATGGTCGAGAACCTGCTTGAGCTGCCAGACGTCGGCACGGCACGAGGGGAGCCGGCAGAACCGACCGTCGTCGTAGTTCTCCACGCCAATCAGCAGCGCGATCTTCCTCGACGGCGCCATGCCTACCGCTCACCGTCGCGCAGGAAGGCCTCCACCATCCGTTCCTGCGCGGGAGTGACGTCGGAGGGGATCTCGATCGTCCGCCCGCCCATCGTCACCCGGACCACACGGTGTTTCTCCCGCCGTACCCACGCCTCGACCGCCGACATCAGGACCCGGGACGTCGCCGTGGCGGAGGTGGCGAGAAATACCCACAGGGAGGCCTCGGCAACGCCGGGGCCCTTCTCATCCGGACGCGTCGTCGCGCCAGCAGCGGCGTACCGCACCTCAAGCCCGTCGGTGGCGGCGAGCTCAGCGAATAGCGACCGGGTCAGCCGCTCCCCGCGAAGCACATCCCCGTCGGCGACGACCATGACCTCGATTCGGGCTCGATCCTCCAACGGACCTCCCACCGTAAAGCCCCAGACATACTCAGGAAGGTACAAAGCGTACTGGCTCAGTGGCCGGATTCCTCGATGACGCGGCGATGGAGTTCGGTGGTGAGGGTGTGGATGGCTCGGGTGAGTTCGGTGTTGGTTTTGAGTTCCAGTTCCTGTTCGTTGAAGTCGTGGTCGGCCTTGGCTTGCTGGAAGGCGGCCTGGCGGTTCTGGCCGATCATGACGAAGGTGGAGAGGAAGATCGCCTCGAGGGATACCACCAGGGTGAGGGTGGGCCAGGGGCTGGACTCGATGAAGAGCATCCAGATGGCGAATGCCGCGGCGTGGATGTAGACGAATGGCATCGAGCCGGCGAACGAGGTGATGAGGTCGGCTATCCGCAGCTGGAGGTTGGCCGCCCGTTGTTGCCGGTGGGCCACCACCACGGGGTGTTCCTGCGTGGCTGGCGCTGTCATGTCGCCTCCTGCGGTTGGGGGTCTGGGCCTACGGGGATGGTGGGGCTGGGCCTACTGATCTTCGCGGCCTGGGCGGCGAGGGTCGAAGCATGACACTTCATTGCTGGAGAGTGATGGCGGCGGGGTTCGTGGCCGCCGGGATCGTCGGCGTTGGCGGAGGGGCGGCGGGGGCCGCCACCCGCCATGACGGGACGGCGGGGGTCGTCCGGACCGAGGGCGGGCTGGTACGCGGGACGGTCGAGGGCGACTACCGCCGGTTTGCGGGCATTCCGTACGCCGCGCCGCCGGTGGGGCCGTTGCGGTGGGAGCCGCCGCGGGCCGCGGCGCACTGGACGGGGGTGCGGGACGGGACCACGCCGGGGAGTGCCTGCCCGCAGACGGCGGGGTTGCTGGGTGACGCGGCGAGTGTGAATGAGGACTGCCTGTACCTGAACGTGACGACGCCGAAGCACCGTACGGGCGGGAAGTTGCCGGTGATGGTGTGGGTGCACGGCGGTGGGTACTACTCGGGGTCCGGGACGCTCTACGGCGCGGAGCGGTTGGCCACCGAGGGCGACGTCGTGGTCGTGACGCTGAACTACCGGCTGGGCGTCTTCGGGTTTCTCGACCATCCGGCGCTGGGGGCCGGCAGCGGGGACTACGGGCTGCAGGACCAGCAGGCGGCGCTGCGCTGGGTCCGGCGCAACGCGGCCGCGTTCGGCGGGGACGCCGGCAACGTCACCCTGTTCGGGGAGTCGGCCGGCGGGGTGAGCACCTGCGCGCAGCTGGCGTCGCCGGCGGCGGCCGGCCTGTTCCAGCGCGCCATCATCCAGAGTGGACCGTGTGCGCTGACCACGCAGTGGCCGTACCCGGAAGGCAACTGGGTGCCGAGGCCGCGCGCGGCCGCCGCCCAGCAGGGCACCGACCTGGCGGCGCGGCTGGGCTGCGACGATCCGGCGACGGCGGTGGCCTGCCTGCGCGCCAAGCCGGTACCGGCGCTGCTGGACGCCTCCGACGGCGGCCAGGGGTACGGCCCTGCCTACGGCGACGGCGGGGTGCTGCCGCTCAGCCCGGCGCAGGCGCTGGCCACCGGCCGGTTCAACCGGGTACCGGTGATCCAGGGCACCACGCGCGACGAGCACCGCATGTTCGTCGCCGCGCTGGAGGTGTTCACCGGCCAGCCGGTGACCGCCGCCGACTACCCGGCCGAGGTCGAGGGGGTGCTCGGCAAGGACAAGGCGGCGGAGGCGCTGAAGCACTACCCGCTGAAGGACTACGGCTCGCCGGGCGAGGCACTGGCCGCCGTGTGGACCGACTACTCCTGGTCCTGCACCGCGCTGGCCACCGACCGGCTGCTCAGCCGGCAGAACGTCCCGACCTACGCCTACGAGTTCGCCGACCGGACCGCGCCGTGGGCCGCCGACATGCCGGCGCCGAGCTTCCCCACCGGCGCCTTCCACGCCTCCGAGTTGCAGTACCTGTTCGACGACGCGCAGTTCCCAGGCCCGGCCACGGCCGCGCAGCGGCAGCTGTCCGACACGATGATCCGGTACTGGACCCGGTTCGCCCACACCGGGAATCCGAACGGCGGTGGCACCCCGACCTGGCACCGGTTCGACGGCGGCCACGGCGGGTACGTGCGGTCGCTGGGTGGTGGCACCACGGCGGTCGACCTCGACCGCGAGCACCAGTGCGGGCTGTGGCGGTCGCTGTAGAGCGTCGTGCGCATGATGACGGCCGGCAGGAGGTCGGGGTCGGACCCTGCCGGCCGTCACAGTCTCTGGGGGGAGACGCGGTCAACACTGACCGGTACCGCTGAACCGGGGCTGGAAGGGCACTGGAAGGTCTGGACTCACGGCGGGGGCGGGGCTGCGGCGCGCAGCTCCGCCTTCCGCACCTTGCCGCTGGCCGTTCGCGGCAGGTCGTCCACGAAGCGCAGGTAGCGGGGGATCTTGTAGCGGGCGAGCCGCCCCTCCAGGTGGGCGCGCAGCCGGGCCTCGTCCAGCGCGACACCGGGCTGGCGGACCACGAACGCGTACCCGACCTCGCCCCACCGCGGGTCCGGGACGCCGATCACCGCGCTGGCCGCCACCTCCGGGAGCTGCGCCAGCACCGCCTCCACCTCGGCGGGGTAGACGTTCTCGCCGCCGGAGATGATCACGTCCTTGACCCGGTCCACCACCGTGCCCCAGCCGTCGGCGTCCACGCGCACCACGTCGCCGCTGCGGAACCAGCCGTCCCGGAGCGCGTCGGCGGTGTCCGCGGGCCGGTTCCAGTAGCCGCGGAAGACGTGCGGGCCGCGTACCACCAGCTCGCCGGTGCCGGGCACGGCGACAGCGTCGCCGGCCGGGTCGACCAGGCCGATGTCGGTGAAGAAGTGCGGCACGCCGGCCGAGGTCGGCCGCTCCCGCGCCCCCTCGGGCGGCGCGAGCAGCACGCCGGGCGCGGCCTCGGTCATGCCGTACCCCTGGAGCACGTCGATACCGCGGTCCTGCCAGGCCCGCGCCACCCGCTCCATGACCGGCGACCCGCCGTAGATCACGTACCGCAGCGAAGACAGGTCGGCGGCGGCCCAGCCGGGGTGCTCGCACAGCATCTGGAGCATCGTCGGCACCGCCGAGAACGCGTTCACCCGCAGCTCGCCGACGGCCCGCAGCATCCACTCCGGATCGAAGCGCGGCGCGATCACCACGGTGCCGCCCTTGACCAAGGTGGGCAGGCTGACCTGGCCGAGCCCGGTGACGTGGAACAGCGGCGCCGTGCACAGCACCACGTCGGTGGACAGGACGTCGACGTGCGCGAGCTGGTTCATCGTGTTGAAGGTGACGTTGCCGTGGGTGAGCACGGCGCCCTTGGGCCGGCCGGTGGTGCCGCTGGTGTAGAGGATCAGCGCGTCGTCGCCGAGGTCGACCGGGGTGTCCGGGACGGCGGCGGCCGGCCCGGTGGCGGCGAGGTCGGCGTATGGCAGCGCGCCGGCCGGATCGCCGGACGGGTCGAGGGCGACGAGCGTGCTGACCCCGGCGGCGCGCGGGTCGGCGGCCGCGGCCAGCCCGGCGGTCGCCGGCGCGTACACCAGCACGCGGGCGCCGCAGTCGGCCAGCATGTACGCGATCTCAGGCCCGGCCAGCCGGATGTTGAGCGGGACGAAGATCGCGCCGAGCCGGCCGGCGGCGAAGAACGTCTCGAACGTGGCGAGGTCGTTCGGGCCGAGGTAGGCGACCCGGTCGCCGGGCCGGACGCCGCCGCGGCCGGCGAGGCCGGCGGCGAGCGCGTCCACGCGGGCGGCCAGCTCGGCGTACGTCACCGCCCGGTCGCCCTGCCGGAAGGCCACCCGGTGCGGCGAGATGCGGGCCCGCCGGGCCGGCCAGCTCCCCACGCCGAGGTCAGTCATTGCCGAGCCCGAGCACGGTGGCGGCGTTTTCCTTGAGAATGAGCGGGCGTACCTCGGGCCGGATGTCCAGCTCGGCGAACTCGGCCAGCCAGCGGTCCGGGCTGATCAGCGGGTAGTCGGAGCCGAACAGGGCCTTGCGGCGGAGCGGGCCGTCGACGGCGCGGACCAGCTCCGGCCGGAAGTACCGGGGCGCCCAGCCGGACAGGTCGACGTACGCGTTCGCCTTGTGGGTGGCGATCGAGATCGCGGTGTCCTGCCACGGTACGGACGGGTGGGCCAGGATGACGGTCAGCTCGGGGAAGTCGGCGGCGACTTCGTCGATCAGGATCGGGTCGGAGTACCGCAGCCTGATCCCGCGCCCGCCGGGCAGGCCGGCGCCGATGCCGGTCTGTCCGGTGTGGAAGACGACGGGCAGGCCGAGCTCGGCGGCGGCGGCGTAGAGCGGGCGCACCGCGGGGTCGTCGGGCCGGAAGGCCTGCAACGACGGGTGCAGCTTCAGGCCACGGGCGCCGGCGGCGGCCAGGTCGCGCAGCAGCGCCACCGCGTCCGCGCCGTCGTGCGGGTCGACGGAGGCGAACGGCACCAGCACGTCGGCGTGCCGGGCCACCTGCTCCAGGATGTCCATCCCGGACAGTGCCGGCTGCCCGGTGGCGGTGTGCGCGTCGACGGTGAACACCACGGCGGCGAGCTGACGCTCGCGGTAGTGCTCGGCGATCTGGTCGACGGTGGGGGCGCGCTCGGCACCTGCCCTGAAGTACGCGGCCGAGGCGTCCAGCAGCTCGGTGTCGAGCGCGTAGTGGCCGTGCCCGTCGGTCTCGACGTGGACGTGGGTGTCGATGGCGCGTACCTGGCCGAGGTCGATGGTCATGCCGGCGGCTCCGGCAGCCGCTGCCCCACCTCCTGCTGGTGGGCGGCGAAGGTGGCCGGCCAGGCGGTGGCGATCGCGTCGGCGTCCCAGCCGGCGCCGTCGCCCTCGGCGTACGCCACCGCGACCTCCTGAGGATGCGACCACAGGGCGAGCTTGTCGCCGCCGATGCCGACGGCCTGCCCGGTGATGGTGGCGGCGGCGTCGGAGGCGAGGAACACCACCAGGCCGGCGACGTCGTCCGGGCCGCCGAAGCCCAGCTCGCGGCGGGCGAACGGGGGCAGCGGCTCGCCGGCGGCGACCGCGTCGACGTACGGCTTGAGGAACGGCACGGTCGCGGTCATCCCGGTGGCCGCCACCGGCACCAGCGCGTTGACGGTGATGTTCGCCCTGCTCAGCTCCATCGCCCAGGTACGGACCATGCCGACGATGCCGGCCTTGGCGGCGGCGTAGTTGGTCTGCCCGACGTTGCCGACCTGGCCGGTGGGCGAGCCGACGCAGAGGATGCGGCCGCCCTCGCCCTGCGCGCGCATCCGGACCGCGGCGGCCCGCACGCAGGTGAAGGTGCCGCGCAGGTGCACGTCGATGACCGCGTCGAAGTCCTCGTCGGTCATCTTCCACAGCATCGCGTCGCGCAGGATGCCGGCGTTGGTGACCAGCACGTCGAGCCGGCCGTACGCGGCCACCGCCCGGTCCACCAGCGCCTGCGCGGTGGCCGTGGACCCGACCGGGGCCACCTCGGCGACCGCCCGGCCGCCGGCCGCGGTGATCGACTCGACGGCCGCGCCGGCCGCCGCCGCGTCCACGTCGTTGACCACCACCGCGGCGCCCGCGTTCGCCAGCGCCCGTGCGTACGCCAGGCCCAACCCGCCGCCGCTGCCGGTGACAATGGCGACCTTGCCGTCCAATCGCAGCCGCATGGCCGAAAAGCTAGGCGTACCCGTGACGCCCGTCAATGATCTGTTCAGCTTTCCAGGTCGGCCCTGGGGTTCAGGCGATCGACGGCAGCCTTACCTCACATCGGACGTCGGGCGCCTTCGCCAGACGGGCATCGCCGGTGAGCAGGGGGCACCCCAGGAGTTCGGCGGCGGCGACGTAGGCCGCGTCGTAGGCGGTGAGGTTGTCGCGCAGTTGCCAGATGCGTTCAACGAGATCAACGGTCTCGATCTGATCGATCACCAGCGCGGACATGGCGTCGATCGCCTCACGGGCCCGAGCCGGCTTCACCTTGCCGGAGAGGGTTCTGCCCCTGACAACCGACAGGACTTCCACCAGGAGGTGCGTCGGAGCTGCCCAATGTGAGTCCACGGCCAGCGCGCCGCGCGCTGACCGGCCGACCGGTCCGTCGTCGATGAGCGCATCCGACACCACGCAGGCATCCACGACGATCACTTCGCGCGGCCCGCCGGGTTCGACCGGTTTCGTTCCTCGACCAGCTCGGCGGCCGTCTCGCCGGGCAGAACGCGAGATCCGTCGGATCGATCGGCGAAGCGGTTCAGAACGGCGACGTTCCGCGCCCGCCGAGCCTGCGTCTCGATCAGGGCCAGCAGGTACGCCTGTAGTGACTGCCCGTGCGCCCGTGCGTCCGCGGCGAGAGCGTCCCGAACCTCGTCAGGTACGTCCCGGATCTGGAGAGCCACCATACATGCATTATGCATGAAGATCGCGGGTGGCGGGGGTGGCGGCGGTACGGTGGCGGGCTGTGGGGACTGAGGCGTTCGCGCGATGGCACGTGGGGCCGTGGACCGGGCGGGCGACGGCGGACGGGGAGCCACGCCAGCCGGGGCGGCGGCGTACCCCGGACGAGTTCCACTTCGACGTGGTGGGGCTGGCCACGCACCTGGGGCGGCGGTTGTCGCCGGCCGAGGAACTCCAGGTCCGGCTGTGGCAGACCGAGTTGCGGCCCACCCACACGCGGCGGTGCGGGGAGCACGAGCTGGCGGACCCGGCGAACGCGCGGAAGCTCGCCGAGGCGGCGGGTGTGGCGCTGGCGTGGCTGCGGGAGCGGGCACCGGCCGGGTACCGGTTCGTGGTGACGGACGCGGTGGAGCTGGTACCGGACACCGACCCGGACGCGGCGGTGGTGCCGGTGGACGGCGTGGTCGAGCTGGTGGGCGGAGTGGACCTGCCGTCGGCGGCGCTGGCCTGCGCGCACGTGCGCGAGTCCCGGGCCGGCTGGATCGCCGCCGACGTGGCCCGCGTGCTGGCCGGGCCGTACCCGGACGCGGTGGCGGCGGTCGGGGCGGTGCGGGCGGCGCGCGAGCGGCTGGCCGGGGAGCTGCGGGCGGTCGGCCGCGACGACCTGGCGGGTACCGCGCCGCGCTGGAACACCATCCCCGTCGAGCCCTCGCCGGTACGGTGAGCCGGTGCCCGTCGTCGCGGCCGCCGTGTGCCCGCATCCCCCGCTGCTGATCCCGGAGATCGCGGCCGGCGGCAGCGCCGAGCTGGACGACCTGCGGGCGGCGTGCGTGGACGCGGTCGACCGGCTGCTCGCGGCCGGGCCGGACACCGTGCTGGTGGTGGGCGCCGACCGGGACACCCGGCGGTACCCGGCCAGCTCGGCCGGCACGCTGGCCGCGTACGGGACGCCGCAGGTACGCGTGGACTTCGGCGGCGACGGGCCTGGCGACGAGCCCGGTGGCGAACCGCTGCCGCTGCCGCTGCTGGTCGGCGGGTGGATCGTGCGGCGGAGCGCGGCCGGCGGGCGGGTACCGCTCACCGGGCTCACCGTCGCCGGCGACGCGCCGGCGGCCGAGTGCCTCGCGCTCGGGCGGGAGCTGGCCGCGTCCGCCGGCCGGCTGGCGCTGCTGGTGATGGGCGACGGTTCGGCCCGCGGCAGCGAGCACGCCCCCGCCCACCTGCATCCCCGCGCGGAGGCGTACGACACGATCGTCGCCGGGGCGCTCGCCGGCGCCGACACCGCCAGCCTGGCCGCTCTCGACCCGGACGCCGCCGACGAGGTGCGGGCTGGCGGCCGCGCGGCCTGGCAGGTGCTGGCCGGGGCCGCCGGGGGGGCGGCGTGGCGTGCCGAGCTGACCTACCGGGCGGCTCCGTACGGTGTGGGGTACTTCGTCGCGAGCTGGGAGCCCGTAGATGTTGCGTAGAGCCTGGCCGCAGGCCACCGAACAGCCGTTGAGCGACGAGGAGCTGGTCGCCGCGCACCCGTACCCGGACGGCGGCGACCGGCCGCACGTGCGGGTCAACTTCGTCGCCAGCATGGACGGCGCGGTCACCCACAACGGCCTGTCCCAGGCGCTGTCCGGCCCCGACGACCAGCACCTGTTCCGCATCCTGCGGATGCTCACCGACGTGGTGCTGGTCGGCGCGGGCACGCTGCGGATCGAGGGTTACCGGCCGCTGCGGTTGGACCGGTCCCGGCGGGAGTGGCGGCTGGCGCACGGCCTGGCCGAGCACCCGGTACTCGCCATCGTCTCCAGCCGGCTGGAGCTCGACCCGGCCACCGACGCGCTGGCCGGGGCGCCGGTGCGGCCGCTCGTGCTCACCCACGCGGGCGCGCCGGCCGAGCGGCGCAAGGCGCTGGCCGCCATCGCCGACGTGGTGGAGTGCGGCGAGGAGGAGTTCGCGCCGGCGGCCGCGATGGACGCGCTGGGTGGGCGGGGCCTGCGGCGGGTGCTGTGCGAGGGCGGGCCGCGCCTGCTCGGCACGCTGGCCGCCGCGGACCGGGTGGACGAGCTGTGCCTGTCGGTGGCGCCGCTGCTCACCGGGCCGGGCGCGGGCCGGATCATCGACGGGCCGATGCTGCCGGCGGTACGCCCGCTCGTCCCGCGGCACATCCTGGTCGGCGACGACGGCACGGTCTTCCTGCGCCACACCGTCGCGCCGGTCACCGCGGCAGCGGACCCGACTCGTTGAGGTAGCCGCCGGTCGGCCACCGTGATGGCGGCGGCTACCGCCAGTTGACCGCGACCAGGGTGCGGTGGTGGCGCGGGGTGTCGATCTCGTCCAGCAGCGCGACGGCGAGGTCGGCGTAGCGGAACGGGCCGTCCCCGATGTCGGGGAGCACCTGCCGGCCGCCGATCCGGTACCGGCCGGTGCGCGGGCCGTCGGCGTCCAGCAGGGTCGGCGGCGGCGCCACCACCAGCCAGTCCAGCGGGCCGGTGGTACCGGCGAACACGTCCAGCGCCGCCGCGTGCCCGAGCGAGAAGGCCCGGTACTCCGCCGGGAAGTCCGGCGCGTCGTGGACCGGCACGCCGGGCGCGGTCTCCAGCGTGGTGCCGATCCCGATGAAGACCAGCCGGCCCACGCCCGCGCTGGTCAGGCCGCTGGCGAGGGCGCGGGCGGCGGCGGGCAGGTACTCGCCGGCCGGCACGTCCAGCCGGATCGCCGCGCC
Organism: Mycobacteriales bacterium; assembly: GCA_045806985.1. GTDB lineage: Bacteria > Actinomycetota > Actinomycetes > Mycobacteriales > JBJMIH01 > JBJMIH01. The sequence goes on along the minus strand of JBJMIH010000250.1, from coordinate 23,008 downwards.
GATCGCGCCGTCGTGCCCGGCCGCCACCGCGGCCACGCTCGCCGCGTCGGTGCTGTCGCCGGCGACGACGCTGACCCGCTCGCCAGCCAGGTCCGGGTACCGGGACGGGTGGCGGACCACCGCGGTGACCCGGTGCCCGCGCGCTGCCGCCTCGGCGACCGCCGCCCGACCGGCCCGACCGCCCGCTCCGAAGATCGCGATTGTGCTCATGACCAGCACGCTAGGCGGCGCACCCATGGTTTCCGCAACGATACTGGGCTGGTGAGGAAGCCACTGGATCCGGACATGTTCGCCGGCTGCGGGCCGGCGGGAGGCGTGCCGATGCGGATCGGCGACAAGTGGACGGCGAAGATCGTCACCTGCCTGCGGGACGGGCCGCGCCGGTTCTCCGAACTCCGGGTGCCGCTGCGCGGCATCACGCCGAAGGTGCTGACCGAATCGCTGCGCGCGCTGGAGCGGGACGGGATGGTGACCAGGACCGCGTACCCGGAGATCCCGGCCCGCGTCGAGTACGAGCTCACCGACCTCGGCCGGTCGCTCTTCGAGCCGATGGCGGCCCAGTGCGCCTGGGCGGCGGAGCACCTGCCGGCGGTGCTGGCGGCGCGCGCCGGGTACGCTAAACCCAACGGTTGAACATCAGGCGGATCGGGTAGCCATGTCGGTGGACCAGGACCAGCTCAGCGGGGTGTTCGGCGCGCTCGCGGACCCGACCCGCCGCGCCATCCTGGACCGGCTCGCCACCGGGGAGGCCACGGTCAACGAGCTGGCCGAGCCGTTCCCGATCAGCCTCCAGGCGGTCTCCAAGCACCTCAAGGTGCTGGAGCGCGCCGGGCTCATCACCCGCGGCAGGGACGGGCAGTTCCGGCCGTGCCGCCTCCAGCCCGCGCCGCTGGCGGACGCGGCGGAGTGGCTGGCGAACCACCGGCGGCGCTGGGAGGACCGGTTCGACCGGCTCGACGCGCAGCTGCGCGCGCTCACCGACCAGGGGAAGGACGCACCGTCATGACGAGCTTCACCGCCCAGCCCGACCGGCAGGAGGTCGTCGTCACGCGGACCTTCGACGCCCCGCGCGAGCTCGTCTTCTCGATGTTCACCGACCCGGACGCGATCCGGCGGTGGTGGGGCCTGGGCCACCGCGAGCTCGTCATCGACAGGATGGAGGTGCGACCGGGCGGACGTTGGCGGTACGTCGACCACGACGAGAACGGCGTCGAGTACGGGTTCCACGGCGTGTACCACCAGATCACGCCGCCGGAGCGGCTCGTCTACACCTTCGAGTACGAGGACACCCCGGCCCGGGTCGTGCTGGAGACGGTCACGCTCGAGGACGCGGGCGGCCGGACGAAGGTCACCGTGACCTCGGTCTTCCAGTCGGTCGCCGACCGCGACTGGATGGTGGACCACGGCATGGAGAGCGGCAAGCGCCGCGGCATGGATGTCCTCGCCGAACTGCTGGAGAAGGCGCGGGCCGGCTGACCCGCCCGATCGGTTACGGTCGGCGGATGGACGGTGGCGCGGGCACGGCGGGCATCGAGGTACGGGAACTGCGCGACGACGGTGACCGGCGGGAGGCGTGGGCCCTGGGCCGGCTGGCCTTCGGGTACGGGCCGGCCGAAGCCCCGCCGGTCGCGCTCGCGCCCCGGGCCGGCGTGACCCGGTACGGCGCGTTCGACGCGTCCGGGCGGCTGGTCGGCAAGGCCAACGACCTGCACCACGACCAGTGGTGGCAGGGACGGCGGCTGGCCGCGGCGGACATCGGCGGGGTCGCCGTGCTGCCGGAGGCGCGCGGGCGCGGGGTGGCCAGGGCGGTGCTGTCCAGGCTGCTGCGCGACGCCAGGGAGCGCGGCGCGGCGGTGAGCGCGCTCTACCCGACCGTGGCCGCGCCGTACCAGAGCTACGGCTGGGAGCGGGTCGGGGCGATGCGCACTCTCGACACCGCCACTGCGGAGCTGGCCAGGCCCCGCCCGTCGCCGAAGCTGGTGACCCGGCCCGGCGGCCGCGCCGACCTGCCGGCCTGCGCCGATCTGTACGAGCGGATCGCCAGGTCCCGGTGCGGCATGTTGACCCGCCGCGGGCCGCTGTTCGACGTGGCCGGCGACGGCGACGGCCTGCCCGACGGCATCGACGGGCTGACGCTGGTGGAGGACGGCGACCAGCTGGTCGGGTACGCGCGGTGGCGGCGCGGCGAGGGGTACCGGCACGGCGCGCTGCTGCACGTGGACGACGCGCTGGCGGTCACCGCCGAGGCGGCCACCGAACTGGTCGGGGTGCTGGCCAGCTGGCACAGCGTGGCGCAGGTGCTGCGGGTACGGCCGCTGGAGGGCGAGGCCACCGCGCTGCGGCTGCCGCTGGAGGCCGCCGCCGAGCACGATTGCGCCCGCTGGATGCTCCGCCCTGTCGACGCGGTCCGGGCGGTCACCGACCGTGGCTGGCCGGCCTCGGCACGTGGCGCGGTCGAGTTCGTGCTGGAGGACGAGCTGGCGCCGTGGAACGCGGGCGCCTGGCGCCTCGAACTCGCCGACGGCGCCGGCCAGCTGGTCCCTGCCGCCGGCCAACCCGGCCTGTACCTGTCCATCCGCGGCTTCGCCCTGCTCTACGCCGGCACCGCCCGCCCGCACGCGCTCCAGGAGGCCGGCCTGCTCCGCTGCGAATCCGGCGCCGACCCGGCCGCCCTCGACCTCCTCGCCGCCGGCCCGCCCGCCCAACTCCTCGACTACTTCTGACCCTGCCGGTCCTGCCGGCCCTACCGGTCCTGCCAGTCCTACCGGTCCTGGTGGCCGGCGTCCGGCGGGACGCCGCGCACCCGGCCGGACCGGGGCCGAGTCCGGTCCGGGCCGGGCGGCGGCTGGCTCGTGCGTGGCGGACCGGACCCGGACGGCGCCCGGCCGAAGGGCTCGTGGTCGGGATTCCGGTCGAGTACCACCCGCAGCGCCCTGAGCAGCTGCTCGCGCTCGGCGGACTCGGCCTCGTCGATCCAGGCCAGCGCGGCCCGCGGGCCTTCCCGCTCCACGATCTCGGCGACCAGCGACTCGATCGGGTTTCCGGTGAGCAGGGTGCGCGGCCGGGTCTCGACCAACAGCTCGACGTCGATCTCGCGCAGCCGTACCGCCGAGTCGCCGGTGCACGTCCTGGCCCGGTCGTTGAGCGCGTCCTCGGCCTGGTGGAACTGGCCGATGTCGTAGTCCCCGCTGACCCGGCGCAGCATCCGCTGCACGTGCTCGCGCAGGGCCGCGCCCATGTCCCGGATGCCGCGGGTGATCACCTCGACCGGGTCGATCACCCGGCAGGTCAGCGAGACGCGGCCGCGGAAGGCGACGTTGGGGTCGCGGCTGAGCAGCGGCGTCTCCAGGACCAGCCGGTGGTCGGCGACGTCCACCAGGTACGCCCACCGGTAGGCCGACCAGCGCGCCTCCGGGATCGGCTGACCGTGCGGCACCGCGACGGCCTCGCCCCGGTAGCGGACCAGGACCAGCGCGGTGCCGGGCCGCGGCGGGCGGAGCGGACTGAGCACCCGCACCCGGGGTACCGGCCGGGACTCGAGGATCGGGTCGTACGTCACGTCACCACCACCTCGTTCGGAGCGGGATTCGCCGGTCGCTCCAGGACGCCGAGGGCGCGCCGTGACATCGCGGACGGCTCGTTCGGGTCGTCCGCCCACAGGCGCAGGTACCACTCCAGCCGTTCGCGGTTCCGGCCGGACACCCGGGCGATGCCCGCGACCAGGTCGAAGACGGCACGGCGGGCGGCGCGGTCGGTGGCGGCGTGGGTGTCCAGCCACTCCCGCAGGGCGGCCAGCGCGACCGGCTGCACCGGCTGCCGGGCCAGCGCCCGCGCCCACAGCTCGACCAGCGCGTCGTGGTGGTCGGGGGCGGCCGCCAGCAGCGGCGGCAGCGGCGAGTTCGCCGGGACCTGGCGGGCCACGGTCACGAACGCGGCCAGCGCCTTCGCCACCTCCGGCGAGCCGTCCCGCGCCGCCGACCATTCGAGCAGCGCCGCCAGCACCGGCGCGACGTGGTCGGCCTCGGCGAGCTGGCTGAGCGCGAGCGACACCGGCTGGAACGGGCCCCAGTCGTCCCGGTCGAGGCCGTGGTAGAGGACGGTACGCAGGACCGCGAGGGCCCGCTCGGGGTCGGAGGTGCCGAGCAGGCCACCCGCGGCCAGCGCCGCCGCGGTCGGCAACCGCCGGTTGCGGGCTTGCGGGCTGCCGGCCGCCCAGCCCTCCAGCAGTTCCCAGACCGCGGACGCGTACCCGGCCCGGCTGCCCACCACGCCGAGCGCGAGAGCCGCGGCCTGCCGCAGGGCCGCGGAGGTGCCCTCCGCCCACGGCCGCAGCAGCCGGTGGACGGCGTGGTTGAGATCGGTGCCGGCGATCACCCCGGCCGCCACCGCGGCGCGTGCCCGTACCTCCAGGTCGGGATGGGTGGCCAGCCGGCCCAGCCAGGCGAGCAGGCCGTCCCGCTGGCCGTCCAGGTCGGTCCAGGCGTACTCGAGGACAGCCTGCTGGAGCAGCGGGTTGCGGAAGCGGACCACCGGCACGCCGGAGCCGCCGGTGGTGTCGACCTCGAGCCAGGGCTGCTCGACCGCCATCCGGCGGCGGAAGCGCAGCGGCGGCAACTCCTCGTCGCGGGCCGGCGGCCACAGCACCCTGTGCAGGGCGACCGCCGCGTCGGCCACGGTCAGGTAGCTGGTACCGGCGAGGGTGGCGGCGGCGAGCGCGAAGCAGACCGACTCCGGCTCACCGTGCGTGGCGAACCACGCGAGCACCTGGTCCGTCGGGTCGCGCAGCGCGCGCACCTCGGCGGCCAGGTCGCCGCCGTCCCGGAGCACCGCGGCGAGCCGGGCGGCAGTGCGCGGCCAGGGCTGCTCGCGCAGCGCCTCCAGCGCGCCGGTGTCGGTGAGCCGCGCCCGCAGCCGGGCGGCCTCGGCCGGGTCCGGGTCGGCGCCCAGCACCCGCAGCTCGACGATCCCGGTCAGGTCCGGTCCGCCGAGGTCGTCGACGACGTGCCGGGCGAGGTTCTCGGCGTTCCCGGCGGCCCGCAGGCCGGCCGGCACCGCGTCGACCACCAGCACCAGGTAGCAGCGGGCCTCGGTGACGGCGCGCACGAGCCGCTCCAGCCAGGCCCCGTCCAGCCGGTCCGGCACCGGCCCGGTCTCGCCGGCGTACCCGTCGTGCGCGGTGACCAGGTACCCGCAGTGCTGGTGCGGCGGCTTCCAGCCGGCGCCGCCGTCGAACAGCGCGCCGGCGGTCGCCCTGTCCATCCGGTACACCGCCCGCTCGCCCGCGTCCAGGACCTCGGTGAGCAGGTTGACGCCGGCCGCCTCCCGGCCGCTGCCCTCGGCGAGCACCAGCACCCGGCCGTCCCGCAGCAGCGTCCGCGCCCGCTCGTACCTGGGCGGCGGCAGGTACCCGGTGGTGTGGGCGGACAGCGCGGCCGCGGTGAGGCGCTCCGGACCCCGGGTCGCGCGCCGCCCGCCGCCCGCGCCGGCCACGTTCATGTCGCCGCCGAAGGTCACCGGACCCTGGAACAGGTTGAGCGCGCCGATCACCGGCCCGGTCGCGCCGGTGCGCAGCCACTCGACGGACCGCGCCGCGATCGCCGCCACCCGCGTCGCCTCGGCCTGCACCACGTCGTCGTCCTGCTCGACCCCGCGCAGCGCGTCCTGCTGGGAGACCGGCCGGTCCTCGTCCTCGGCGAGCCGCCGGGCCGGGCCAGCACCCCGCTCCGGCGCCGGTCCGGAGTCGGGAGCGGCGGGTTCCTCGGCGGGCCCGGGTCCGGGTGCTGGCGACGTCATCTCGCCCTCACGGCTCCACCGGCCAGATCTTCTGGTTCAGGTCGCCGTGGAACTCCACCTTGTCCTGGAAGACGTTCCCCACCGTGTTGGCCGTGATCACCGTGGTCTCCGCGGCCGCCACCGGCTCCTCCGCCACCGGGTCGTCCGCCGCCGGCGCCGGCTCGCCGTCCGCACCGGCGTCGACCGGTAGGGGCACGACCTGAGCCTCCTCGGGGTCCACCTTCTTCATCAGCCTTCTCTCCTGTTCGGGGTCGAACCGGCGATCGATCCGCTGTGCCTCCGCGACCCTGTCCGCCTGGAAGTACGCGCGCGCCAGAAGCTGTCGGATCTGACCGTCCTCGGAGTAAATTTGGTATAGACCGGACAAATCGGGAATCAGATCTGCACCGTGACCAAGCGCGAGTCTGACCTTGAAGAATGCGATCTGCGTCTTCCGCCGCTCCTCGTCGAGGGCACGCTGGTACCCCTCAGCCCAGGGAAAGGAGGACAGGCCCGCCAGCGGATCACCGCGCCACCACGCCAACGCCTCCGCCAGGAGGCGGGCCGCCTCGGCGGGATCCTGGCGTTCCAGCGCGCGGCCGAGCCTGTTCGCCTCCCGGTACCGGTACAGGTCGACGGTCGCGCCGGCCGGCACCAGCAGGCGGTACCCGTCGTTGCCGCGCGGAAGCATCGCGTTGCCGTCGAGTCCCGCCCGGGTCAGCGCCGTCCGGATCTCGCTGGCCGGCTTCTCCAGCGCCTTGCGGTCCGCCTCCTCGCGCCCCCACAGCGCCCGGCGCAGCGTCCGCAGGGTGAGCTGGCGGCCCTCCTCCACCGCGAGGCGGGCGAACAGGCACCAGTTCAGCGGCCGCCCCAGGTCCACCTCCACCCCTGCCACCTCGAGCGACGGCGGTCCCAGCAGCGTGATCCGTACCTGCCCGGTCATCGAGCCACTCCCTCCCCGGCGCGCAGGAAGGAAATCCCCCAGGAAATGACCCAGCCGGCGAACCAGCCGGGTGCCCAGGTCCGAGGCCGAGGGTGTCCGGAGCCGGCGGTGGTCAGCCGCCCAACCACAGGAGGTAGACAGTGATCGGATCCGGCCAGCACGGCTACCGCAAGAGCTCGTACTCGGGCGCCGCGAACCCGAACTGCGTCGAGGTCGCCTTCATCGGCGACCACGTGGCCGTCCGCGACTCGAAGGACAGGTCCAGCGACGCCGTCCTGTACTTCACCCACGCGGAATGGGAGGCGTTCCTCGCCGGTGCGCACGCTGGCGACTTCGATTTCGCCTGACCGGAGCGAGCGCACGAAGAAGGCCGGGCAGGGACGAGGGACTGAGGTACGTCCCTGCCCGGCAGCGTGGGCGGCACCGGTGTGCCGCGACCTGGCCATGCACACCTCCGTCAGTGGCTCATGTCCAGGTCGAGGAGGAACTGCCGTGATTTCTCGGCGTCAAGCGCGATGGAGAGCGCCTGGTCGAAGGCGGCCAGGTAGCGGCCGGCCTCCTCGACCTGATCCACCATCTGCACGCGATCGAGGAGTTCCAGCTGGATGGTCTTCGGGTCCCCGTTGGTGAACTCGTAGATGTGGAAGGTGAAGCCCATCGCCTGGTGCGGCCCGGCCTCGAACGGCAGCACGTGCAGCGAAATCGTCGGCCAGGACGCGCAGGCGATGAGCCGCCGCACCTGCTCCCGCATGACACGGACGCCGCCCACCGGCCGGCGCAGCGCCGCCTCGTCGAGCACCACCGTCAGGCGCGGCGGCACGGCCCGATCGAAGATCCGCTGGCGACCCACGCGGAGATCGACCAGCCGCTCCACCACCTCGAGTGGCTGGTCACGCATGGTCGAGATCAGTTCCCTCGCGTACTGCTCCGTCTGCAGGATGCCGGGGACGAGGCTGGACTGGTACGTGCACAACCCGGTGGCCTCGTCCTCGAGGATCAGCATCGTCTCGACGGACTCGTCGATCATGTCGCCGAACGAGGTCCACCAGCTCTGCCGCCGGGCGGCGCGTGCCCTCTCCAGCAGAGCCTCGCGCGCCTGTCCGCCGACCCGGTACAGGTCGAGCAGGTCGCGGGCGTCCGTGACCCCCAGGGTGGCCATCCCGGCCTCGAGCTGAATGACCCTCGCCGGCCCGCACTCCAGCCGGATCGCGACGTCCTCCACGGTCAGCCCGGCTTCGGTCCGTAGTCGCCGGAAGGCGGCGGCCACGTCCCGCCGACGATCCGGCTGTTTCCCGGCGTAATCCCCCACCGTCTCCTCCAAGTCGCAGACCACCCCGCTGCGCTCGTGGCATCTGATGTGCCACCAGGATTGCCGGAAACAGTACATTGCTGAGGGATAATTGCAAGGCGAGATTTGCGACTTCTTACTGGTACGTACGGTCATGTTCGACACAAACAGCCTTCCGTGCCGAGGGTGACGACTGGGACGGCTGTGACTCGGCATACTTCGTCCGTACCGCGGAGTCCTGGGGCGGTACGTGCGCATGTGTCGAATCTAGCCGTGCAAATTGCATATGGGAAGATGCAGACGTTAAGGTTTCTCACGTACCGGCGGCCTGGGTACCGTGAGGGGCCGGTGGGCATGAAGCCCGGAAATGAGCGTGGTCAGATGACTTCGGGTGGCGGGAATCCGCTGGTCCGGCGTCGCCGGCTCGCCGTCGAGCTGCGGCGCCTGCGCGCCGCGTCGGGCCAGACCCTCGAAGAGGTCGCCGACTACCTCGAGTGCTCGCCGGCCAAGGTGAGCCGGATCGAGAACGGCCAGGTCACGGTCCGGATCCAGGACGCCAAGGAACTGCTCGACCTCTACGACGTGGCCGGCGACCAGCGCGAGGCGCTGCTGGAGATGGTCCGCCAGGCCCGGCGCAAGGGCTGGTGGCACCCGTACGCCGACCTGGTGAAACCGGAGACGGGCCTGGAGAAGCTGCTGAGCCTGGAGGACGAGGCCACCGCGCTGTACGTCCACGAGACCAACCTGGTCCCCGGCCTGCTCCAGACGACGGGGTACACGACGTTCCTGATGAACTCGCGCGACGACTACCCGCCCGCGGTCCTCGACCGCTACGTCGACCTGCGGATGCGGCGCCAGCAGGTGCTGGAGCGACCGGACGCGCCCGCACTGCACGCCGTCCTCGACGAGGCGGTGCTGCGGCGGAGGGTCGGCGGACCCAAGGTGATGAAGGACCAGTACGAGGCACTGATCGCGGTCTCCGAGCGGCCGAACATCACGTTGCGGGTGCTGCCGTTCGACGCCGGCCCGCACCAGGCGATGGGCTTCGCCTTCCACCTCTTCGAGTTCAGCGGGACCGATCCGCAGGTCGTCTACGTGGAGCACCTCGAGGGTGCGGCGTTCGTCGAGCAGCTCGAGGAGGTGGCGCGGTACCGGGCCGCGTTCACCCAGGCCAGCGGCTACGCCCTCGACCCGGAACGGACGCGCGAGTTCATCGCCGATTTCGCCGAGATGGCCGAGAAGCAGGACGACACCCTGCTCCGGTGAGCGCGCCGGGGTGCCGGACCGACGCGGCCCGGCACCCCGGTTCCCCGGCGTCAGCCGAGCTCGTACGCCCCCGCGCGGAGGTCGTTCAGGAACGACGCCCAGCACGACTTGTCGAAGGCCAGGACCGTACCGTCCCGGTCCTTCGAGTCGCGGACGGCGACCCGGCTGCCCGCGCCGGCGACCTCCACGCAGTTGCCCTCCGGGCCGCTGCCGCTGAACGGACTCTTGAACCAGTCGAGGACCTCGGGGAGGTCCACCACGTAGCTGACCACGCACATAGCCTTCCGCTCCTTTCCCGGCGGACGGGTGCCGCCGGTAGACAGAGCGTGCGGGGCTGAGCTGGGCGGACAGCTGGGTCGCGAGCTGGGTAGGACGCTGGGCATTCCGCTTCGGGGGCGCGGGACAACGTGAGGGCCTGTTGACACGAAACGGACATATAGCTAGATTCCTCGCTGGAAAGCGCTTTCCGCACCGTACTCGTCCCACCTCCACAGCCCACCCACGATCAAGGGGGATCCACATGCTCACGATCGGATCGGCACGGGCTCACCTCCGCCGACCGGGCCTGCTGCCCGCGGCGGCGGCCGCCACCGCCCTCGCCGCGGTCGCCGCGGTCTCCTCCGCCAGCACCACGGCGTCGGCGGCCCCGGTGTCACCTGCTGCCTTTGAGAGCGCTCCCATCGGCTGGGGCGGCCAGAACGGCGGCACGACCGGCGGCGCCGGCGGCTCCAGCGTGACGGTCACCACGGCCTCCGCGCTGGACAGCGCGCTGCAGTCCAGCAGCGCGATGACCATCCACGTGTCCGGGATGATCTCGCTGTCCGGCATGCACAAGGTCGCGGCCAACAAGTCCGTCCTCGGCCTCGGCTCCAACTCCGGCCTGACCGGCGGCGGCCTCAACGTCGCCTCCGTCCACAACGTGATCATCCGCAACCTGGTACTCAAGAACGCGGACGATGACTCCATCAACGTCCAGTACTCCACCAACGTCTGGATCGACCACAACGACCTGTCCAACGGCCACGACGGCCTGGTCGACATCAAGCGGTCCTCCGACTTCATCACGGTGTCCTGGAACCACTTCCACAACCACGACAAGACCGCGCTGCTCGGCCACGACGACAACAACCAGGCCGAGGACCTCGGGCATCTGCGCGTCACGTACCACCACAACTGGTTCGACGCGACCACCCAGCGGCACCCGCGGGTCCGCTTCGGCAACCCGGTCCACGTGTACAACAACTACTACGTCGGCAACAGCGGCTACGGCATCGCCTCCACCTGCAACGCCGGCGTCCTGTCCGAGCACAACTACTTCGAGAATGTCGCCCATCCGACAGTCATCCAGACAGGCGACTCCCCCGACGGCAACCTGAAGGTCTCCGGTGACTTCCTGACCGGCTCCGGAGCCGAGCAGACCCGCAACAGCGGCAGCGTCGCCGCCATCCCCTACTCCTACACCGCCGACCCCGCCGCCAACGTCAAGTCCATCGTCACCAGCGGCGCCGGCACCGGAAAGGTCGGCCTCTAACCCCCAACCAACCCCACCCCGCCATGGGCCGCCGGCCACCCGCCGGCGGCCCACCCCTGTCTCCGAAGATTCCCCGGCGTGTCTGGCCCCTCGCCGATGTGCATGGGTATGCTCGATTGCAACTTGAACCGTGGCACCTACGAGCTGAAAGCACCTGCTGACCAGGCCGGTGGCAATCAGACGGAGGCGTCACGGTTTTATGTCATACCGCAGGCGGCGTGGCTGGTCGGACCCGCCGCCAGGATCGCCGGCCACCCGCCGGAGGCCCAGGTTGACAGGCGAGACGGCTGGACGCGTACAGGTTGAACGATGCCATAATTCAGGATGAAGCCCCGCTGTTTGTGAAATCCACAGTGAACAGCTCGGGGCATCACGCGGCCCCCATCATTCCGAACGGTTCCGCTATTCAGGAGCGAGATGCCCGCCGTAGACATCCGTGAGCTGCTCCGATCCAGCACGCAAAGGGACCAGAACAAGCAGCGTGTCCTCCGAAACGTCATGATCGAATCCGCCACCCAGGCAAAGCTCGCCCAGCTGACCGGCCTTTCCCAAGCGACCATCTCCACCGTCGTCAAGGAACTCGAACGCGACCAACTCGTGACGGTCGAGGAGAGCGGCGGAGCACGGACGGTGCAGCTCCGTCCCCCGACGCACTCTGTCGCTGTCGGGGTGGAGCTCGGACTGCGTCACCTCACCGTGATCGCCCGCAAGCTGGACGAGAGCGGGGTGCAGACCGTCAGCACCGGTCTGGGCGCGGACCGAGGCGAGAACGTCTGGCTGACCGAGGTGATCGGAATGATCGACTCAGCCGTCACGCGGACCGGCATGACCAAGGAGAACATCACCTCGGTCGGGCTGGCCGTACCCGCCGCCATCGAGCCGGTGAACGGCCAGCTGGCTCCGCCCGTCCTGGTTCCCTGGTCGCCGAGCTACCGACCTGGCAAGGCGCTCAGCGACAAGCTCGGCCTGCCGGTGATCGCCGACAATGACGCCAACATGGGCGCCTTCGGCGAATTCCTCTACGGCGCGGGCAAGGGTAAGGAGAGCCTGGTCTACCTGAAAACGGGATCGCCCATCGGGGCCGGCATCGTCATCGACGGCCGCATCTTCCGCGGCCGGCACGGCCTGGCTGGCGAGATCGGGCATCTCACGATCAATCCGAGCGGCCCGGTGTGTCGCTGTGGAAACCGGGGTTGCCTGGAGACCATCGCCGGCGACCCGGCCCTGCTGGACGAGATTCGCGAGGCCTTCAGCGGCTACTACATGCCGGACCTGCCGAGCAGTCTGGAGACGCTGGTCGACCGCGTACGCTCGGGCGGCGGCGATCCGGCGTTCACTCGCGTCGTGGAGGATGCCGGTCGCAGCTTCGGGCTGGCGTTGGCGAGCCTCTGCAACCTGTTCGACCCCCACTCTGTCGTGCTGGGTGGCCCGCTCGCGAGGACCGGGGACACGCTACTCACCGGCGTCTGGCAGATACTGAAGCAGTACGCGCTCTCCGGCGTGGTCGGCAGCGACTTCGAGATGACCCTGAACGCACTTGGCGCCGAGTCCGAGGCACGCGGTGCGCTGGCGCTCAGCCTCCTCTACGCCTGAGACAGCTCCCCCGACTAACCTGAGATTGAACTCCCCTACTAAAATCCTGACAGTGGCAGCGAGGATCACTACTCTCAGCGGAGACGCTGCACCGGCGCCACAGCGCGGGCGGACCACAGTGGCGACCAGGGGTGAATGACGGTGGAGTTCCGGCGGAAGGGCGGCCAGCAGCCTAGATCTGTCCAGCCGCGAGATGACGTGACCGAGGCTCGCAGCCAGGAGGCGGAGGCTACGGAGGGCTACGAGCCGCCGGAAGTCCTCGATCTCGGCAAGGTCCGGAATGTCGTACTCGGAAGCGCCGGCGGTGGTCGCAATGACCAGAACGGGCAGTATTACTACGGCTAGCCGACCGCAATGGCCCATCGCGCGTTTGGTCGGGCTCTCCGATCCGGGAGATTTTCGTACCGTCACTATTGAGGGCGCGGAGCTCATAGTACGGGGCCAGTGTCTGGCTGCGGACAGCCGGATGGAACGCGACTTTGTCACCGCCCTGGCCGATCGCCGTTGGGAGAGACTCACCTATTGGCCCGGCTGCTATGCCCTGATGATTCGGCCCGATGACCGCGAGGTCATTCTGTTCGCCGACGTCGCAGGGCAGTTTCCCTGGTACTACGCCTACCGCGATCACACACTGGTTGTCGGGAGCCGGGCGACGCCCGTCGCCCGCGAGGTGGGATCGGAGCTGGATTCCCTGCGGCTGACGGCGTTCTTCGCCGCACCGACCGTGCCGGCACTGATGGCGGGGAGGTCGGCATTCGCGGCGGTGAAGTCTCTCGGCGGCGGCCGCGCGCTCAGATTCGCTACGGATGGCCTCCGGGAGTGGACCTACGAGGCTCTCAGTCCGCAACGGGATGAGCCGCTGGAGGAGGTCGCCACACGATTCCGGGAAGCCCTTTCAGTGGCCGTACGGGAGCGGGTGTCGCAGGCCGATCGCGTGACCGCGGACTTCAGCGGCGGCCTCGACTCGACGGCGTTGGCCTTCCTGGCCGTCAGGGAGACCGACTCCCTGAGCGCCTTTACATACCACAATCCGCTGGTGCCGGCCGACGACCTCTCGTACGCGGAGAAGTTCGCGCAACTGGACCCGCGCATCGACCATCGGATCGTGCTGGGCTCATCGACTTCGCTCACCTTCGCTCGCCTCGACGACCTGGGGCCGCCGAGCGACGAGCCTGATGTGAGTGCGATGATCGCTCGCATCCCCCTGCGACTTGGTCCGGTCGCCGACGCCGGCTCCACCGTGCACCTCGTCGGCGACGGCGGCGACGCGCTCCTGACGGCGCCACCGAGCTACCTGACCGACCTGCTGCGCCGGGGCCACCTCCGCCGGGCGGTTCGCGATGCGACATCATTGGCCCACGGTTGGCGGATGTCCCCGGCCCGGCTGCTGAGGGAAGCCGCCCGGCTGACCAGGGTCGACCTGCCGGCGGCATTCGTACGACTGGCCACGGCGTGGGAGCGGCCCGTACCGGCCTCGCCCGAGCTCACCTCGACCCCACCCATCGGCTGGTGGCCCGCGCCCGGCGCCGAGACGACCTGGTTGACCCGCTCGGCACGAGCGGCGTTGGCCACGGCGGCCAGGTCCTGCGCGGAGGACTCCGATTCCGGGGGTCGGGTGGGCGACCACATCGCGCGACAGGAGCTCCTTACCAACGCCGCGGACCACCGGCTCTTCCGGGACGGCGCCGCGGACCGGCTCGGCGTGCGGCTGCACGCGCCGTTCTTCGACCATGCCGTGGTTCGCGCCTGCCTCGGCACTGCCGCCTACCGTCGAGCCGATCCACCGAGAGCCAAGCCCCTGCTGGCGAAGGCGATGGAGGGCCTGGTCCCGGCGGAGGTTTTCGGGCGGCAGGGCAAGGGTGACTACACGGCGGAGATGTACCAGGGTCTGCGCAGCGCGCGGGCCACTCTCAGGAAGATGTTCGCCGCGCCGCGGGTGGCCGATCTCGGACTTGTCGAACCGGGTCCGGTGCTCGCCGCCGTCAGCCGGGCCGACCTGGGCAATCCGGTACCGTTCCTGTCGCTGGAACGGCTGGTGGCCCTGGAGGTCTGGCTGCGGTCGCGCGAGATCGGGCGCCTCGATGACTGAGGTCCACGTACCCGCCCACGTGCGGACCACCGTCGAGGACTCCGGCCGCCTCGTGCTGCTCAACAGCGAGACCGGCCACCTGCACGCGCTCAACCGGCCCGGCGAGGTCCTGTGGCAGGAGCTGACTCGTCACGGCGACGTGGAGCGCGCGATCACGGCCCTGGTGAGGTGCCATCCCGCCGTCCCGCCCGGTCGCGTGCGAGGCGATGCCGAGCAGCTGATCACCGGGTTGACGACCCGTGGACTGCTCGAACCGGGCGCGCCAGCGGCAGCCGCCGATCGACGTCCGCCTGGTCGTACCGCAACAGGACGGCCGGAGTCGCCGCACCGGCGTGACGCGGGGCGGCCGAGTCGGGCCGACAGGATCAGCACCGTCATCGCGTTTCCGCTCGCACTGTTCCTGCGCCGGCTGCCGTTTGGGACGGCGATGCGGCTGCTCTCGGTCCGGCGGTATTGGGTCACGCGGTCGGCCACGCCGGCGGAGGCACACGCGACGATGGCGGCCTCCGCGCTGGCGGCGCGCCGGTATCTGGGGCGCGCCGCCTGCCTGGAGCTGTCGATGACAGCCGTGCTGGCCGCGTCGTTGCGACGACGGGCTGTCGACTGGTGCCTCGGGACCGCGACGGATCCGCGCCGGTTCCATGCCTGGGTCGAGGTCGACGGCGAGCCCATTGAACTCCCCGGGTACGAGCCGGCATCCCACTACACCCGCATGCTCATCGTTTAGAAATGGCCTATTCGAATCGAAGAAGGCAGAGCTTCAAAGTCATGCCGACTTGTCGTTGTGGTGATTGCCGCGGTGCAGCGGGCCAAGCCGGACGATCGCTCCGATCGCCGCGATGACCGTCGGGGCGGCGTACTCGGCCGCCGATGCGGACGTGAGCAGCATGAGCACCGCCACGACGAACGCCGAGACGAGCAGGACCATCCGGACCACGAACTCCAGCACGATGAGCTGCTGGTAGCCGCCGCAACAGGGCCTCTCCTCGGCCCACGAGCGAGTCTCGACCCGTCGCCCGACAAGGCCGGCCTCGTCGGAACCTGCCACCGGTGCGCGATGCCTGCCGCTCCGCCCGATCATGTGTCACCGCGCCTGGGGTTGTGGCCCGGTGACCCGGACCGGCGATGGTGGAGTCAAGGCGCCCTGCAAGGAAAGGGCTCGAGAGAGTCGCCAACAATAGGGATGATAAGCCATTCCGGACCACCCGGCGACAATTATTGGATAGCAATTGGAATAGCCCTTGGTCCTTTATGTTGAAGAGCCATTCCTTACATTCCTCAAGCCCGGGCTTGTTCAGACTGACGCGGACCCTCCAGCGAACCTGAAGCCTCCTCGACCGCAGGGCCGTGCGTACGGGCGTCAGGCGTAGGTGGGGGTGAGGCCGGTGGTGAGGAGGTCGAAGGCTTGGTGGGCGGCGGTGCGGGCGGCGGGGTAGAGGGTGTCGGCGGGGTGGCCGGCGGCGATCTGGTGGTAGGTGCGCAGGGCGAGGACGCGTTGGGTGGCGATGACCTGGGCGGCGGCCACCTCGGGGGTGATGTCGTCGGGGTCGGTGGGGGTGGTGTCGCGGAGGGCGGCGGCGAGCGCGGCCTCGGCGCGGCCGGTGAACTGCGGGATGCGGGCGGCCAGGCTGGGGGTGGTGTACAGCAGCCGGTGGAAGGCCAGCACGGCGGGATGGTCGCTGAGGCCGGTGACCGGATCGCGGCGGGCGAGGCCGTCGAGGAAGTGGCGGCGCAGGGCCGCGAGGGGGGTCTCGCCGGGCCGGCGGGTGGCGACCGTGCGGGCGGCCTCGTCCTCGTGGTCGGCGATCCGGTGCAGGACCAGGTCCTCCTTGGTGGGGAAGTACTTGAACAGCGTCGGTTTGGACACCTCGGCGGCGGCCGCGATGTCGGCGACCGACACCTGGTCGAACCCGGAGGCGAGGAACATCGCGATCGCGGTTTCGGAGAGGGCCTGGCGGGTCCGCTCCTTCTTGCGCTCACGCAGGCCGGCGGCGGGCTGGTTCACGGCCACAGTCTATGACCTGGACAGTATCTTTACCAAGTTGATTGATTGACCGGGTTAAGCTTTACTGCCAGGCATGAGCCGAAGCCGCTGGTGGATCCTTGCCGTGGTCAGCCTCGCCCGGCTGATCGTGATGCTCGACCTGACGATCGTGAACGTCGCGCTGCCCAGGGTGCAGCACGCGATGGGCCTGTCCGATTCGGGCCGGCAGTGGGTGGTGACCGCGTACTCGCTGGCCTTCGGCGGGTTGCTGCTGGCCGGTGGCCGGATCGCCGACCGGCTCGGGGCGCGGCGGACGCTGCTGATCGGCGTGGCCGGGTTCGCGGTCGCGTCGGCGGTCGGTGGCGCGGCCACCGGGCCAGCCATGCTGATCGCCGCCCGTGCCGCCCAGGGCGCGTTCGCGGCGCTGCTCAGCCCGCCCACGCTGTCGCTGCTGGCGGTGACGTTCACCGAACCGGCCGAGCGGGCCAAGGCGTTCGGCCTGTTCAGCGCGATCCTCGGTGCCGGCGGCGCGGTCGGGCTGTTCACCGGCGGGCTGATCACCAGCGCCTTCGACTGGCGCTGGTGCCTGTACCTCAACACTCCGGTCGCGCTGGCCGCGCTGGTCGCGGCGGCGGTGCTGCTTCCGTCCGTGCCCGGCCACCGGGACGCGCCGCTGGACCTGTCCGGCGCGGCGCTCGGCGGGGCGGCCACGGTCGCGCTGGTGTACGGCCTGGCCACCGCGGGCGCCCGCGGCTGGAGCGCGCCGGTCGTGGTCGGCACGCTGGCGGCGGCCGTGGTGCTGGCCGCCGCGTTCGCCGCCCAGCAGGCCCGCACCCGGCGCCCGCTGCTGCCGCCCCGGCTGCTCAGCGCAAGGACGCCGCGAGCGGCAGCGGTGCTCGCGATCACCGTCACGATGGGCGCGATGTTCGGCATGTTCCTGTTCATGACGTACCTGCTCCAGACGGTGATGCGGTACTCGCCGCTGGCCACCGGCGCGGCGCTGCTGCCGGCCTCGATCACCACCGTCCTCACCGCGTCGCAGCTCGCGGCCCGGCTGCTGCCCCGGATACCGGCCGGCTACCTGATCGTGCCGGGAATGCTGGTGTCCGCCGCCGGGATGCTGCTGCTGGCCCGGTGCGGGGCGGGTACCCCGTACCCGACCGGCCTGCTGCCCGCCGAGGTGGTGCTCGGTCTCGGCTCCGGCTGCGTGTTGACCCCGGCGGTGACGCTGGCGATGGGCGGCGTGCCGGCCCGCGACGCCGGGGTGATGTCGGCGGTGCTCGGTACCGCGCAGCAGGTCGGCGGCGCGGTCGGGGTGGCGGTGCTGAACACGGTGGCCGCCGTGCACTCCTACGGCGTCGCCAGCGTCTGGGCGGCCGGCGCGCTCGCCGCCGGGGCGGCCGCCGTCGGCGTGCTGCTCCGCCGCGCTCAGCCGCCGGCGGGCAGCCCGGCCAGCACCAGCAGCCCCGCCACCGCCGAGGTGACGGTGGGGTCGGCGGCGCCGGCCAGCCGGTCCGCCTCCCGCCGCGACCCTTCGGCCGGGACGGCGGCGCCGAGCAGCTCGTAGGCCCTGGCCAGCAGCTGGAGCGTGGCGGCCTGCTGGCGGACGGTGCCCATCTCGCGGAACGCCTCCAGGCAGCGCTCCAGCACGGCCACGGCCGCCTCCACACCGCCGTCGCCGCCGCCGTCGCCGCCGCCGTCGCCCAGCGCGATCGCGGCCAGGTCGCGCTCGGTGACCACCGAGATGCGCCGCTCCCGCATCGCCACGGACAGCTCGTGCCGCTCCTCGAACACGGCCCGCGCCTCCCGGCGCAGCCCCAGCCGGGCGTAGATGATGCCGAGCTGGCGCAGCACGATCGCGGTGCCGGTACGGTCGCCGAGGCCGCGCACCACCCGCAGCGCCTCCTCGGCGGCGGTCCGCGCCTCGGCCAGCTCGCCGGTGGCGGCCAGCGCGGTGACCATGCTGTTCAGCACCAGCGCGACCAGCCGGGGCTCGCCGGCCGCGCGGGCGAGCACCAGCGCGTCCCTGCTGGTGGCCAGCGACTCGGCCATCCGGCCCAGCCTGGCCAGCGCCTCCGCCGCCACCCGCTTGGCGTTGGCCTCGGCGAACGGCTGCCGGCTGGCGCGGAAGATCTCCGCGCCCCGGGTGGCGTGCGCGACCGCCTCGGCGGCGACCGCGCCCTGATCCATGAGACAGGTCGCGAGATCCACCAGGGCGCAGCCGAGGGCGTAGGAGTCGCCGAGCCGCTCGAACGCCGCCACCGTGCGGGTGCAGATCGGCGCCGCCTCCCGGTACCGGCCGGTGGCGGCCAGCAGCACGCCGAGGCAGTGCTCCGCGGTCGCGGCGGCGTACTCGTCGCCGGCCCGGCCGGCCGCGGCCAGCACCGCGCGGTGGATCTCCTCCAGCGCCGGCCCGTGGTCGTGCGGCCAGAGGAACCCGCGCAGCCGGCCGGCCAGGTACGCGGCCTCCCGGTACTGCCCGGTGTCGCAGGCCAGGTGGACGGTCGCGGTCACCACCGCCCGCTCGGCGGTGAACCGGGCGAGCGGGTCACCGGAAGGCCAGCGGACCTTGACGGCGGGCAGGTCGCGCGGCGGCACACCGTCCAGGTCGGACATCGCGAGGGTACGGGGTACCCGCTCGGCGGCCTCGGCGGCCAGCTCCAGGGCGGCGGCGAGGAGGCGGCGCGGCACGGCCAGCCGGTCGGGCTCGTCCTCCTCGGCCCGCGCCCGCTCGCCGGCGTACACGCGCAGCAGGTCGTGCAGGCGGTACCGGGGTTCGCCGGTCTCGTCCTGGCACCACGGCTCCAGCAGGCCGGCCTCGACCATCTCCTCCACCACCGGGTCGGCGTCCGGCTGGTCGAGCAGCACCGCGACCGTCCACGCCGCCACCGCGACCGGCCCGAGCAGGCCGAGCAGGCGGAACGCGCGCCGGGTCGGCGGCGACAGCGACCGGTAGCTGAGCTCCAGGCTGGCCCGGACCTGGAGGTCGTCGACGGCCAGCTCGTCCAGCCGCCGCCGCTCGTCGGCCAGCCGGTCGGCCAGGTGGTGCAGCGGCAGGTGCGGGCGGGTGGCCAGCCGGGAGCCGGCGATCCGGACGGCGAGCGCCAGGCTGCCGCACGCGTCGATGATCCGCACCGCCTGGTCGGGCGCGCGGTCCATCCGCTCGTCGCCGACCAGCCTGCGCATCAGCGCCCGCGCGTCGTCGGGGGTGAGCGGGCCGAGCGGGACCGTGCGGGCGCCGGCCAGCCCGGACAGCCGGCGCCGGCTGGTGACCAGGGTGGCCGAGCCGGCGCTGCCCGGCAGCAGCGGGCGTACCTGGGCCGGCCCGGCCGCGTCGTCCAGCAGCACGAGCATCCGGCGGCCGGCCAGCCTGGCCCGGTACATCGCCGCCCTGGCCTCCAGGTCCGCCGGGATCGCCGCCGGCGAGACGCCGAACCCGGCCAGCAGCTCGCCGAGCACGTCGGCCGGCTGACGCGGCTCCGGCGACGCGCCGGCCAGGTGCACGAACAGCGCGCCGTCCGGGAAGTCCGCCCGCAGCCGGGCCGCCACCCGGACCGCGAGCGCGCTCTTGCCGGCGCCCGGGTTGCCGCACACCACGACCAGCGGCGCGCCGTCCCGGCCGGTGGTGAGCAGCCTGGTCACGGCGGCGATCTCGCCGGTACGGCCGGTGAAGTCGGGCAGGTCGGGCGGCAGTTGCCGGACCGGGAAGGCGGCGGCCGGGCCGCTGTCCGCGCCGCCGGGGTCCTCCCCGCGCAGGATCGCCTCGTGTACCCGGCGCAGCTCCCGTCCCGGCTCGACGCCCAGCTCCTCGACCAGCGCAGCCCGCGCCCGCCGGTACGCGGTCAGCGCGTCGGCCCGCCGGCCGCCCCTGGCCAGCGCGATCATCAGCTGCGCGTGGAACCGCTCGCGCAGCGGGTGCGCGGCGATCAGCTCGTCCAGCTCGCCGAGCAGGCCGCGGTGCCCGCCGACCGCGAGCTCGGCGTCGATCCGCTCCTCGGTCACGGCCAGCCGGTCCGCGTCCAGCCTGGCCAGATCGGGTTCGAGCAGCGGCAGCGACAGCTCCGGCAGCGGGTGCGGGCCGCGCCATTGCGCGAGCGCCCGGCGGAAGTGGCCGACCGCCCGTACCGGGTCGTGCGCGGCCGCCGCCTCCCGGCCGGCGGCGGCCTCCCTGGCGAACACCAGCAGGTCCAGCTCGTCCGGCTCGACCCGCAGCAGGTAGCAGCCGTCGAGGTGGTCGAGCCGGTCCGGGCCGGCCACGTCGTCCAGCAGGTCGCGTAGCCGGGACACGTAGGTGTGCAGGTTGGACAGCCAGGACGCGGGCGGCGAGCCGGCCCACAGCGCCTCCACCAGCTGGTCGACGGGTACCGGCTGGTTGGCGCGGAACAGCGTCACCGCCAGCAGCGTGCGCTGGCGGCGGCTGCGCAGGGTCACCTTCCCGCCGGCGGGGGTCCACACCGCCAGCGGCCCGAGCACGCCGAACTTCACCGGTACTGCATACCCGAAATCGGCTGGCGGTGTGGCGCGGGTGTGGCCGGCTGTGTGGCGGGCCCGGACAGACTCCGCTGTCTCATCCACATCCAAGGAGTTACCCGCATGAGTTCGTACGAACGCACGGCGGCCGCCGCCGGTCCGGAGCAGCGGCGCGGGCTGCCGGTGGAGTCCGGCGCGCCCGCCCGGCCGCGGACCCTGACGGGCGGCGTCATGCTGGCCGCGCTCACCGCCGCGCTCGGGGTGCTGAGCGCGGTGGTCATCTTCACGCAGGGCAGGTCGTTCCTGCGCGGCAAGCTTCCCCGTGGCGCGCTGTACGACGCGATCGTCGACGACGCGTACTCGACGCTCAAGAGCCGCGCCGTCATCGGCCTCGTGCTGGCCGTCCTCGTGGCGCTGTTCACGCTGCTGGCCAGGAAGGCCGCCCTGTGGGCGCGGATCGTGCTGACGCTGGTGCTGCTGAGCTACGGCGGGCTGGCGGTGCGCGAGGCCACCGACACCTGCCCCGGCCTCGCGAAGGGCGTGGACTGGCTGTCGGTGGTGGTCGGCCTGGTCGCCATCGTGCTGCTGTTCCTGCCCGCGAACAGCCGGTACCGCAGGCAGCTCCGCCAGGGCTGACCGCGGGCACCCCGTACGGGGGGCGGGGGGTACGGGTCGTGGCCGGGACCGTGCCTACGCACCTCCCGGCCACGGCCGCCCCGTCACGATCAAGGAGTTGTGCCCGCGTTGTCACACGAAAACGCGGACACAACTCCTTGATCGTGACACCGAGGGGAGCCGTCCCGGACCACTAGGCGGATGCCTTCTGGATCAGCCGGAGTGCCCGCTCCACCAGCGTGATGAGCACGGCCTTGGCCGAGTCGCGCCGCCGGGCGTCGCACAGCACCACCGGTACCTCCGGGTCGAGGTCCAGCGCGGTGCGCACGTGGTTGGGGTCGTGCCGGCGGGCGCCGTCGAAGCAGTTCACGGCCACGACGAACGGGATGTGGCGCTGCTCGAAGTAGTCCACGGAGGGAAAGCACGCGGTGAGCCGGCGGGTGTCGGCGAGGACCACCGCCCCCACCGCGCCCATCGCCAGCTCGTCCCACATGAACCAGAACCGCCGCTGGCCGGGCGTCCCGAACAGGTACAGCACCAGGTCGTCCTGCAGGGTGATCCGCCCGAAGTCCATGGCCACCGTGGTGGTGGTCTTGTGCTCGACGCCGACGGTGTCGTCGACCCCGATCGACTCGGCGGTGAGGGGCGCCTCGGTGTTCAGCGTTCTGATCTCGCTGACCGCGCCCACCATCGTGGTCTTGCCTACGCCGAACCCCCCGGCGATCAGAATCTTGATGGCTGTCGGCATCTGGTCTGCCTCGTAGCCGTCGTTGTCATAGCGCCCGTAGGCCATTGAGCACTTCCTTCAATATGTCCGCGTCAGGCTGCTGGTGCCGGGACGGCGGGCTCTGCACGAGTACCAGGCCGCGGTCCCGCAGGTCGGCGAGCAGGATCCGGATGACGCCGAGGGGCAGGTCGAGGTCGGCGGACAGGTCCGCGACGAACGTCGGCTGCCGGCACCACCGCAACAATGTCAGGTGCTCGGGACCCAGCCCGTCCAGCCCGGCGAGACCCGCCGCGCCCGAGCCGGTGGCGACGACGACCGCGATCAGGTCGAACGCCTCCCCGGTGGGCCGGGTACGGCCCTGGGTCACCGCATAGGGGCGGACGACGGGCCCAGCGGCCTCGTCGAGCCACCTTTCCTGGGGGCTCATCGCCGGTCCTCTCAGGACATCGGATTCGCGGTGAACAACGGTCGCGGGTGCGTCGCGAGGTGCTCCCCGACCCGCTTGACCAGGACTGCCATCTCGTACGCGACCAGGCCGGCGTCGGCTTCCGCGTCGGCGAGGACGGCGAGGCAGGTGCCCTTGCCGGCCGCGGCGACGAACAGGAACGCGCCCTCCATCTCGATGATGGTCTGCCGTACCGCCCCACCCCTGAAGTGCCGGCCGACCCCGCGAGCCAGGCTCTGGAAGCCCGCCGCCATCGCCGACAGGTGCTCGGCGTCCTCGCGGTTG
>JBJMIH010000249.1:0-16852 GCA_045806985.1 Mycobacteriales bacterium | reverse complement strand
CTCGCTGTGCTGGACGTGGATCACCACGTCCACGTAGTCGAGGAGCACCCACCGGCCTTCCCGCTCGCCCTCCCGGCGGGTCGGCTTGGTGCCCAGGTCCCTGGCGAGTCGCTCCTCCACCGCCTCCACGATCGCCTGGACCTGCCGATCACTGGTCCCGGTGGCGATCAGGAAGATGTCGGTGATGGCGAGTCGCTCGCTCACGTCGAGGGCGATGATGTCGGTGGCGAGCTTGTCGGCGGCGGCGATCGCCGCGGCGCGGGCGAGCTCGAGAGCACGGTCAGTTGCGGTCACGTCTACCTCGGTGGTGCGTCCGTCAGGTCGGCTCCAGCCTCTCACGCCCGGACACGTGATGGCTGCCCGTTTGCGTCGCGATCATCCGACTGATCAGAGCGGCCGGCCGGTCGGCGGGTCGCGGTAGAGGCGGCGCTTCTCGATGTACTGGACCACGCCGTCCGGCACCAGGTACCAGACCGGCTGGCCGCGGGCGACCCGCTCCCGGCAGGCCGAGGAGGAGATCGCCATCGCGGGCACCTCCAGCAGCGTGACCGCCCCTTCCGGCAGGTGGGCGTCGCCGAGCTCGTACCCGGGCCGGGTCACCCCGACGAAGTGCGCGAGCGAGAACAGCTCGTCCGCGTCCCGCCAGGTCAGGATCTGGTTCAGCGCGTCGGCGCCGGTGATGAAGAACAGCTCAACCTCCGGCCCGTACACCCCGCGCAGGTCACGCAGCGTGTCGATGGTGTACGTCGGCCCGCTCCGGTCGACGTCGCACCGGCTGACCGTGAAGCGCGGGTTGGAGGCGGTGGCGATCACGGTCATCAGGTACCGGTCCTCGGGCGGGCTGACCGTGCTCTCGGCCTTCTGGTACGGCTGGCCGGTGGGCACGAACACCACCTCGTCGAGGCCGAACAGGCTGGCCACCTCGGAGGCGGCCACGAGGTGGCCGTGGTGGACGGGATCGAACGTTCCACCCATCACACCCAGCCGCTTGGCGTGCTCCGTCACCACGGGTCAGACCTTAGAGGTTGGGGATGGGAGCGGGGCCGCCGGTCCAGCGGGCCAGGCGGACGGCCTTGCCGACCTCGACGCGGGGTACCGAACCGGGCGGCAGCACCCGGACCTCGCAGGTCAGGCCGAGGCGTTCGTGCAGGGCACGGACGAGCCGCTCGGCCAGGTCGCCCGAGCCCTCGGGGGCGGCGCCGGCGGCCGGCTCGCAGGCCACCACCAGCCGGGCCAGCGGGGTCCGGGTGTCGAGCACGATCTGGTAGTGCGGCCCCACCGCGCCATCGGCGAGCAGCACCGCCTCCACCTCGGACGGGTACACGTTGACCCCGCGCACGACCACCATGTCGTCCCGGCGTCCGATGATCTTGCTCATCCGGACCAGGGTCCGCCCGCAGCCACAGCGGGCGCGGTTCAGGCTGGCGATGTCGCCGGTGCGGTACCGCAGCAGCGGCAGCGCCTCCTTGGTGGGTGTGGTGAACGTCAGCTCGCCCGGTGTGCCGTCCGGCACCGGCCGGCCGGTGGCCGGGTCGAGCGCCTCCACCAGGAAGTGGTCCTCGTTGACGTGCAGGCCGTCCCTGGCCGGGCACTCGGCGGACACGCCGGGCCCGATCACCTCCGACAGCCCGTAGATGTCCAGCGCCGCCAGGCCGAGCAGCGACTCGATCGTCGCCCGCAGACCCTCGCTCCACGGCTCCGCGCCGAACAGGCCGGCACGGATGCCGCTGCCGCGGCCCAGTTCCTCGCCCAGCCGGACCGCGTACGACGGGGTGCAGCACAGGATGTCCGGCCGCAGGTCACGGATGAGCGTGACCTGCCGCGCCGTCATCCCGCCGGACGCCGGCACCACCGTCGCGCCGAGCGCGTGCGCGCCCTGGTGCAGCCCGAGGCCGCCGGTGAACAGGCCGTACCCGTACGCGTTGTGGATCAGGCTGCCCGCCCCGGCCCCGGCCATGCCGAGCGCCCTGGCGCACATCGCCGCCCACAGGTCCAGGTCGGCGCGGGTGTAGGCGACCAGCGTGGGCCGCCCGGCGGTGCCGGACGAGCCGTGCACCGAACGGACCTGCTCGCGGGGCACGGCCAGCAGGCCCCACGGGTAGTGCTTCCAGAGGTCGGCCTTGCCGGTGGTGGGCAGGGCGGCCAGCCCGTCCAGCGAGACGTCCGCGCCGCTCTGGACGCCGGCCGCGCGCAGCCGGCGCCCCTGCACGCCGTCCAGCGCCAGCAGCCGGTCCACCAGGGCACGCAGCCGCGCGTCCTGCCGCCTGGCACGCTCCTCGACCGGTTCGGTCTCCGCCACGGGGTCGAACATGACGTCACGCTAGTGGGGCGCGGGATAGTTTGGGGGCATGGATGTGGCGTTTCTCGGACTGGGTCGGATGGGCGTGCGGATGGCCGCCCACGTGGCGAAGGCGGGGCACGGGCTGACCGTGTGGAACCGGACTCCCGGCAAGGCCGGCCCGCTGCTGGAGCTGGGGGCGACGGAGGCGGGGTCGGTGGCGGACGCGGTGGCCGGCGCGGACGCGGTGGTGCTGATGCTGGCCAACCCTGACGCGGTACGCCAGGTGGCGGCCGAGGTCAGGAAGGCGGCCAGGCCGGGCACGCTGGTGATCGACGCCTCCACGGTCGGCCCGGACACGTCCCGGGCGGTGGCCGCCGACCTGGGCACCGCCGGGGTCCGGTACGTGGACGCGCCGGTCGCCGGGTCGCTGAAGCCGGCGGCGGACGGCACGCTCGGCGTGTTCGTCGGCGGCGCGCCGGACGACGTGGCCGAGGCCCGGCCGCTGCTGGAGCTGTGGGGCGACCCGGACCGGATCACCTACGGCGGTGGCGTCGGCGGCGGCCAGGCCCTCAAGGTGGTCCTGAACCTCGGTATCGGCGTGGTGGCGGCCGGCGTGGGCGAGTCGTTGCGGCTGGCCAGGTACCTGGGCATCGACCAGCAGACCGCGCTGAACGCGCTGGCCGCCGGCCCGCTCGGCTGGACGGTCAACCAGAAGCGGGAGATGGTGGCGCGCGGCGACTACTCCGACACCACCTTCTCCCTCGAACTGCTGGCCAAGGACCTCGGGCTGTGCCTGGCCAGCGCGGAGAGCCCGCTCCGGCTCACCGGGGCGGCGCTGGGCTACCTGCTCCAGGCCTCCGCCGAGGGCCTCGGCGGGCTCGACTACGCCGCGCTGATCGGGTACGTGGCCTCGGGCGACTCCGCCGCCGGAGACCTCAGCTAGTACGGCACCAGGGTGGTGTAGAGCTCGAGCGAGGTGCCGGTGGTGGCGTTCCAGAACGGGCGGACGCCGGCGGGGGTCCACACCAGACCCTGGTAGTCACCGATCCACCAGGCGCCGTGCTTGGGGTTGTACACCCCGCCGGCCGCCGGGTTCGGGTCGAAGGGCCGGCTGGTGATGCGGCGCGGCTCGCCGAACTGCGGCGGCCGGCACGCGGGGGACGTCCACATCAGCACGTCGACGAGGCCGCCGGACAGGGCGAACGCGGTCAGCACCAGCCGGCCGCCCGGGTCGGTGGCGAGCTGCGGCATGAACAGCACGACACCGTCGCCCGCCGACACCGTGACCGGCTCCGCCCAGGTCCGGCCGCGGTCGTCCGTGGCCGCCACGCACACCGACGACCGCGGCGCGCCCGTCTCGTGGCTGACGTAGGCGGCGTACGCGGCCGGGCGGCCCCGCGAGGCGGCGAGCGCCGGCGACGCGACCGGCTTGACACCGCCGGCCAGCACCGGGTCCATCACGCCCCGCCCGAGCACGACCGGGCCACCGAAGGTCAGGCCGCCGTCCGCCGACGAGTACGCGATCATCGGCTGGACGTCGTCCTGGGGATCGCCCGGCGGGGGTTCCTTGTCGTCGTCGTCCGGATCGGACGAGTGCGGGTTGCCGCCGGCGAAGAGGACGTACACCCCGCCGTCCGCGCCGGCCGCGACCACCGGCGCGTTCACCGAGAACGCCACCGGCGGCAGGTCGGTGTTCACGACCGCGAAGGTGTCCCCGCCGTCGGTGGACCGGCCGTAGCCGAGCGCGTCGTGGTCCTCGGCGACCCAGGCCACGTGCACGCCGCCGGTCGTGTCCACGGTCATGCAGGGGTGGTCGACGAACACGCCGGACACCACCGGGACCGGTGGCGCGAAGGTCCGGCCGCCGTCCGCGGTGCGCCAGATCCAGGCGCCGCGGTCGTCGCGGCCGCCGGAGCCGATCACGGTGGCGCACACGTACCCGCGCCCCGCGCCGTCGAAGGCGATCGTCACGTCGTTGGCCTCGGTCCCGCCGGGCGGCAGCGGCAGCGCGCCACCGGCCCGCCACGTGCGCCCGCCGTCGAACGACGCGTAGGTGGCGATCATGTCGGCCCCGTCGCCGGTCCAGGCCTGGCTGGCGCCGAGCAGGTTGCCTGGCCGGCGCGGGTTGGCCGCCAGGCTGGGCTCGACGTGCACCGCGTACCCGTCGTCGGTCACCCTGACGATGTCGAGGCCCGGGCAGGCCGCACCCACCCGTGCCCGAGCGGCGCGGCCGGACGGCGACCGGGCCGCGGCGAGTGCCGGCGCGGGGAGCAGCGGGACGGCGGCGGCCAGCGCCGCCGCCGTCCCGAGGAACCCGCGCCGTGAGATCCCGTTGTCAGTCATGCGGCGGACGCTAGGCGCGCCGCCATAAAGATCCCGTGAGGTCCCGAGGCGCTCCCTATCCGTCCACCGCGCGGGTGCGCCCGGCGCGTTCCAGCTCGGCGCGGTGCTCGCGGAGCCGGCGGCGTACCCGCGGGTCGAGGTCTCCGGCGAGCACCAGGTCCAGCTTGTTCGCGGTGGCCGGCTCCACGTGGTGGCTGGGGAAGAACACCCGGGACAGCCGGCCGGCGACCCACTCGCCGTGGATCTCCCACAGCTTCGGGTACAGGTCGATGGTCCGCTCCACGAACGGCCGGGTCACCTCGAGCTGGCCGGGCCGGAAGATGCCGGCCGCGGCGGCCAGCACCAGGTGGTTGGAGAGCGACCCCGGGTCGGTGAGCACGCCGAACGCGGCCTGCTTGGCCGCCTCGAGCGGCTGCGCGGCCCGCGCGGTGGCGGCGTTGCGCTCGCCCTGCGAGGTGGTGTCGCGGGCCAGTTCGGCGGCGATCTCGGCCTCGCCGACCGCGCCGAGCTCGGCGAGCCGGACGACGATCCGCCAGCGCAGGTCCGGCCCGACCTCCATGCCGTCCGGCACGGCGCTGCCGTCCAGCCAGCCGCGCAGCGTGGTCAGCTCCTCCGGCGTGGTGGCGGCCGCCACGAACGCCCTGGCGAACGCGAGCTGCCGCACGCTGTCGCCCCCGGCCAGGCCGAGCAGCTCGGCGGCGCGGGCGGCGACGACCGCGTCCCGCGGCTGGCGGTGCTCCGGCCGCCCGTACACGTCGATCGCCTTGCGCACCCGGGCCAGCGTCAGCTCGGCGAGGCTGGTGTGGCTCTCGCCGCCGACCGCGTCCAGCATCCCGGCCACGTAGTCGCCGACCGGCAGTTCCGCGTCCTGGGTCATGTCCCACAGCGCGTACCCGGTGAGCGCCCTCGGCAGCGACGGCTCCAGCCGGGCCAGGTCGGCCCTGGCGGTGGCCAGCGACCGCTCGTCGAAGCGGATCTTCGCCCAGGTCAGGTCGTCGTCGTTGAGCAGCAGCAGGTCGGCGGCGGGCTGGCCGACCAGGGCCGGCAGCTCGGTCCGCGCCCCGGACACGGCGACCTCGTGCGCGTCGAGGCGGACCAGCCGGTCGCCGTCCCGGCCGTACCGGCCGACGAGGATCCGGTGTGGACGGAGAGTGGGGTACTCGGCGGGCGCGGTCTGCACGATCGCGGCGCTGGTGTACCTGCCGTCCTCGACGGTGACCTCGGGCCGCAGCGTGTTCATCTGCGGGCTGAGCAGCCACGCCTCCACCCATTCGCGCAGGTCCTGGCCGCTGGCCTCGGACAGCGCGCCGAGCAGGTCGTCCAGCCTGGTGTTGCCGTACGCGTGCTGCCGGAAGTACTGCCGCAGCCCGGCGAGGAACGCGTCCCGGCCCAGGTAGGCCATCAGCTGCTTGAGCACGGCGGCGCCCTTGGAGTACGAGATGCCGTCGAAGTTCAGCAGCGTGGAGTTGACGTCCACGATGTCGGTGACGATCGGGTGCGTGGTGGGCAGCTGGTCGGTCTCGTAGCCCCAGTCCTTGCGGCCGGCGCAGAACTCGGTCCACGCGTCGGAGAACCGGGTGGCCTCGGCGTTGGCGAGGTACCCCATCACCTCGGCGAACGACTCGTTCAGCCACAGGTCGTTCCACCACTTGAGGGTGACCAGGTCGCCGAACCACATGTGCGCCATCTCGTGCGCCACGATGACCGCGCGGAACATCCGCTCGGTGTCGGCCGGGGTGGACCGGAACAGGTAGTCGTCCCTGACCGTCACCATCCCGGGGTTCTCCATGGCGGCGGCGTTGAACTCGGGCACGAACACGTGGTCGTACTTGCCGAACGGGTACCGGAAGTCGAACTGGCGGTGGAAGTAGTCCAGGCAGTCGCGGGTGAGCTGGAAGAGCTCGTCCTCCTCCAGGAACTCGGCGAGGGAGGCGCGGCAGTACAGGCCGAGCGGGATGCCGTCGTGCTCGGTGTGCACGTGGTGGTAGTCGCCGGCGGCCAGCACCATCGTGTAGGTCGGCATCGGCTGGCTGCGGGTGAACTCCCAGCGGCCGTCGCCGACCGCGGCCCCCGGGCTGTTGCCGAGCACCACCCAGTGCGCGGGCGCGGTGACCGACAGCGTCCAGGGGGCCTTGAGGTCGGGCTGGTCGAAGCAGGCGAAGATCCGGTGGGCGTCGTACATGGCGACGTTGCCGTACAGGTACGCCTTGCCGTCCGCCGGGTCGGTGAAGCGGTGCAGGCCCTGGCCGTCGTGCGAGTAGAGCATGTCGGCGGTGACCTCGAGCACGTTCTCGCCGGCGGCGAGCAGGCCGGCGGGCACCGCGAGCCGGTGCCGGTCCGCGTCCACGACCTCACCCGGATCGAGGTCGGCGCCGTTGAGCCTGACCGAGTGGACGGCGGCGGCGCTGAGCTCCACGAACGTGGCCGCGCCGGCCTGGCTGCTGGTGAACGCGATCCGGCTCCGCGAGCCGAAGATCTCCTCACCCCCGGTGAGATCGAGATCGACCGTGTAGTCACTTACTGAGATAAGGGCGGCACGCTCCGTTGCCTCCGCCAGGGTGAGGTTTCGCATGGTGACATCTTCGCCCACCGCCGCCACCTCACCAGACATTCACGCAGGAAGAAAAGGTCGGCGAGGTGACGGCGGTCGCGGATCAGCCGCGGTAGGCGATCTTGAAGGTCCAGGCGTACCGGCCGGACTGCTGGGCGGCCGGCGGCACGTCGATCACCAGCCTGCCGCCCGCCTGGGTCCAGTGCAGCGCGCCGCCCCGGTACCCGAGCAGCGACACGGTGTCACCGGCCCGGATCGGCACCGGCGCGTCGACCACCACCTGGCTGCCCGGCCGGACCAGCGAGGTGAGGTAGAACGCCTTGTTCGGCTTGACGGTGAACCGCAGGTCGCCCTGCTGCGCCATCCGGGACCAGTACGTCGTCCCGTAGATCGCCTCGCCGTTGACCTTCAGCCAGGCCCCGGTCTCCCGCAGCCGGGTCTGCATGATCTCCGGGATCGTCCCGTCGGCACGCGGCCCGATGTCGAGCAGGAAGTTGCCGTTCTTGCTGACGATGTCGACGAGCGAGTCCACCACCTGGTCGGCGGTCATGTACGCGTCGTCGGGGGTCTGCGCGTTGTACCCGTAGGAGTGCGGGTCCAGGCCCCGGCTCGACTCCCACTTCTGCACGACCGTGTCCGGGTAGGTGGTGTACTCCGGCGTGGTGAAGTCGTGCTCCGGGATGCCGCACCGGTTGTCGACGGTGACCTGCTGGCCGCGCACCAGCGCGGAGTTGAAGTAGTCGGCGAACACGCCGCGGCTCTCGTTGGCCCCGCCGATGTCGCACCACAGCACGTCCGGGTGGTACTGGTCCACGATCTCGTGCATCTGCGGCGCCTGGATCTGGTGCACGTAGTCGGTCACCGCCGGGTCCTGGCCGGTGTAGGGCACGGACTGTCCGGTGTAGGGGTTCTGTGGGCCGTGGCCGTACCAGGGACCGGCCGGGTTGTACCACTCCGGCAGCGAGTAGTAGAGGCCCGGGTGCAGGTTGGGCGTGTACTTGCGGGCCGCGGCGAACAGCTCGCCGACCAGGTCCTGGTGCGGGCCCATGTCCACGGCGCCGCGCCGGGTGGTCGCGGTGTCGAACAGCGTGAAGCCCTCGTGGTGCTTGCTGGTCAGCACGAAGTACTTCGCCCCGGCGTCGGTGAACAGCCGCACCCACGCCTTCGGGTCGAACTTGGCGGCGGTGAACCGCGGGATGAAGTCGTCGTAGTTGAAGTCCTGGCCGTAGGTCTGCTCGTGGTGCAGGTAGGTCGGGCTGCCAGGAGAGTTCATGCTGTTCCAGTACCACTCGGCGTAGGTGCCGCCGACCGGCGCCCACGCCGGCACCGAGTACACGCCCCAGTGGATGAAGATGCCGAACTTGGCGTCGTTGTACCAGTCCGGCGACTCGTGCTGGGACAGCGAGGCGTCGTCGGTGGTGTAGGCCGGGATGCCGGCCTTGAGCGTGGCCGGCGTGGTCGCCAGGGTCCTGCCGTTGACGGTGGCGCGGATGGTGGCGCCGACCGGCAGGCCGTCCGGCAGCGTGGCCGGGTGCTTGCGGACGCCGACCTCGACGGTGGCGGTCTCGCCGGGCAGCAGCCGGTCCACGGTCGCCGGCGCCACCGTGTCGAGGCTTCCGGACTGGACGGTCACGGTCAGCGGGTGCGCGCGGTCGATCCAGTCGGTGCCGACGTTCTCCACGGTCACGGCGACGGCCTGGGGGTGGCCGGAGCGGTTCAGCTGCTTGGTGGTCGAGCGGGCGTCCAGCAGCGCGACCGCGCGGCCGGCGGCGACCGGCTGCAACGTCATCGCGAACACGTGCAGGCTGGACACGCCGGCCGCCGGCGCGGCGGTGGTCGGCAGGGTGATCGCGGTGGCGTCCCTGGACGGGTCGATCCAGACCTGGGTGAGGTACAGCGACACCGGGTGCTGGTCGGCGCCGTCCGGGGAGTACCGGAAGCTCGCGTGCAGCGGGCCGTCGCCGGAGTACCAGTCCGGCTCGCCGAGCGTGGCGGTGGTGGTGGAGCCGTCGGCGTAGTGGACGGTGGCCGTGCCGCCGGTGGCGCCGTACGAGCTGGCGCCGAGGACGGCGGCGGCGACGTATCGGCCGGCGGGCAGGGCGATGTCCTGGCCGAGCGCGACCACGTCGTTGTCGGCGCCGGCGGTGGCCGGGCCGAGGCGGAACGGCAGGCCGCCCACGGTGGCGGTGCCGCCGGCGGGGACCTGCTCGGCGGGGTAGCTGTAGCCGGAACCGTCGAAGTCGCCGCCGCGGGCGGCGGCGCTGTCGATGCCGTCGTTCGAGTAGTACTGGTCGAGCGGGACGGGGATGGGCGCCGGCGGCGCGGCCGCGCTGGCGGGGGGCTGGTAGAGGCTCAGCAGCGAGGCGGTGAGGCCGGCGGCGAGCAGCGCGGCGGGGGTTCGGAGGTTTCGTCGGATCCGCATGGCAGGGTCCTCCGTTCGGAGGGGCGGGTGACCTCCGCAATGTAGTCACGATCCGACAAATGGGTCAAGGCAGACATCAGACCAATCGGTCGACTGGCCCTGAGACGGGTCCAGAACTCCGGGTCAGCGCCAGCTTTGGTCGGATCTCCGCCATCCCCGGTCGGGGGCCATGAATCCAATCTCACCCCTGTGTATGCGGAGTGTCATCTTGTTATCACATACTGTTACAGCTTGAATTCCGGCGGGACCGACAAAAGGAGGTGGTTGTCTTGGCATGTCCGAGGAGGACCGTCGGCCGCGCCGTCGCGGCCGTCATCCTGCTGCTCGGCGTACTCGTATCCGTGTCCGGCGATCCGGTGCCGGGCACCGCCCGGCCGGCCTTCGCCTCGTACGGCATCAGCCAGCATCTCGGCTTCGACACGTGCCCGCCGTCGATCTCCGCGATGCGCGCGTTCTGGAACCACACCCCGTACTGGAACTTCGGCCTCTACATCGGCGGGTCCGACCTCGCCTGCAGGAAGCCGAGCAAGTCGTGGGTCGGCCAGGTGCGGAAGATGGGTTACGAGTTCATGCCGCTGTGGGTGGGTCCGCAGGCGCCCTGCTCCCGCTTCCGCGGGCGGTTCTCCGGCAACCCGGCCACCGCGTACAAGCAGGGCAGGCACGAGGCGCTGGCGGCGTACCGGAGCGCGGTCGGGCTCGGGCTGACGGCCACTGTCAACATGCCGATCATCTACGACCTGGAGCCCTTCAACACCGCCAACGGCGGCTGCCTGAACGCCACCAAGCGGTTCGTGGCGGGCTGGGTGTCCCAGATGCACGTCGCGCCGGCGCAGAAGGCCGGCGTGTACGGGTCGGTGTGCGCCTCCGGGCTCCGGCACTACGCCTCGCTCTCGCCGCCGCCCGACTTCATCGACGGGGCGTACTGGGACCGCAGGCCGAGCACCAGGGACCTCGCGGCCGGCGGCTGCGGCGTCAGGGCCGGAACCTGGGCGCACCACCAGCGGCACAAGCAGTTCCTCGGCGACCGGAACGAGACCTGGAACAAGATCACCCTCAATCTCGACCGGGACTGCTCCGACGGGCCCGTGTACCCCGGTCCCAACCATCTGAGCACCGCACAGGGCTGCGTGTGAGGAGGCGTGCGATGAGACGACAGGTGCTGGCCTCGGCGCTGCTGGTGCTCGCGGCGGCGGGGTGCGCGCGGACGGCCGGCGCGACGGCGACACCCCAGGACGACCCGCCGCCGCTCGACGCGGCGCTGGTCGACGGAGATTTCGGGTGGGTGCTCACGCCGGACGCGCTGCGGATCAGCACCGACGGCGGCCGTACCTTCCACGACAGCCGGCCCGGGATCGCGGCCGGGCAGGCGCGGGCGGCGTACTTCCTGGACGCGCGGCACGGCTGGGCGGCCTCGGCGGCGGACGGCACGCTCACCGTCGCCCGGACCGACGACGGGGGCGCGCACTGGACGGCGGCCCGTACCCCGACCGCCGCGGAGACCGGCACGCTGCGGCTGGCGTTCGGCGACGACCGGCGGGGCACGGTGCTCGGCCGCACCACCACCAGCGCGGCGTTCTCCGAGGCGACCGCGTACAGCACCGCCGACGGCGGCGCGACGTGGACCTCCACACCGGCCCCGGTGGCCGGCGAGCTGTCCTACGGGCCGGACGGCCGGCTGTGGATCGCCGGCGGCGTCACCGGCGACGAGCTCTACGCCTCCGACGGTCACGGCGGCTGGGCGCGGTCGGCGGTGACGTTCACCGGACCGGTGGACGACGCGGAGGTCTCGCCGCCGAGGTCCGGCGTGGTCACCGCCCGCCTGGAGCGCGGCGGCCGCACCACCACGGCCACGCTCACCTCCCGCGACGGCGGGCTCAGCTGGACCGAGACCGCCACCGCCGCCGCGCCGGCGCCCGCCCACCGCTGGGAGCTGGTCGGGGTCGGGAAGTGCGCCCAGGGCAAGCGGGACTGCGTGCTCACCACGACGCTGCGGTCCACCGCCGACGCCGGCACCCACTGGGCCACCCTCCGGATCTGGCGGGAACGCCTCGGCTGACCAGCCCTGGTCCGCTTTTCCGCGCCACCTTCGCGGCGCGGAAAAGCGGACCGGGTCAGCGGCGGGTGTGGCCCTCGCCGGTGATGACGAACTTGGTGCTGGTCAGTTCCGGGAGGCCCATCGGGCCGCGGGCGTGCAGCTTCTGGGTGGAGATGCCGATCTCGGCGCCGAAGCCGAGTTCGGCGCCGTCGGTGAAGCGGGTGGAGGCGTTCACCATCACCGCCGCCGAGTCGACCGCGGCGGTGAAGCGGCGGGCGGCGGACTGCGAGCGGGTGACGATCGCCTCGGTGTGGCCGCTCCCCCACCGGCGGATGTGCGCGACGGCCGCGTCCAGGGACGGGACCACCGCGACCGCCATGTCCATGGACAGGTACTCCTCGGCCCAGTCCCGGTCGGTGGCCGGCACGACGTCGTCGGCGTAGCCCCGTACGGTCTCGTCGCCGTGCAGGGTGACGCCGGCCTCGCGCAGGGCGGTCAGGATCGTGGGCAGGTAGGAGTCGGCGACGGCCGCGTGCACCAGCAGCGTCTCGGCGGCGTTGCAGACGCTGACCCGCTGGGTCTTGGCGTTCAGGATGATCGAGGTGGCCATCTCCAGGTCGGCGTCGGCGTCCACGTACACGTGGCAGTTGCCGACGCCGGTCTCGATGACCGGGACCACCGAGTTCTCCACCACGTGCGAGATCAGGCCGGCGCCGCCGCGCGGGATGATCACGTCGACCAGGCCGCGGGCGCGCATCAGGTGGGTGACCGACTCGCGCTCGGCCGGCAGCAACTGCACGCTGCCGTCCGGCAGGCCGGCCTTGGCCGCCGCCTCGGACAGCACCTCCACCAGCGCGGAGTTGCTGCGGTACGCCGAGGCCGAGCCGCGCAGCAGGGCCGCGTTACCGGCCTTCAGGCACAGCCCGGCCGCGTCCACGGTGACGTTGGGCCGGCCCTCGTACACGATGCCGACCACCCCGAGCGGGACCCGGACCTGGCGCACCTCCAGGCCGTTCGGCAGCGTGTACCCGCGCACCACCTCGCCGACCGGGTCGGGCAGGGCGGCGGTGTCGCGCAGCGCGCCGGCCATCGCCGCCACCCGCGTCTCGGTCAGCGCCAGCCGGTCCAGCATGGCCTCGGAGGTGCCGCCGTCCCGCCCGCGCCGCACGTCCTCGGTGTTGGCCGCGAGCACCGGCGCGGCGTGCGCCTCCAGGGCGTCGGCCATCGCGCGCAGCGCGGCGTCCTTGTCCTGCCGGGTCAGCGTGGCCAGCTCGGCCGCTGCCGCCCGCGCCCTGGTCGCCTGCTCCCGTACCTGCGTCTCGCTCATGTCGTACCTCTCAAAGGACCACAAGGTCGTCGCGGTGGACCACCTCGCGCTGGTGGTCCGGACCGAGTTCGTGGGTGGACCGGCCGAGCAGCCGGGGCAGCTCGTCGGCGTCGTACGCCACCAGCCCGCGGGCCACCGCCGTGCCGTCCGGGCCGGCCAGGTCCACCGGGTCGCCGGCGGTGAAGCTGCCGTCCACCGCCACCACCCCGGCGGGCAGCAGCGACTTGCGGCGTACCACCACCGCCTGCACGGCGCCGGCGTCCAGGTGCAGCCGGCCGCGCGGGGTGGAGGCGTGCGCGAGCCAGAGCAGCCGGCTGGGCTGGCGGCGGCCGCGCGGCGCGAACCAGGTGCCGACCTCGTCGCCGGACACCGCGCTGCCGGCGTCGCCGGCGTGTGCCACCACCACGTGCACGCCGCCGGCCGTGGCGACCCTGGCGGCCTCCACCTTGGACGCCATCCCGCCGGTGCCGACACCGCCCTGGCCGGCCCCGCCGACCCGCACGCCGGCCAGCTCCTCCTCGCCGTACACGGCCGGGATCAGCGTGGCGTCGCCGCGCCGGGGGTCGCCGTCGTACAGCCCGTCCACATCGGACAACAACACCAGCGCCTCGGCGTGCACCAGGTGCGCCACCAGCGCCGCCAGCCGGTCGTTGTCGCCGAACCGGATCTCGTCGGTGGCCACCGTGTCGTTCTCGTTCACCACCGGCACCACGCCGAGGGAGAGCAGCCGCTCCAGCGTCCGCTTGGCGTTCCGGTAGTGCGCCCTGCGCACCACGTCGTCGGTGGTGAGCAGCACCTGGCCGACCGTACGGCCGTGCCGGGCGAACGAGCCGGCCCACGCGTTCATCAGGATCGACTGGCCGACCGAGGCGGCGGCCTGCTGGGTGGCCAGGTCGCGGGGGCGGCGGGCCAGCCCGAGCGGTGCCAGCCCGCCAGCGATGGCGCCGGAGGAGACCAGCACCAGCCGTCCCGGGACGTGCGTGACCAGGGCGTCCACCAGCGCGTCCACGCACGCGGCGGCCAGCCCGCCCGCGGCCGAGGTGAGGGACGACGACCCGACCTTGACCACCGTCAGGCCGGCGTTCGCCACCGCGCTCCTGGTCATCGGCGAGTCACCTACTCCTCCCAGTCGTCGCTGTCGTCGCTGTCGGCGTCGAGGTCGAAGTCCCCGGCAGTGTCGCCCTCCGCCCGCTGCCGCCGCGCCACCCTGGCGGCCTTCCGGTCGACGGCCCTGGGCCGCGGCGGCTCCGGCTGGTACTCGTACCCGACCAGCTCCGCCGACGGGATCCAGTCGAACGTCATGTCACCGATGGTGACCTCCGCGCCCGGCTCGGCGCCGAGCGCCTTCAGCCGGTCCTCCACGCCGATCCGGGCCAGCCGCTCGGCCAGGTACTGCACGGCCTCGTCGTTGTCGAAGTTGGTCTGCCGTACCCAGCGCTCCGGCTTGGCGCCGCGCACCAGATACCCGCCGTCGGCGGTCTCGGTGACCGTGTACTCGGAGTCCTCCAGCGACCGCGGCCGGATCACCAGCCGGGTCGGCTCCGGCACCGGCTGACCGGCCCGGTAGGCGGCGACCTCGCGGGCCAGCGCGTAGGACAGCTCGCGCAGCCCCTCCCGGCTGGCCGCGCTGACCTGGTACACCGGCCAGCCGAACTTCTCGACGTCGGCGTGCACGATGTCGGCCATGTCCCGCCCGTGCGGCAGGTCGATCTTGTTGAGCACGACCAGCCGCGGCCGCTCCAGCAGCGAGCCGAAGCTGCCGTCGTACTGGCCCAGCTCCCGCTCGATCGCCTCGATGTCGGCGACGGGGTCGCGGCCGGGCTCCTCGTTGGCGGTGTCCACCACGTGCACGAGCACCGCGCAGCGCTCCACGTGCCGGAGGAACTCCAGGCCGAGGCCCTTGCCCTGGGCCGCGCCCGGGATCAGGCCCGGCACGTCGGCCACGGTGAACCGGACCT
Source organism: Mycobacteriales bacterium (assembly GCA_045806985.1). Lineage (GTDB taxonomy): Bacteria > Actinomycetota > Actinomycetes > Mycobacteriales > JBJMIH01 > JBJMIH01. The sequence continues at coordinate 1,935 of JBJMIH010000249.1, read as the reverse complement.
CGCCGGTGTCCACCACGCCAAGGTTGGGCACGAGCGTCGTGAACGGGTAGTCGGCGATCTTCGGCCGGGCCGCCGACAGCGCCGCGATCAGGCTGGACTTGCCGGCCGACGGGAAGCCGACCAGCCCGACGTCGGCGACACTCTTGAGTTCCAGCACCACGTCGAGGGCCTCGCCGGCCTCGCCGAGCAGGGCGAACCCGGGCCGGCGGCGGCGCGGCGAGGCGAGCGCGGCGTTGCCGAGGCCGCCCTTGCCGCCCTGCGCCACCACGAACCGGGTGCCGGCGCCGGTCAGGTCGGCCAGCACCTCGCCGCCGGTGGTCTGCGCGACCGTGCCGTCCGGCACCCGCAGCACCAGGTCGCCGCCTGCCGCGCCGGCCCGGTTGCCGCCCTGGCCCTGCTTGCCGGACGGGGCCTTCTGGTGCGGGTGGTAGTGGAAGTCGAGCAGGGTGTGCACACCGGGGTCGACCTCGAGCACCACGTCGCCGCCGTCGCCGCCGTTGCCGCCGTCCGGCCCGCCGAACGGCTTGAACTTCTCGCGGTGGATGGAGGCGCAGCCGTGCCCGCCGTTGCCGGCCGCCACGTGCAGCACGACCCGGTCCACGAAACTCGTCACGCTCTGTAGCCTCTCTTCATACCGAAAGGGCGGGCCGGAGACTCCGGCCCGCCCTTCGCGCGTGTGGGTGCGGCCGTCAGGCCGCCGGCGGTACCACGTTGACGGTCTTGCGACCGCGCTTGGTGCCGAACTGGACGTGGCCTTCCACCAGTGCGAACAGGGTGTCGTCACCACCGCGGCCGACGCCGGCGCCGGGGTGGAAGTGGGTGCCGCGCTGGCGGACGATGATCTCGCCGGCGTTGACCAGCTGGCCGCCGAACCGCTTCACCCCGAGTCGCTGCGCGTTCGAGTCGCGACCGTTGCGGGTCGAGCTCGCGCCCTTCTTGTGCGCCATCTTCCTACGCTCTCATTCGCTCTCTGCGGACTGACTACTTCGTGCCGAGGCCGTCGATCGCCGTCACCTTGATCGCGGTGTACGGCTGGCGGTGGCCCTGCCGGCGGTGGTAGCCGGTCTTGTTCCGGAAGTGGTGGATCCGGATCTTCGGGCCCTTGCCGTGGCCGACGACCTCGCCGGTCACGGTGACCTTGGACAGCGCGTCGGCGTCGGTGGTGACGTTGTCGCCGTCCACGACCATCAGCGCCGGCAGCGCGACCGTCTCGCCGGCGGTCGCCGCCACCAGCTCGACCTTCACGGTGTCGCCGACGGCCACCTTGTACTGCTTGCCGCCGGTCTTCACGATCGCGTACATCGGGCGCAGGGCTCCTACTAGGTCGGTGGGAATCACCCCCGCTCGCGCGGGGGGCGTGCACAGCACGCGGAGCGCGTGTCACACGCGCCAGGCTTACAGGGTACCGGACGCCTGGCTGGCCCGGTCAAATCGGGGTCGGGGTCACACTCGGGTACCGGGTCATTCGGGCACGGCCGCCGGCGGCCCGGCCGGGCGGGACACCACCCGGCGGCGGGTCCGCCGCTTGGGGGCCGCCGCCACCGGCGGGGCCTCCATCTCGATCTCCTCGGCGCCCATCGCGCCCGGCACCGAGCCGCTGGCCTCGTCGACCACCTCCGGCAGGTCCTCCGGCTCGTCGGCGGGGGAAGCCTGGACCGGTACCGGCTCCGGCTCGGCCGCCCGCGCGGCCGGTCGGGCCGGCTCGGACTTCCGGCCGTTGCCACCACCGCCCCTGCGGTCGCCCAGCGGCTCCAGGTGGACGAGGATGCCCCGACCCTTGCAGTGCTCGCAGGTCTCGGAGAAAGCCTCCAGCAGGCCCTGCCCGACCCGCTTGCGGGTCATCTGCACCAGACCCAGCGAGGTGACCTCGGCGACCTGGTGCTTGGTCCGGTCCCGGCCCAGGCACTCCATCAGCCGCCGGAGCACCAGCTCCCG
>JBJMIH010000248.1:0-7041 GCA_045806985.1 Mycobacteriales bacterium | reverse complement strand
GTTGTCGCGGCGCTTGCGTGCCGAGAACGCACGCGGCGGCCCGCTCCGCCTTGGCAGCCGAAACCTGCGCTTCCCGCTGCCGGCGTTGTCGCGGCGCTTGCGTGCCGAGAACGCACGCGGCGGCCCGCTCCGCCTTGGCAGCCGAAACCTGCGCTTCCCGCTGCCGGCGTTGTCGCGGCGCTTGCGTGCCGAGAACGCACGCGGCGCCCCGCTCCGCCTTGGCAGCGGAAACCTGGATCCGGCTGGCCAAGGTTCGATACGCCTGAGTTCGGCACGGCTCAGTTCGACACGCCCAGGGCGGCGGCGACGTCGGCGCGGAGGGTGTGGAGCTGGTTGTCGGCGATCACCCTGGCCGCGTCGATCGGACCCTCGGCCGGTATGACCACCTCCAGGTACGCCTTGAGCTTCGGCTCGGTGCCGGACGGCCGGACCACCACCCGGAGGCCGTCGGCGCGCAGCGTCAGCACGTCGGCCTCGGGCAGCCGGTCGGTCACCTCGGTGACCGGCTCGTCCAGCAGCCTGGCCGGCGGGTCGGCGCGCAGCCGGGCCATCATCGCCCCGATCTCGTTCAGGTCCGACACCCGTACCGAGAGCTGGTCGGTGGCGTGCAGGCCGAACTCGCGGGCCAGCTCGTCCAACCGGTCGCGCAGGGTGCGGCCCTCGGCCTTCAGCGTGGCGGCCAGCTCGGCGACCAGCAGCGCGGCGCTGATCCCGTCCTTGTCGCGGACCAGGCCGGGCGCGACCGCGTAGCCGAGCGCCTCCTCGTACCCGTACGCCAGGTCGGCGACGTCCTCGGTCGCCTTCATGATCCACTTGAACCCGGTCAGCGTCTCCGCGTACGGCCGGCCGCGCGCCGCCGCGAGCTTGCTCAGCAGCGACGAGGACACCACCGTGGTGGCGTACACGCCGTGCCGGCCACGCCGGATCAGGTGGTCGGCGAGCAGCGCGCCCACCTCGTCGCCGCGCAGCATCCGGCCGCCCACCAGCACCGCGCAGCGGTCGGCGTCCGGGTCGTTGGCGATCGCCAGATCGGCACTGAAGTTGCCGGCCAACGTGAGCAGCAGGTCGGTCGCGCCCGGCTCCTCCGGGTTGGGGAACGCCACGGTTGGGAAGTCGGGGTCCGGCTCGGCCTGCGCCGGCACCGTCTCCGGCTCGCCGAAGCCGGCCCGCGCGAACGCCTCGCGCAGCACCGCGCCGCCGACCCCGTGCAGCGGCGTGTAGGCGATCCGCAGGTCGCGCGGGGCGGTCGGGTCGAGGAGGCCGGTGACCGCGGTGAGGTAGTCCTCCAGGATGTCCTCGCCCAGCGTGGTCCAGCGGGCGCCCATCGGCACGGACGCGAGCGGGCCGACCGCCGCGATCGCCGCCTCGATCTCGGTGTCGGCTGGCGGCACCAGTTGTGCCCCGTCGCCCAGGTACACCTTGTACCCGTTGTCCTCAGGCGGGTTGTGGCTGGCCGTCACCATCACTCCGGCCACGCAGCCGAGCCGGCGCACCGCGTACGCCAGCACCGGCGTGGGCAGCGGCCGGGCCATCACCAGCACCTCGAACCCGGCGCCGGTCAGCACCGCCGCCGTGTCGCGGGCGAAGTCGTCGCTCTTGTGCCGGGCGTCGAAGCCGACCACCACCCGGCCGGTCTCGCCCTTGCCGGTCAGGTACGCGGCCAGCCCGGCGGCGGCCCGGCGGACCACCGCCCGGTTCATCCCCATCGGTCCCGGGCGCAGCGGTCCGCGCAGCCCAGCGGTCCCGAACGCCAGTCGCCCGGAGAACCACTCGGCCACCTCGCCCGCCCGGTCCGGGTCGTCGAGCGCGGCCCGCAGTTCGGTCCGCGTGTCGGAGTCGGGGTCCTCGGCCAGCCACGCCTCTGCTCGCGCGCGCACGTCGTCCATGCCGCCCATGCTCTCAGCAACCTGCCGGAGGTCCGGTCGTTGGGATCGGGGGGTGACCATGACGAGGACTGCTCATACGACGTCGCGGCGGGTGTGGCCGGTGTTCGCGGTGACGGTGGCGACCGTGCTCGCCGGCCTGGTGCTGGCCTGGCCGGCGAAGGCCGACCCGAGCGCGGGCACCTGGGCCCGGCTGCGGGCCTGCGAGTCCGGCGGCGACTACCGCCGCCACACCGGGCGGTACACCGGCGCGTACCAGTTCGACGCGCGCACCTGGCACGCGCTGGGCGGCAAGGGTCAGGCCTACCGGGCCTCACCGGTCGAGCAGGACCGGAGGGCGCTGGCGCTGTGGCGCAAGCGGGGCTGGCAGCCGTGGCACGCGTGCGCCCGCAAGCTCGGCCTGGTGAAGTCGCGGTCCCGGTCCGCGCCGCGGCCGCTCGTCGGGCGGCCGCCGGCGCCGCTCGCCCCGGCGGACATCGGCACCCCGGCGGCCTGGCCATGGGGCGACCCCGGGTACGGCGACCGTGACCCGTGGCAGGCCTGCATCGTGCCACTGGGCCTGTACCACGGCCCCGACCCGACCCTGTCCGTGTCGGAGGCGACGCTCAAGCGCGACGAGGTGCCGGGCTGCCCGGCGGACGGCGGGTACGACCCGGACATCCACCCCGACGGCCACATCGTCTACTACTGACACCTCGTCCACTACTGGTACGAGGCGCGGCGGCGTTCGTGCAGCAGGGCGCGGACGATGAGGGTCCACAGCACGAGCAGCACCAGCAGGCCGCCGCCGAGCCAGGCCGAGCGCGCGGCGGGGCGGCCACCGCCGCCGCCGGCGGCCGGCGGCACCTGCGGGTCCTGCCGGGCGATCGCGTCGATCGGGTCGCTGGTTGGGCTCGCGCCGGGGGAGGTGGCTGCCGACGACGGGGTGGCCGACGGCGGGCCGGGCGTGTCGTCGGCGTCGTGGCCGGGATCGGCGCCGACCTGCGCCGCGCCGGCCCCGGTCGTCGCGGTGGGCGTGGGCGCGCGCTTCTTGGCCTGCCCCGGCGGTACCCGGACGCCGGTGTCGGCGGCGGGCGCCGTGGTCGGCGCCTGCACCACCGGCGCGCTCGCGTCCGGCGCCAGGTACCCCATGTCGCCGAGGCCGAACGGCAGCATCCCGTCCAGCACCGGCATGGTGTAGTACCAGGTCTCGCGCGTCACCTGCAACGGCCCGGACTGCTCGCCGGGATTGAGCAGCAGCGACGTCCTGCCATCGGTGAACTGCACCCTGACCTGCGGCTGCCCGGACAGCCCCGGCAGGTGCAGCGCCGGCAGGCTGTTCCGGAACGACACCGTGTCGCCCCTGGGCACCAGCCAGCGGACCGGGTCGAACGCCGTCGTCCCGGTCAGTGTCACGACATGGTCCGTCGCCGCGTCCGCGCCCGCGATCGTGCCGACGAACTGCACCGCCCCCATACCCAGCAGCAACGTCGTCGCGGCCACGGCGCCACGGAGTATTCCCAGGCGTGGCCTCACGTCCGGTTCCCCACCCTTCCCCCCGGTACGCGCCTGAAGAAAGCACTTTAGCGCGTCGTGATCATCGGGGCACGGGGTTGTCGGTCACATCCGGGCCGTGAGTGTCGCGAGTAGATCGCCCATCCTGGTGGCGGCGGCGCGGCCGGCGGCCAGCACCTCGGCGTGGTCGAGCGGCTCGCCGGTGATGCCGGCGGCCAGGTTGGTGACCAGCGACAGGCCGAGCACCTCCGCGCCCTCGGCCCGCGCGGCGATGGCCTCCAGCGCGGTCGACATGCCGACCAGGTCGGCGCCGAGCGTGCGCAGCATCCGGATCTCGGCCGGCGTCTCGTAGTGCGGTCCGGGCAGCGCGGCGTACACGCCCTCGGCCAGCTCCGGCTCGGCGGCCCTGGCCAGCTCCCGCAGCCGCGCCGCGTACAGGTCGGTGAGGTCGACGAACCGTGCCCCGACCAGCGGTGACCGCGCGGTGAGATTGAGGTGGTCGGCGATCAGCACCGGCTGGCCGATGGTGTACCCGGCGCGCAGCCCGCCGGCCGCGTTGGTGAGCACGACGACCTTGCAGCCGGCCGCGCACGCGGTGCGCACGCCGTGCACCACCGGCTCCACGCCACGCCCCTCGTACAGGTGGGTACGCCCGAGGAACACCAGCACCCGCCGCCCACCGACGGTGACCGACCGCACCCGTCCGGTGTGGCCGGCGACGGACGGGGCCGGGAAGCCCGGCAGCCGCGTCACCTCGAACTCGTGGTCGGGCGCGCCCAGCCGGTCGGCGGCCGGCGCCCAGCCCGAGCCCAGCACCACGGCCACGTCGTGCCGGTCAACCCCGGTCAGCTCGGCCAGTGCCTTGGCTGCGGTGGCCGGGTCGGTTCTCTCGTCGGTCACTTCCGCAGGCTACTGCGTCACCGTCAGGGTCCTGGTGGTGGTGTTCAGGATGTTCTGCTTCGCCTGCCACTCGGTCTCCGGGGTGGAGAAGTACACCGTGTAGAACTTCCCGTCCTGCAGGAAGCCGTGGTACAGCACGTGCCGGGTGACGTTCTTGGTGACGAAGGTGAACTCCCACTCGCAGCCGTTCTGGTGCCCGGCCACCGGTGTCGCGTCCAGCTTGATGCGGTGGTAGCCGCCGAGTTTCTGGTTCCGCTCGGCCGCCTCGCACACCGACAGCATCCGGCTGCCGGTGGTGGCGCCGCTCTCCAGCCGGACCAGCTGATCCTTGGTCGGGTCCCGGAAGTCCACCACGGTGTTGTCCTTCTGGGTCTTCGCCCAGCCCGCCGGCACGGCAGCCGAGAACCCGTGCGGGTCGGTGTACCTGACGAAGCCGGTGGGGATGCCGTCGGCGGTCTTCTTCGCCTTGTGGTCGTGCTTCTTCCCGCCGCCGCCGAACATCGAGCCGATGCCGACCACGGCCACCACCAGCACCAGCACGGCGGCGGTGCCGAGGGCGAGGATCGCGGTCCGCTTGTCGTGCGCGGGGCCGGAGCGGCGGCTGTCCGTCCGCCATGGCTCCTGCTGCTGCGGCGGGTAGTGCTGCTGGTCGGGGGCGTACTGCTGCTGCTGTGGCGGGTACGAGGGCGCCGCGGCGTACCGGTCCTGCTGGCCGTACGGGTCCTGCTGGCCGTACGGGTCGGGCTGGCCGTACGGGTCCTGCGCCGGGCCCAGCAGGTCGCTGGCCAGGCTGTTGTCCTCGCGGTACGGCGAGCCCTGGGCATACGGCGAGGACTGGTCGTAGCCGGTCGGGGCCGGCGGGTAGCTGCCCTGGTTGGCCTGCGCGTACGGCGATCCGGACGCGTACGGCGAGGTCCCGCCGGCGGCGGCCGCGGCGCCGGTGGCGTACGGCAGCACCTGCGTCGAACCGCCGATCGGCGGCTCCGGGGCCGGCGCCGGCAGCGAGCGCGCGTCCTGGGCGACCCGCTCCAGCCCGGCCCGCGCCTCCCGCACCTCGGCCCGCTGGTCGGGGTCCTTGATCATCAGCCGGTCCAGCACCGGTGCCAGCGGGCCGGCGAGCTGGTACGGCGACGGCGGCTCGGACACCACCGCGGTCAGCGTCTCCATCGGCTCGCCGCGGTCGAACGGCGACCGCCCCTCCACCGCCGTGTACAGCGTCGCGCCCAGCGAGAACAGGTCGGACGGGGGTCCGGCGTTCCGGCCGCGGGCGCGTTCCGGCGCGATGTAGGACGGCGAGCCGAGCAGCAGCCCGGTCGAGGTGATCGGGCTCTCCGCCGGGTTGCGCGCCACCCCGAAGTCGGTGAGCGTCACCTGGCCGTGCTCGCCGAGCAGCACGTTGCCCGGTTTGACGTCGCGGTGCAGCACGCCGCGCTGGTGCGCGGCGGACAGCGCGTCGAGCAGCTGGAGCCCGATCCGCGCGACCGCCTGTGGCGGTAGCGGCCCGGACGTCTTGACGATCTCGGCGAGGCTGCGGGCGTCCAGCAGCGCCATCACGATCCACGGGCGGTCGTCCTCGGAGACGACGTCGTAGACGGTGACGACGTTCGGGTGCTGGATCGTGGCCGCCGCGCGTGCCTCGCGCAGGGTGCGCTCCACGAGCGTCGCGCGTTCCTCCGGCGGCAGGCCGGGGTGAACGGCGACCTCCTTGACCGCGACCTCACGCCGAAGCAGCAGGTCACGGCCATGCCATACGGTGCCCATGCCGCCGGAACCGATCGGGGCGAGGAGCTCGTAGCGCCCGGCGATCGCTCGTCCTGCGGTCGTCGATGAGGTGGTCACAACGGGTCTTTTCTTACCCTATCCGGGGCGGTGAGAACGAACTGGCACGCCCTACTATCCAGTACATGAGCGAACACCTCTCGCAGTCGGGCTGGCCGATCAGGCCTGTGTACAGGGCGGATGACCTTGTTGAGGGGTTGGCGGAGCGGGTCGGGGAGCCGGGCGAATTCCCGTTCACGCGCGGGGTCTACCCAACCATGTACACCCACCGCCCTTGGACGATGCGCCAGTACGCCGGTTTCGGTACCGCCCGGGAATCCAACGAGCGGTACCACCACCTGCTGCGGGCCGGTTCGGCCGGGCTGTCGGTCGCCTTCGACCTGCCGACGCAGATGGGCTACGACTCCGACGCGCCGATCGCGCACGGCGAGGTCGGCAAGGTCGGGGTCGCGATCGACTCGCTGGAGGACATGCGGGTCCTGTTCGACGGCATCCCGCTCGCCGAGGTCTCCACCTCGATGACGATCAACGCGCCGGCGGCCGTGCTGCTGCTGCTCTACCAGCTCGTCGCCGAGGAGCAGGGCGCCGACCCGGCCCGGCTGACCGGGACGATCCAGAACGACGTGCTCAAGGAGTACATCGCCCGCGGCACGTACATCTACCCGCCGGCCGAGTCGCTGCGGCTGGTGGCCGACACGTTCGCGTACTGCCGGGCGGAGATCCCGCGCTGGAACACGATCTCGATCTCCGGGTACCACATGGCCGAGGCGGGGGCGACGCCCGCGCAGGAGATCGCGTTCACGCTCGCGGACGGGATCGAGTACGTGCGGGCCGCGCGGGCGGCCGGGCTGGCGGTGGACGAGTTCGCGCCGCGGCTCAGCTTCTTCTTCGTCGCCCGCACGACGCTGCTGGAGGAGGTCGCCAAGTTCCGGGCGGCCCGGCGCATCTGGGCGCGCACGATGCGTGACTTCGGGGCGAAGGACCC
>JBJMIH010000247.1:0-11616 GCA_045806985.1 Mycobacteriales bacterium | reverse complement strand
CCACGAGTGCATGATCTGCTTGGTGACGTACAGGTCCACATCGGACGGTACGGACTGGAAGAAGTCGCCGGGGACGAAGTCCAGCCGCCCGCCGCCCACCAGGTCGGCGAGCTCGGGACGCTCCTTGGCCTTCTGGATGACCGGTGGCAGGTCGACCAGCAGGCCGCGACGGATCGACGGGTGCGCGGCCAGGAAGGTGGCCAGGAACGTGCCCTGCCCGCCGCCCAGGTCGGCGATCACCCCGGCCCTGCCGGCCTCCGGGTAGGACTGGACGATCCGCTCGCCGAGCGCCTCCGAGAAGTCGGTCATCGCCCCGTCGAACAGCCGCGCCTCGTCCTGGTGCTGCCCGAACCATGCCCACGTGTTGATGTTGAAGATCTCGTCGAAGGCGGCCTTGCCGGTCTCGACGCTGTGGTCCAGCCGGCCCCAGCAGGACCACAGCCAGGGCTCGCCGATCAGCCGGGCCATCGAGTACTGCGACTGCGGCACGTCCGGCCGCAACAGCGTCGACAGCGGAGTGTTCTCGAACACGCCCGGCTTCACCTCGGCGAAGATGCCGTCCTCCGCGAGCACCTGGAGGACCTTGTGCAGCGCGGACGGGGTGGTGCCGGACTGCTCGGCGATGTCCTCGACGGAGCGCGGCCCGTCGACCAGGACGTCGGCGATCCGGTACCGCGCGGCCACGGCCAGACACGGCACGGTCGACGGGAACATGAGGTCGAGCAGGGCCATCGGGTCGGGTTGCTGGTCGGTCACGGTCGTACGCTCCTCACAGGACGGTGGTTGAGTCCCCCCACGGGACCGGATCTGTGTCAGTGGATGGCGAGTCCGTAGCCGCCGCCCGGGTTCTCCCGGAAGTTCGGCACCTCGCCGCCCGCGGTGATCCGCCGTACCCCGTGCAGGCTGGTGACCTGCACCGGAGTGTGCCGCTCGGTGGTGGTGCCGTCGCCGAGCTCGCCGTGGTCGTTGCAGCCCCACGTCCAGACGGTGCCGTCGTCCAGCAGCGCCATGCTGTGGCCGCGGCCGCCGGGGTCGATGTCGCCGCCGCCCCCGCTCGCCACCACCGCCACCGCGCCGCGCATGCCGAGCACCCTGGCGGGGCGGGAGCGGTTGGTGACGGTGCCGTCGCCGAGCTGGCCGCGGTCGTTCACGCCCCAGCCGCGGACCGTGCCGTCGGCGAGCACCGCGAGCGTGTGGTGGTACCCGCAGCCCAGCGCGGTGACCTCGGGCAGGTCGGCGACCCGCTCCGGCCAGGACCGGTGGTTGGTGGTGCCGTCGCCGAGCTGGCCGCGGTCGTTGCAGCCCCAGGTGTACACGCTGCCGTCGGACCGGACGGCCAGGCTGTGGCCGCCGCCGGCCGCCACCAGCCGCACGTCGGTCAGGCCCTCGACCTGCGCTGGGATGTACCGGCACGGGTAGCTGCGGCCGGCGTGCTCCTGGCTGGCCCGGCCCGGCCTGGAGTCGGCCTCCGGGCCGTCGCCGAGCTGGCCGAAGTCGTCCCGCCCCCAGGTCCACACCGTGCCGTCCTCGCGCAGCGCCACGCAGTGGCCGCCGCCGGACACCAGCTGGCGGACCCCGTCCAGCCCGACCGGCACCGGGACCGGGGAGATGCCCCGGTGCTCCGGCCCGAGACAGCCGAAGAAGCCCGCCCCGCACGCCCAGACGGTGCCGTCGGCGAGCAGGAAGGCGGTGTGGCCGCCGCCGGGGGCGACGCCGGTGATCCGGCTGAGCGCCTGCACCGGCACCGGGGTTGTCGGGTTGCTGGTGGTGCCGTCGCCGATCTGGCCGAACGCGTTGCGGCCCCAGGCGGCGGCGGTGCCGTCGGCGAGCAGGGCGACCACGTGGCCGCTGCCGGCCTCGATCTCGACGGCGTCGCGCAGGTCCTTCACCTCGGCCGGGGTGTACCGCTCGGTGGTGGTGCCGTCGCCGAGCTGGCTGTTGGAGTTGTCGCCCCAGGCACTGACCGTGGTCACCGTGCTGTCGGAGGTTTCCATGGTGCTCCCTCGTTCTCCGCTGCTTCGTCGTCGACCGTCCCAGGCCGACAGTCCAGACGTCGTGAGTCGCCCGTCCCGGCCCGGCGGGGAAAGCACCTCGCCGGGCCGGGACTCCGGGTCAGAGCCCGAAGGCCAGCAGGACGTGGCCCTTGTCGGACGGGTAGTAGGGGTAGTAGCCGGCCTGGACGTAGAGCATCCCGTGGGAGATGACCGCCCCGCCGTTGCCGGACAGCGCCGAGCCGTGGCCGGGGACGCCGTTGACGCCGTCGTAGTCGCGGACCGCGTCGTACTGCCACAGCGTGTCGCCGGTCCGCGCGGAGTAGATCCGCATCTTGCCGTCGGCGTTGCCCTCGTACACCAGGCCGGGCGTGCTGCTCACGGCCGGCGTGAACGCGGGCCAGCAGACGCCGGGGGGCGCCTGCGCGGCGCCGCCGGTGCTGCACCCGTCCGCCGCCGACGGCGTCTTCCAGACCGTCTTCCCGGTGGCCGGGTCCAGCGCGTACAGCTCGGGACCGCCGACCGGCCGCCAGGTGGCGGCGTAGATGCGCTGGCCGTCGTAGCTGGAGCCCCACTGCACGCCGGCCGCGCCCGGGTCGGGCTGGGTCAGGTCGGCGGTGGCGAGGGTGGCCTGCCACACGGTACGGCCGGTGCGCACGTCGAGCGCGTGGTAGACGCCGCCCTTCTGGCCGATCCCGACGACGCGGCGGCCGTGCGCCCAGAACAGGTTCGCGGTCGCGCCGAAGTCGAAGTCCAGCGCGGTGCCCTTGCCCTGGCCGGGGCAGTACTCGTTGGGCCCGGAGGCCTTGCCGCAGGCCTGCGTGTAGGTGTCCGGGAAGGCCATCTGGCGGGTCCACCTGGCCTGGCCGGTACGCAGGTCGAGCGCGGTGACGGCGTCGATGTCGCCGGCCTCGCCGGTGTAGTTCTGGCCGGTGCCGACCAGCAGCGTGCCGGTGTACGGGTCGACCACCGGGCTGGACCACACCGCGCCGCCGGACGGGGCGTATTTGGGCGCGCCGTTGGACCAGGTGCCGACCTGGCTGGCGGGCGGGATCGTGAAGTGCTGCCACAGCGTGCGGCCGGTGGCCGCGTCGAGCGCGTCCACGTGCCCGCGGAACGTGCAGCACGGGTAGTTCGGCACGGTGTTCACCCAGCCGGCCTCGATGGAGGACACTCCGATGTAGACCGCGCCCCGGTACACGATGGGCGAGCTGGTGATCCAGGTCGACGGGTTCTGGTCGAGGTGGGTCGCCCAGTCCAGCCGGCCGGTGCGGGTGTCCAGCGCGTACAGGTAGCCGCGGCTGTCGCCGAAGTACACCCGGTGCCCGGAGACGGCGGCGCCGTCGCGGACCATGTTCGGGTTCTGGTCGGTGGACGGGCCGGCCACCGGCGCCAGGTCGTACACCCAGCGGGTGGCGCCGGTGCGCGCGTCCAGCGCGTAGAACGTGCCGTCCGGGCCGCCCACGTACAGCACGCCGTCCACCACGGCCGGCTGGCTGCCGGTGCGGGCGTACGGCACGTTGGCGAACGTGAACGCCCACTTGAGCTTGAGCTGGCCGACGGTGCGCGGGGTGATCCGGTGCTCGTCGGCGTTGTAGCGGGAGCCGGACAGGTCCTTCTGCCAGCTCGGCCAGTCGGCGGTCGGGCCGCCGAAGCGCGAGTCGGGCGCGGCGGGGGCGGACGCCGTGGCGTTGGTCGCCGCGTCGACCGCGACGGCCGCCGGGAGCAGTGCGAGCGCCATGGCGGCGAGCGCCAGCCTCCTGCTCCGGGGACGGTGCTGAACTCCACCGATCAGTGGTCTCATCAGGCGCACGGGTACCTCGCAGCGTGTCAGGCAGCGCCGGTGTCGGGCGGCGCACGGATGCGCAACCGTGACACGCCGGTTCTCCTGCCGTCGTGAAGCCGCCGTCCCACCTGGATCGGGAACGTACCCACCCGGGCTGGGACCGGTCCCCGGTCAGACGTCGCTGGCCACGTCGGCCGGGAGCAGGGCGCGGATCCGCTCGTACACCTCGCGGGCCGCGTCGTCGTCCCTGGCCCGCCTGCCGGGCTGGCCGACCTTGCCGGACGAGGTGATCCAGAGGCCGGTACGGCCGTCCAGGGCCGGGTCGGCGGCCGCCACGAGTGTGGAGGTGGCGGCCTTCTCCGGCCGGGCCCGGCGCTGCACGAGCCGCAGCACCGGCCAGTACAGCCGCATGAACGGCGGGACCATGTGCGGGCGCAGTCGCGCGGTCTGTGGCGTCCAGGCGGCACCGGGGTTGACGGCGTGCACGGCCACGCCGTCCTTCTCCAGCCGGCGGGCCAGCTCGCGGGCCACCAGCACCTGGAGCAGCTTGGCCCGCGCGTAGGTGTCCAGCGCCCGGTAGAACCGCTCCGAGTCGAGGTCGTCCAGGTCCAGCTTGGCGAACTGGTGGGCGTCGGAGCTGACGAACACCACCCGGCTGGGCGCGGCCCTGCGCAGCGCCGGCAGCAGCTCCAGGGTGAGCAGCAGCGGGTCGACCACGTTGGTGGCGAAGATGCCCTCGTGCCCGTCCTCGGTGACGGTGCGTTCCGGGTACTGGCCGCCGGCGTTGTTGACCAGCACGTCCAGCCGGTCGTGCCGGGCCAGCACGCGGGCGGCCAGCTCGCGGGTCTGCCGCTGCGAGCCGAGGTCGGCCGGCTCGAACTCGACCCGGCCGGCGCCGGCCACGGCGGTCAGCTCGGCCACGGCCCGCGCGCCGCGGCCGGGGTCGCGGCCGGTCACCACCAGCCGGAAACCGCACCGCGCCAGCCCCTCGGCACTCGCCCTGCCGATGCCGCCGGTACCGCCGGTGACCAGCGCCAGCTTGCCGGACGCCTCCGTCACGCTCCTCACCTCCCGGGTCGGGTACGCCGCCATCCTCCCGCCTCCCGGCGCCGGAGTGGACGGTGTGGACATACGCAAGTGGACGTAGCCGCCGTACGCAGGACCGCGCAGGCGCCTTGCGTTCCCGAGCCGACGACGCGCAACGACGGGCACGCCATGGTTGAGACCCCACAGCCCAGCTCAGGAGGAAACCGTGGCGGCGTCCGCGAAAAGGCAACTCGGCGCCTTGAGTGGCCTGTGTTATGTCCTGTTCTTCTTGGTGAGCATGATCCTTCCGAAGCCGCTCGGCGCGGCGAAACTGGTCACGCCGTGGTCGTCGGACAGCGACGCCAGGACGTACTTCGCCGACGCGGACACGCACCGCGTGCTGGTGGCGACCGGGTTCTTCCAGGCGCTGTCGGCAATCGCGCTGCTGGTGTTCGTCGGGTACGTGGCGGCGATGGTGGGCCGGCTCGAGCCGGACGGCGCGCTGGCCGGCGTGACCAGAGTGACCGGCACGGTGGCGGCGGCGTTCCTGCTGGTGACCGCCAGCGGTGAGTGGGTGCTGTCGCGCTCCAGCACCTTGAAGGACCTGCGGGTGGCCCGGTCCGTGCAGGACCTGGTGTTCGTCACCGGCGCCGGTCCGCACATCGCGGTCCTCGGCATCTTCGTCGGCGTCGCCGCGACCGTGACGCTGCGGACCCGCGCGATGCCGGTGTGGCTGTCCTGGTTCGGGATCGTGGTGTCGGTGCTGAGCGTGCTGTCGATCCTGTCGCTGCTCGCCTACTTCGGCACGTTCTTCATCCCGGCCGGGCGGTTCCTCGGCTTCGTCTGGTTCATCGGCGCGAGCGTGCTGCTGCTGCGGCCGGCGACGCCGACCGGGCCGGCGGGAGACCGCACCCGGGTGTCCGCGGCGGCCTGAGCGGCACGCGGGCGGACGGCCCCTTCCCGCGACACTCCGTGGGCCCTCTGGAGTGTCGCGGGAAGGCCGTCAGGAGCCGATGCCCTCCCTGCGGGCCAGTACCGCGGCCTCGGTTCGGTGGGTGACCTGGAGTTTCGCGAACACCCGCGACATGTAGTTGCGTACCGTCTTGATCGACAGTCCGAGTTCCCTGGCGATCTGGGTGTTGCTTGCGCCGTTCGCCACCAGCTCCAGCACCGCGCGTTCGCGGTTGGTGAGCTGCGGGAACGGCACGTTGGCCGTCGGCGGCCGGATCAGCCGGTCGGCGACCAGGTTGGCGACGACCGGGCCGAACACCATGCTGCCGCTGGCGACCGCGTCGATGGCCCGGGAGATGTCGTCCAGGCTGGCGCCCTTCACCAGGTACCCGCGGGCGCCGGCCCGCATGGCCGCCAGCACGGCGTCGCCCTCCTCGAACATCGTGAGGATGACGACGGCGGTGTCGGGACAGGCCCGGAGGATGCCCCGGGTCGCCTCGATGCCGCTGAGTCCCGGCATGTCGATGTCCATCAACACCACGTCGGGACGGAGCCGGCTTGCCTCGGCGATGGCGGCCGCCCCTCGGGTCGCCTCGCCCACCACCTCGGCGTTGGGCAGCGCGTCGAGTAAGGCGCGCAGGCCGGACAGGAAAACTGGATGATCGTCGACGATCAGGATCCGCACGGAAAAGCCCCCTTTATCCGTCACGTCCATGAAAATTATTCACCAAAGAACCACCCGCCGCGGCATGATTCTCACAACAAGGCCGATACCGGGCAAGCGACTAGGATCACGCGCAGCCCGGGCAGTTCTCCGCAGGTGCTGAGGAGGTCCCCGGCCGGCGTGTCGTGCGTGCACACCGGTGCCGGGCCTCACCGCGACCGGACGGACAGACGGCAATCCGACAGTGACGCCGTATCCGGGCGACCGGCGCGTCACCGCCCGAGCCGTGTCCTGATCCCGTCCAGCTGGCGCCTGGCCAGCCCGGGACTCGTCCCGATCAGCCGCCGTACCGCGGCCAGGTCGTCCAGCAGCGTGCCGGCCGCCGCGTCCCCGTCGTAGACGGCGGCCACCACGGTCCGCGCCCCGCCGCCGAACACCTCCAGCACGGTCGCGGAGAGGTACAGGGCGGTGGCGAGGTCGTCACCGATCCGCCGCACCGGCGCGGACGCGTGCTCCGGCGTCACCGGCGCGCGGGCCGCCGCCAGCAGCTCGGTCGCGCGTGGCGGTGGCCAGCCCGGGTCCATCAGGCGCTCCAGCAGCGCGTCCGTGTCGTCGCCGCGGTCCAGGTCCGCGGCCTCCTCGGTCAGCCGGTGCTTGAGCGTGTCGATCTCGTGCCGGACCACCTCGGCGGCCAGCCGGTCCAGGTCCTGGTCGCCGGTGTCCTGCCGGGCCTGGAACAGCGTGCGGGCCAGCCGGATCATCTCCCTGGGCACGCCGCCGGCCAGGCAGTGGCAGAGTGCGAGGAACGGCCGGGGTGCGCCCAGCACCCGCCGTTCGAGCAGGTCGAGCGACTGCTTGAGCGGCAGCGCGTCCAGGCGCAGCACGTCGTCGAAGGTGTTCTCGACCGCGGTGCGCAACCCGGGGGCGCGGCGGCGGAAGTCCGCGAGCGCCTGCTCGGAGACCGTCACCAGGTACACGCAGTGCGGCGCACCGAAGATCGCCTTCACCTCGTTGAGGAACCGCTCCGCCTGCTCGGCGTCGGCGATCCGGTCCACCTCGTCGATGCCGACCACGACCTGGCCCCGCCCGCCGTGCCGGCCCCGCCACCACGCCGCCACCTGCTCGCTGAACTCCCGGTAGTCCTGCACCAGCTCGGGAAACGTCATCATCCGCCCCGCGAGCTGCCGCGACATCTTCCCGCTCAGCTCCAGCGCCCGCACCCTCAGCGACCCGGCCCGCTCGGTGCTCACCGTCAGCTGGTACCGCAGCCTGCTGATCCGTTCCGCCGCCTCCGCCTGCATGGTCGTGTTGCTCACCACGCCGGTGGACGAGGACGAGGACGTGGAGGAGGACGCCGACGACCACACCTCCGCCGGCGACGAGCCCGGCAGGGTGAGGTAGACCAGCATCAGGATGGCGAACAGCGGGGCCAGGGGCTGCAGCGAGTAGAGCATCGGCCGGAAGCCGCCCGGGTTGGCGAGGTACAACATGAGTCCGACGGCGGCGCCGGCGATCCCGAGCTTGACCAGTACCAGCAGGCGGCGCCACAGCGGCTGGCCCGGCGACGGCAGCGGGCCCGCGTGCTGCTGGACCTGCCGGCACAGGGTGAGATAGAGGTGAACCACGAACTCGCGGGCGTCGTAGTCGACCGGCGCCGACACCATCATCCGCAGGTCGTCGTCGCTGTCGCCGGCGAGCGTGGGGTCGGACAGCATCCGGAGCAGCGTGGTCTTGCCGACGCCGCGGTCGCCACTCACCGCGACGACGCTCACCCCCAGGTCCGACACCATGCGGCGGAGCCGGACGGCGTGCTCCGGCCGGACGAGGTGGCGCTCGTCCGACCTCCTGCGCATGCCCGGCGCCCGGTCCACCACGAGCGTCGTGGCGCCGCGTGCCCTGGCCGCCGCGCCGAGCAGGTCCCGCGCCTCGTCCAGTACCGCGTCCGTGAGCGCCGCCGTCCACCTGGTCCACCGTTCCGCCGCCCGGACGACGAGCCAGCCGGCGAGGGCGAAACCGGCCACCACGATGACCACGACGGCGAGGTACCCCACCCAGCCGCCGTCGGGCCCGTACCAGTGGTTGACCAGGTGCGCCTTCTGGCGCAGCGAGGCGTGCCGGAACTGGTCCCAGGTGAGGGTGCGGGCGGTGTCCAGCCGCCGGAACGGCCACCCGAGCAGCCCGGTCGTGTTGAGGAACAGCAGCACGCCCACGCCGACGCCGAGCGCCAGCAGCCCCGCCAGGTGAGCCGCGCGGCGTTCGGCGGGCGAACGACCGACCACCGCGGCCCAGCGGCTGGCGACCGCGTCCGCCAGGCCCTCCACCTCCAGCGCCCCGCGGGCGTCCGCGACCTCCTCATCGGCCACGACCCGCCGAGCCACGGCCCGCACGCGCCACCGGTAGCCGGTGTCGCGAAGCCGGCGCCAGTGCTGGAGGCCCCAACCGCGCACCTGGTCGAGAACTGCCACAGGACGAGCGTACGGGTGCTCACCCGGACAGAGTGGACTAACGGCGGCGGACCGCCTCCTCGACCAGGTCGAGGACGGGGTCGAGGTCGTCGGCGGGCATTCCGGTGGCCAGGTGCATCACCAGGCCGTCCAGGCAGAGGGCCAGAAAGCGCTGGAGGGTCGCCGGGTCCACGTCGGTACGGAGGATGCCGGCGTCGCGCTGGCGGGCCAGCCGCTCGGTGGTCGCGGAGGCCACCGCCTCCGACCGCTTCGCCCAGCGGCCGGCGAACTCCGGATCGGTGCGCAGCCGGCGGGACAGCTCCAGCTGGGTGCCCAGCCAGCCGGCCCTGTCCACGTCCGGGGCGTTGCTCAGCAGGTCCCGCATGACCTGCACCAGGCCCTGCTCGGCGACGACCGCCGCCATCTGCGCGGCGTCCTCCTCGGCCAGGGCCAGGAACAGCGTCTCCTTGTCCCGGAAGTGGTGGAAGATCGCGCCGCGGGACAGCCCGGTCTGCTCCTCCAGCCGGCGCACGGTCGCGCCCTCGTACCCGAAGCGGGCGAAACAGGCCCGCGCGCCGTCGAGGATCTGACGGCGCCGGGCCTCCAGGTGTTCTTCGCTCACCTTCGGCACGGGACCATCCTATGATTCCCGAACCGTACGTACGGTAATTACCGCAGCGACCGCAGCACGTACTGCATGATCCCACCGTGCCGGTAGTACTCGGCCTCGCCGGGCGTGTCGATCCGGACCACCGCCTCGAACTCCTTGTCGTCGGCGCTGACCCGCACCGTCGCCGGCGTCCTGCCGTCGTTGAGCGCCGTGATCCCGGTGATCGTGAACGTCTCCGTGCCGGTCAGCCCGAGTGAGGCGGCCGTCTGCCCGTCCGCGTACTGGAGCGGCAGCACGCCCATGCCGATCAGGTTCGACCGGTGGATGCGCTCGTAGGACTCGGCGATGACCGCCTTGACACCCAGCAGCGCGGTGCCCTTGGCGGCCCAGTCCCGGGACGAGCCGGACCCGTACTCCTTGCCGGCCAGCACCACCAGCGGCACGCCCCGCTCGGCGTAGGCCTGCGCGGCGTCGTAGATGGTGGCCTGCTCGCCGGTCAGGTGGTTGCGGGTGAAGCCGCCCTCCACGCCGGGCACCAGCTGGTTGCGCAGCCGGATGTTGGCGAACGTGCCGCGGATCATCACCTCGTGGTTGCCGCGCCGGGACCCGTAGGAGTTGAAGTCCCGCTTCTGCACGCCGTGCGCACGCAGGTACTCGCCGGCCGGCGAGTCCGCCTTGATGGAGCCGGCGGGGGAGATGTGGTCGGTGGTCACCGAGTCGCCCAGCATGGCCAGCACCCGCGCGCCCGCGATGTCGGTGACCGGGTCCGGCTCGGCGCCCATGCCGTCGAAGTACGGGGGCTTGCGCACGTACGTGGACTCGCCGTCCCAGTCGAACGTCTCGCCGGTCGGCGTCGGCAGCTGCTGCCAGCGCTCGTCGCCGGCGAACACGTCGGCGTAGTCGGTGGTGAACATCTCCGACTGGATCGCCTGGTCGATGACCTCCTGGATCTCCTGCGAGGTCGGCCAGATGTCGCGCAGGTACACCGGGTTGCCGTCGCGGTCGGCGCCGAGCGGCTCGCGGGTCAGGTCGAGGTCCATCGTGCCGGCGAGCGCGTACGCCACCACCAGCGGCGGCGAGGCCAGGTAGTTCATCTTGACGTCCGGGTTGATCCGGCCCTCGAAGTTCCGGTTGCCGGACAGCACCGACACCACGGCCAGGTCGGCCTCGTTGACGGCCGCGCTGACCTCCTCCGGCAGCGGGCCGGAGTTGCCGATGCAGGTCGTGCAGCCGTACCCGACCAGGTGGAAGCCGAGCTTCTCCAGGTACGGCACCAGGCCGGCGCGCTCGTAGTAGTCCATGACCACCTTGGAGCCGGGCGCGAGCGTGGTCTTCACCCACGGCTTGCGGGACAGGCCCTTCTCCACCGCCTTCCTGGCGAGCAGGGCGGCGCCGAGCATCACCGACGGGTTGGAGGTGTTGGTGCAGGAGGTGATCGCGGCGATGACGACGTGACCGTGGTCGACCTCGAACGTCTGACCGTCCAGAGTGGCCTGCGTGGGCCTGCGGGCGCGGCCGTTGCTGGACACCGCCGGCGAGTCGGAGGCGGGGAAGGATTCGGCGCTGGCCTCGTCGACGCCGCTGTCCTCGACGTAGTCGCGCAGGACACGGCGGAAGCCGGGCTTCGCGTCGGACAGCGCCACCCGGTCCTGCGGGCGCTTCGGGCCGGCCAGCGACGGCACGATCGTGGACAGGTCCAGCTCGAGTCGCTCGGAGTAGTCCGGCTCGTGGTCGGGGTCGTGCCAGAGGTGGTTCTCCCTGGCGTACGCCTCCACCAGCGCGACCTGGGCGGCGTCGCGGCCGGTGAACCGCAGGTACCGGATCGTCTCCGCGTCGATCGGGAAGATCGCGCAGGTGGAGCCGTACTCGGGGCTCATGTTGCCGATCGTGGCGCGGTTGGCGAGCGGCACGTTGGCGACGCCGGGGCCGTAGAACTCCACGAACTTGCCCACCACGCCGTGCTTGCGCAGCATCTCGGTGATGGTGAGCACGAGGTCGGTGGCGGTGGCGCCCTCGGGCAGCTCGCCGGACAGCTTGAAGCCGACCACGCGCGGGATCAGCATGCTGACCGGCTGGCCGAGCATCGCGGCCTCGGCCTCGATGCCGCCGACGCCCCAGCCCAGCACGCCGAGGCCGTTGACCAT